>CAZVVC010000468.1:0-1508 GCA_964630425.1 uncultured Bifidobacterium sp. | reverse complement strand
CCGCGGCGGAAGGCCCAATCGACCTCCTCATAATAGAGGAAATATTCTTCCACCATCAGTCCGGCCGCGGCGATAAAGTCGCGCGTCGCGACCATCGAGGCGCCGGTGATATAGTCGATTGCGGCGGCGTCGGGCAGCGCGGTGGTGCTGACCGGCAGCCCGGCGTGAAGCGATCTGCACCGGCCCGTCCAGCGCGACACCAGACCGCCATCGGTCTGGATCTCGTCCGGCCGCTCATAATAGATCGCGCGCCCGCCCATCAGGGCGAAGTCGCGGTCCTCGCCCGCCGCCGCAATCGCGGCGGCGGTCGCGGGTGGGACGGCGCAATCGGGATTCAGCACCCAGAACAGGTCGATCTCGGGATCGGCCAGCAGCAGCTTGAGGCCCAGGTTGACCGCATAGGCGAAGCCGCCATTCACCGGCGAGCGCAGCAGCGTGAGCGGCCCCGGCACCGGCGGCGGCGCATCGGCCGGCGCTTCGGCAAGGGCGATCGGCTTCGGCACAAGCGGTGCGGGCGGCAACGGACATTCCGGCCGGCGGCGGAACGGCGTTCGCCCGCTTGCCCACTCACGCACGACGGCGCAGCTATCGTCGGTGGACTGGTTGTCGACCACCACGACCCTGAGGGCGACACCGTCGGATGCGAACAGCGTCTCCAGGCACTCGTCGATGATCTCGCCTGAGTTGAAGGCGACCACGACCACGCCGATCCGGGGCAAAGCCGGACTCATCCGCGCCGGTCCCGACCATGGCGACGCGCAGCCGGAGCGACGCCCGGCCGCACGGCGCATGTTACGCTGGCCGGTTTAAACGGATCGGCCGTCATCACGCTGCGCGCTGGCGACGAAGATGGTAACATAGCGTCAAGTCAGCCTGAGACAAACGAAGGATCGCGAGAGTAGACGGCAATATACCCTGAACCCGCTTAACGATCCGTTCTCGACATGAAAAGCGCCAGGCCCTGCCGGAGCAGATTTACGCCATGGATGTCGGGAAGCTGATGTCCCGTCATGCGAGATGCTCCACGGGGGTTTTCCCGTGGAGCATCCCTTCAATTTCAGGCTGAATGACCCGTCATCAAATTGTTCAGAGGATGAAATCGGCCTGCGTCAGGTCATGAACGCCGGATAGCCTGATTTCGAAATCGGCAACGCCGTTGCCGGTGATATCACCCAGCAAACGCGTGACGCCGGCAACCGTCGTGGTGTCGATACGCAGATCGCCCGCCGCGCTGAACGCCTTGCTGTCGACGAACCGGAAAGCCTGGTCCCCGGCGAGCGACGCATTGGCATCAATGCCCGACAGGTCAATCCTGTCCACACCCGACTTGAAGTCAGTTATGGTGTCGAACAGGCCGTTGCCCTTCGTCTCGTTGATATGATCGAAGACGAAGATGTCGCTCCCGCCACCGCCGGTCATCAGATCGGCGCCGTTGCCGCCGATGATGCGATCGTCACCGGCCGACCCGATGATGGTGTCATTGCCGTTGGAGCCATTGATCGCAGCGA
>CAZVVC010000467.1:0-1508 GCA_964630425.1 uncultured Bifidobacterium sp. | reverse complement strand
GATCGGAACGGATGCCGGTTATCAACGCGGCGGGGATCACGGCCCCGGCCTGAAGAATATAGGGCGATGCCGGCGGCGCGACGCGATCCGGCGCGACGGTCTGCCGGTCCACGGGTCCATTGAGGAAAGCCGCGTGCCGGTCCTGCGTCGCCGGCTGTCCGCCGAGGCCAAGCCCGGCAAGGCTTGGCATGGCCGTTCCGGTTTGCGCTCCCGTGCGCGGGCCGGACTGGAAAAAGACGTTGCTCAAGCGCGCGGCTTCTTCCTCGGCGCGGCGTCGTTCTTCCTCGGGATCGACGGCGGGCGTCGCCATGACGGGCGGCGCGACTGGTTGTCCCCGGTTCTGCGCGTCGAGGATCGGGCGACCCAAATCTCCGGGCAGCGCGGGGCCGAGCACCGGCCCCGTATAGTCGCGCGGCAGGCCAGACAAGCCGTCTGCCGTGGGCCGGTTCTCGGTCGAATAGAGTTCTTCGCCGCCCGGTCCAGCATCGCGGGTCTGTAGCGCGTAGATCAGCGCGCCGCCGATGCCGAGAAGCGCGATGGCTCCAACGCCTGCCAGCATCTTACGGGACAGGCGTGTGACGCGGGGCAGCTCGGCGCGCAGGCGCATGGGGGCGGCAGTATCGGCGATGGTGTTGTCGGTCATGAGGGGGAGCCTCCGGTCATGCTGGCGGGCTGCGCGTCTGCCGCCTGCGTCGGGTTGGCGCGGACGATCCTGACGACCTGCTGGCGGTTGCCGCTGCCAAGGCGCAGCTCGGCCGCGCCGAACAGGCGGTCCACGATCAGAACGTTTTGATGGATGCGG
The DNA here is from genome assembly GCA_964630425.1 of uncultured Bifidobacterium sp. Lineage (GTDB taxonomy): Bacteria > Pseudomonadota > Alphaproteobacteria > SMXS01 > SMXS01 > RI-34. Next base: position 706 of record CAZVVC010000467.1, on the reverse strand, counting down.
GAATTGACGATCTGCGGCTCGCCATCGGAGCCGAGCACGAAGATCGGCGGCATCTCGCCCTGCACGATCCCGGCCGGAAAGACGACATAGACGCGGCGTCCATCGTCGAAGACAGAAACCGGCCGCCATGGCGGGCTGTCGCCCTGCACCTGCAAGGCGTAGCGATAGTTCCGCGCGGCCTCGGCCGGTATGATCGGCATGGACGGAACGGTCTGGCGCTGGCCTGCCGGCGGCGCGGGATAGGCCCATGCCACGGCGGGCATGTAAAGCGTTTCCCGCGCGCGCAGCTCGATCATGTAGGTGCGTCGGTCGGTGGTGACGACAAGGTTGGTCGAAATGTCCGGCCGTGTCGGTTTTACGAGGATATGGACGCGGCGATTTGCACCCGAACCGGATTCCGTATCGCCGATGACCCAGCGGGCGGTGTCGCCGGCCGCGATCGGCCCTGCGCCGGTCAAGCTCTCGCCCGGCTCCAGCGCAATGGTCGTGATCTGCCCGACTGCGGCATAGACCTGATAGAGCGCCCCTTCGCTCCACGGGAATACCTGTATGGCGTTGTAGTAGCCTTCGCGGCGCGGTTCGACGCGGGCGGCGGCATTGGCGTTTTCGACACGGCCGGTCGGCGTGCCGGCGACGGTTCCGCCGCGCGCCACGGTCCATGCCGGGGGCACATGCAAAGGCCGGGGCGTGTTGTCGGTTGCTATCG
>CAZVVC010000466.1:0-1512 GCA_964630425.1 uncultured Bifidobacterium sp. | reverse complement strand
GGACGATCACCTCGATGTGCTTGTCGTTGATCTTCACGCCCTGCAGCCGGTAGACCTCCTGGATCTCGTTCACCAGATAGTTGGCCAGCGCCTCGACGCCCTGCACGCGCAGGATGTCGTGCGGCACCGGATTGCCTTCCAGCACGTATTCGCCGGACTCGATGAAGTCGCCCTCGCGCACGCTGATGTGCTTGCCCTTCGGGATCAGGTACTCCACCGGCTCGCCGTCGCCGTCCTTCGGCTTGATGACGATCCGCTGCTTGTTCTTGTAGTCCTTGCCGAACTCCACATAGCCCGAGTTCTCGGCGATGATGCCGTGATCCTTGGGCCGGCGGGCCTCGAACAGCTCGGCCACGCGGGGCAGACCGCCGGTGATGTCGCGGGTACGCGCGGCTTCACGCGGGATACGGGCGACCACGTCGCCGGCATGCAGGTCGACGCCGTCATTGACCGTGAGGATCGCGTCCACCGACAGGAAGTAGCGGGCCTCGAGGCCGTTCGACAGCTTGATCACCTCGCCGTCCTGGTCCCGCAGGGTGATGCGCGGCCGCAGGTCGACGCCCTTGGGCTGCGAGCGCCAGTCGATGACGACACGCTGCGAGATGCCCGTGGTCTCGTCCAGCACCTCGCGGACCGAGACGCCGTCGACCAGATCGACATAGCGGGCGATGCCGCCGCGCTCGATGATGATCGGGATGGTGTAGGGGTCCCACTCGGCCAGCTTGGTGCCGCGCTTCACCTGGCTGCCGTCGTCGACGAGCAGGTGGGCGCCGTAGGGCACCTTGTAGCGGGCGCGCTGGCGTCCGTTGGCATCGACGACCACGATCTCGCAGTTACGGCTCATGGAGACGAGGCGCTTCTGGCTGTCCTCGACCACGTTGCGGTTCTCGAGGGTGATGGTGCCGTCGCTGGTCGCCTCCACCGAGGACTGCTCGGCGAACTGCGCCGCGCCGCCGATGTGGAAGGTGCGCATGGTGAGCTGGGTGCCCGGCTCGCCGATGGACTGCGCCGCGATGACGCCGACCGCCTCGCCGATGTTCACCTTGGTGCCGCGGGCCAGGTCACGGCCGTAGCACGCGCCGCAGACGCCGCCCACCGAGGTGCAGGTCAGCACCGAGCGGATCTTGACGGTGCCGATACCGGCGCGCTCGACCTTCTCCACCGCGACCTCGTCCAGCTCCTTGCCGGCGGCAACGAGCACGTCACCGGTCGCCGGGTCGATGATGTCCTCGGCCGAGGAACGGCCCAGGAGACGCTCGGCCAGCGGCTCGATCACCTCGCCGCCTTCCATCACCTCGCTCACGGTCAGGCCGTTGGTGGTGCCGCAGTCCCGCTCGATGATGATGCAGTCCTGCGCCACGTCGACCAGGCGGCGGGTCAGGTAGCCCGAGTTCGCCGTCTTCAGCGCCGTGTCGGCCAGGCCCTTGCGGGCGCCGTGGGTCGAGTTGAAGTACTCGAGCACGGTCAGGCCTTCCTTGAAGTTCGAGATGATCGGCGTCTCGATGATCTCGC
>CAZVVC010000465.1:0-1518 GCA_964630425.1 uncultured Bifidobacterium sp. | reverse complement strand
CGCCAGCCAGGCGTGGACGGTCGGCGCAAAGGTCTATTGGGACGCCACCGCGAAGGCCTGCACGACCACGGTCGGCAGCAACACGCTGATCGGTGTCGCTGTTCTCGCGGTTGGCAGCACCGCCGGCGAGACCGTCGGCCGCGTGCGGCTGAACGGCACTGCGGCCTGACGCGCCATGACCGCCTTTGCCGCCGCTATAGATCTGCTGTTCGCAGACCCGAACCTCGCGGTGGATGCAACATGGATGCCGGGCGGCGCCTCGCCCGGCTCCCCGATCCGCGCGATCCGGAAAGCGCCTGACGAGATCACCGACTTCGGCGGCGCCCGCATCTGGTCCGAGACCGTCCGCGTCGACGTGCGCGTGTCGGAGATCGCCGCGCCGCGCCCGGGCGACCGGATCGTGATCAGCGGCGAGACCTTCGAGCTGCAGGGCGAACCCCGCCGCGACCGGGAACGCCTCGTCTGGACCCTTGATCTGAGCCCGACGTGAAACTGCGGGCGGAGTTCACCGACCTCTCCCGTCTGATGGCGAACGAGGTGAAGGCCGGCGAGAAGGCGGTGCATTTCGGGATCAGGGACGCTGGCGTCGCACTCAAGAACGTCTGGCGCGGCCAGATCACCGGCGCCGGCCTCGGCCAGCGTCTCGCGCGAACGATCCGTTCGGAGACCTGGCCGAAGCACAAGCACAGCATGAACGCGGCGTCGATGGTCTGGACCCGGGCGCCGGTGATCGTCAACGCTCATGACACCGGGCCACTGATCCGCTCCAGCGCCGGCTTCTGGCTCACGATCCCGACCGAAGCCGCCGGCAAGAGCCGATCGGGAAAGCGCCCGACGCCCGGCGAATGGGAGCGGCGGACCGGCATGCGGCTGCGGTTCGTCTATCGCCCGAGCGGGCCGAGCCTGCTGATCGCCGAGGGCCGCATCGCCAAGGGCGGAAGGGCCGTTGCTTCCCGGTCCAAGACCGGCCGCGGCCTGACCACGATCCCGATCTTCCTGCTGGTGCCGCAGGTCAAGCTGCGCAAGCGGCTCGACCTCGAGAAACCCGCGCAGGCGGCGCTGGCCGCGCTGCCCGCCGCCATCGTGCGCAAATGGAGCGACATGCCATGACCACCCGGCGCGAACAGGTGCTGTCCGCCCTGCACACCCGGCTCAAGGGCATTACGGGCGGCGTCGCGGTGCTGCGGAACGCCTCGCTCCCGGAGAAAATCCCCGCTTCCGGCCTGCTGATCCTGCGCGACGGCACCCCGGGCGAGCCCGAAGTGACCCTGTCGCCGCTCCGATACCACTATGAGCACCGTGCAGAGATCGAAGCGTTCGTCCGGGGCAGCTCGGGGCTCGATGCGGCGTTCGATACCCTGACGTCCGCGGTGGGCACTGTCCTCGCCGCGGATCGGACGCTGGGCGGGATCTGCGATTGGGTCGAGCCCGAGGCGCCCGAGCCTGCCGACCTGCCCGTCGAGGGCGCCACCATGATCCGGGCGGCGGTGCTGATCGTCACCCTCCACTACACCAGCG
>CAZVVC010000464.1:0-1519 GCA_964630425.1 uncultured Bifidobacterium sp. | reverse complement strand
GGGTTCGGGCTCCAATACCTTCGTGATGCAGGATCTGCAACCCGGCGTCTATTACTTCGCGGTGCGGGCGGTGACGTCCAACGGCACCCACAGCACGCTGTCGAACATCATCACCCGAAAAATCAGCTGAGGAGTCCCGCCGGTCCCGTCCAGCCGGTCCTGGGCTGGACGGGACCGGCGGGACGGGACCGGACCCGCAGTGGCAGGTCCGCAGCAGCCAGGGCAGTCACGGGGCGGCAATCGGGCGGCAATCGGCCCTTTTTCACCGGCCGGTGATGCTGCGGCGCAACAAAAATGATTCGCGCTGCACACCCTGCCGCCGATCCCAATGCCGATCCCAATATCGGGCCGTGCATGGCTGGCGAACCAAGCCAGGCATCCGCGCACAGCCGTCCAATGTACGGCAAATGCTATCCCGCCGATGGCTCGAATTGCAGAATACTGCGATTCCTGGCCCGACGAGCACGTAATCCCCGCCGGTCGGGCGATGCAGCGTGCCTGTCCAGCATCTCAACACGGTCCTCGATCCCAGGCATGAATCACGCTTCGGTCCAGACCACGCCCCTGTCGGATCCTCGACATCTGGTGCGCCTGAGAAGATCGGTGTTCGCGTACGCGGGTATCGTCGCCGTCGTCGCGTGGGTTTACGCCATGACGAGCGTATTCATCGATCGCCAGCAGACGCGTGCGGCGGCGCGCACGGCGTTGGCGGGTTTTGCCACGGGGCTGAATGTGCACACCGAGGCGGTCCTGGCCGACGGGCTGGGTTCTGCGCGCGCGGCGGCCAACCATCTCGAGGCGATCGGCGGAATGCAGCACGCCGGGGAGCGCGAGGCGCTGAAGATGCTGCGTGGCGATCTGGTCAGCGGCGCCTATGTGGACGCGCTGTTCGTGGCGGCGGCGGATCGTTTCATGGTGGCTGCGCGGGAGGATTATCACGAGGCGGCCCGCGAGCCGCCCGAGTGGCTCCGGCCAGCGTTTCGCGAGGCGCCTCCCATGTTCGTCGGTACGCCGATTCCCGCGCCGCGCAACCCCGCGCAGCGCGTCATTCCGGTCGCCGTGCGGATGGCCGGGCCGGCGGGAGAGATCCGGTATGCAGGCGCCTGGTTCGACATCGAGGCGCTGCACCGGCGCTATGAGCGTTCATTGCCATCGGACGCGGTCATGGGATTGATGAACGAAAGCGGCGACATCCTGGCGCGCGTCGCGTCCGGCGCCGCCGCGGACATGCCGGTATCCATGCGGATCGGCAGCATGGAGTGGCAGGAGGAAATTCTGCAGGCGGCGCAGCAACAGCCGACGATCCTCGAATTCCGCACGCAGGTCGGCGGCGCCGGCATGATGTACGCCATCTCGCGGCCGGAACCCGCCGCCGCGCTGCTCACGGTCGTGGGGCGCACCCAGCAATCGATCATGGCGCCGTGGCGGGAGCGAATGCTGAAGGTAGTGATCGTGGCGGGCGTGTCGAGCATCATGTTGCTGCTGTTGACCTTGGCGTTGCAGCACTACGCCAAGGAAC
>CAZVVC010000463.1:0-1525 GCA_964630425.1 uncultured Bifidobacterium sp. | reverse complement strand
TCTGGTTGTCCTCGGCGGTCGAGAAGATCTGACTTTTCTTGGTGGGGATCGTCGCGTTGCGGTCGATCAGCCGCGTGAAGACGCCACCCAGGGTCTCGATCCCGAGCGACAGCGGCGTGACGTCGAGCAGAACCACGTCCTTGACGTCGCCCTGCAGCACGCCGGCCTGAATCGCGGCACCCATCGCCACGACCTCGTCCGGGTTCACGCCCTTGTGCGGCTCCTTGCCGAAGAACTTGGTGACTTCCTCGATCACCTTCGGCATCCGCGTCATGCCGCCGACCAGGATCACCTCGTCGATGTCGTCCTTGGACAGACCGGCATCCTTGAGCGCGGCCTGGCAGGGCTTGAGCGAGTTCTTGATCAGGTCGCCGACCAGGCTTTCCAGCTTGGCGCGGGTCAGCTTCATCACCATGTGCAGCGGCTGGCCGCCGGCGCCCATCGAGATGAACGGCTGGTTGATCTCGGTCTGCGACGAGGACGACAGCTCGATCTTGGCCTTCTCGGCGGCTTCCTTGAGCCGCTGGAGCGCCATCTTGTCCTTCTTCAGGTCGACGTCGTGTTCCTTCTTGAACTCGTCGGCGAGGTAGTTGACCAGGCGCATGTCAAAGTCTTCGCCACCCAGGAAGGTGTCGCCGTTGGTCGATTTCACCTCGAACAGGCCATCGTCGATTTCGAGGATGGTGATGTCGAAGGTGCCGCCGCCAAGGTCATAGACCGCGATGGTCTTGGTTTCTTTCTTGTCGAGGCCATAGGCCAGCGCCGCCGCGGTAGGTTCGTTGATGATCCGCAGCACTTCGAGGCCGGCGATCTTGCCGGCATCCTTGGTCGCCTGACGCTGGGCGTCGTTGAAATAGGCGGGCACGGTGATGACGGCCTGTTCGACCTTCTCGCCAAGATAGCTCTCGGCGGTTTCCTTCATCTTCTGCAGGATGAAGGCAGAGATCTGGGAGGGCGAATACTTCTCGCCCGCGGCTTCGACCCAGGCGTCGCCGTTGTTGCCCTTGATGATCTTGTAGGGCACCAGCTGCATGTCTTTTTCGACTGCCGGATCGCCGAACCGGCGCCCGATCAGGCGCTTGACGGCGGAAATGGTGTTTTCGGGGTTGGTGACGGCCTGCCGCTTGGCGGGCTGACCGACCAGCCGCTCTTCATCCTTGAAGGCGACGACCGAGGGCGTCGTGCGCGCCCCTTCCGAGTTCTCGATGACGCGCGGTTGCGCTCCGTCCATGATGGCGACACAGGAGTTGGTTGTCCCGAGGTCGATACCGATGACTTTGGCCATGCTCAAAATCCTCTCTTGGCGATGTTTGGGGCTTGGGCCTTCGAAAGCACCCGTGCCCGATCCCGATTTTTTTGGCCGCAGCGGGGATCCCGCTCCGGCGTCTGGGCGTATATAAGGAGGGCAATTGGGCCCTGCAAGCGCTTGAAACCGGAGTTCGGGGCAAAAAGGCGAGTCATTTTCAGGGTTTCAACGATGGCCGAAGGCACATATCCGAACGCGCCCGATCTGATGGTGGGCGGT
>CAZVVC010000462.1:0-1533 GCA_964630425.1 uncultured Bifidobacterium sp. | reverse complement strand
GAGTCCCTCTCGAATCGTGCTTGGCGGCTACCGCTCTAGAAGCTGTACAGCAGCGTCGCCTTGGTTTCGGTGGAGGTGCGGACGGTATCGAAGGGCACGTCGGTGTCGTGCTTCAGGTTGAACGACAGCTTGCCCGAGATCCGTTCGGTGATCTTGGTCTTCAGCGCGACCGTGTTCTCGAGCGAGGTGCGCGCGTCGGTGACGAAGGCCGAGCCGGTGTTGTTGATCGCGAAGCTGTTCGAGATGTTCCAGTTGAAGATGGTGTTGACGCGGCCGCCATACTCGTCCTCGCGCAGCATGGTCAGCGCCGGGCGGCTCTGGCGCAGGGCCGCGCCGCCTTCCACGTCCAGCGAATAGGTCTCGCCCTGCAGGAGGCGATAGCCGACGCCGAGCGTTTCCAGATAGCGCTCGCGGAACGTGCCGAACCGGTCGCGGTTGTAGTCGAATAGGCCGTAGCTGTAGAGCCTCGGCGACCATTTGTAGTCGAGCTGGTAATTGGCGGTGGCGGCCTGCTTGGTGGTGACGCCGTCGGTGCGGATCATGCCGAAGGTCGCGCCGACCTTGTGGCGCCACTTCTCGCGGTCGTTCAGCATGTTGACGGCGGTGGCGACCGAGCGGGTCGAGACGTTGCCGTCGTTCATGGCCGCGCCGAGCTCGATGCCGCCTTTCCAGTGGTCGGTGGGCAGGAAGCCCTTCGGCTTGGGCGGCGCGGCCTTCTGCGCCGCCGCGCTGGCGGGCGGCACCGATTTCTCGTCGGCGGCGACCCGCTTTTCAGGCGGGGTCGATCCGGGCGCGGTCTCGCCCGCGATGATGGACGCGAGGCGCTGCTCGCGCGCCGGCGCGAGTCGCCGCGCCTCGGCCTGGATCGCCTCGCGGGAGTCGGGATAGGAGTCGGCCGCGATCGACACGGCCGTATCCAGATAGCGCGACGTCTCTTCCTTCAGATCGCGGGCGGCGGCCATGCGCAGCATCTTCACCACCGCCTCGGGCAGCGGCGCTTCCTGCGCCGCCGCGACGATCGGCGTCATGAATTGAAGAGAGGCGAGAAGCGCGGCCACGCGTCTCATCGGCATCCTTCCATCTGTGGTTCCACGCTTGCGGGTTTTCGTAAATCCCGTGCGCTTTCAATATTATGTGGAACTCTGTTCGTCTGGTTCAATCAATGGATGCAGATTCTTTCGTGACGAGTCCGGGTGCGGCCCTACCGGCCGGCGAAGTGGGCGGAACGCTTCTCGATGAAGGCATCGACCGCTTCCTGGTGGTCGGCGGTCTGGTGGCACACGCCCTGGAAGAACGCGCACTGGTCGAGGAAGTCCTTCAGCTGCTCGCGCTCGGCCAGTTTCATCAGCCGCTTGGTGTAGCGGGTGGTGATCGGCGGCTTGGAGGCGAACAGGCCCGCCATCTCCAGCGCGCGCGGCATGAGTTGGTCGGGCTCGGTCACTTCCAGCACCATGCCCAGCTTCAGCGCCTCGTCGGCCTTCACCAGGCGGCCCGAGAAGGTCAGCTCCACGGCGCGCTGGTAGCCGGCGATCT
>CAZVVC010000461.1:0-1574 GCA_964630425.1 uncultured Bifidobacterium sp. | reverse complement strand
GTCTCGGTCGAGAAGGGGCGTAACCTGTTCGTCGGCGACTACAAGACCGGCAAGCCGGACGCTGACAGCCAGCAGATGAAGCTGGCCGCCGCCATGGAGATGGCGCACCGGCCGCACGTCGAGAAGGTGACGACCGCCTTCATCTGGCTCAAGACCGACGACATCTCGTCCGAAACCTACACGCGCGACGACATGCCGCGGATCTGGCAGGAGTTCATCCCGCGCGTGCACAGGCTCCAGTTCGCCGTCGAGAACGACAAGTTCCCGGCGAAGCCGAGCGGCCTGTGCCGCCGATGGTGCCCCTGCACGGGGTGCGAGTTTCACGGGAAATAGCCATGGCAGAGAAGCCCGAGGCGCGGGTGAAGCGCATGATCAAGGCCTACCTCAAGTCCACCGGCGCGTGGTTCTGCATGCCGATCGGCGGGCCGTACTCGACGCACGGCGTCCCCGACATCCTGGCGTGCCTGGGCGGCCGGATGATCGGCATCGAGTGCAAGGCCTTCGGGAAGAAGTCGACCGTCACGCCGGCGCAGAAGGACCAGCTCGCCCGAATCACCGATGCTGGCGGCGTCGCCATCCTGGCGGACCGTGTCGAGGACGTGAAGGCGGCGCTGGCGGAGGCCGGGCTGCCATGAACAGGTGGGACGAACGCTTCCTCGGCCTGGCACAATACATCGCCACGTGGTCCAAGGACCCGAGCACCCAGGTGGGCGCCGTGATCGCGCGCCCCGACCGCACGGTGGTGAGCGTTGGGTTCAACGGCCTGCCGCGCGGCGCCGCCGACTTGCCCGAGCGCCTGAACGACCGGGACATCAAGCTGGCCCTGACCATCCACGCCGAGGAGAACGCCATCCTGTTCGCCCGCGGCGCGGCGGCGGGCTGCAGCCTCTACGTCTCGATGCGGCCCTGCGCCAAGTGCGCGGCGATCATCGTCCAGGCAGGGCTGGCGGAAGTGGTGGCGCCGGCGCCGACCGCCGACCGCTGGAAGGACAGCGCGGAGCTGGCGCGCCGGATCATGCTGGAGGCTGGACTGAAGGTGAGGCTGATATGATCGACGCGACCCCCGTCAGGTTCCTTCTGCTGAAGAAGTTCTGCGAGATCACCGGTGACACGCCCGGCGCGGTGCGTGTTAGACTCCATGAAGGGGTGTGGCAACTAGGGGACGTCCTCGTCAAAGACCGGCTCGGGCGGCTCCACGTGGACGTGGAGGCATACAATCAATGGGTAGAGGCAGACCGGCCAAGACCGATGGAGTCGACGCTCTCAGGGAGAGTATCCGCATCCGGTTCACATACGAAGGCCGGCGCCGCTCCCTTACCGTTGCGCTCCCGCCGACCAAAGCGAATCTAGCCGCGGCGCGGAAGATGCGCCGGAAGATCGCGGCGGAGATCGAGGCCGGCGTCTTCGACCCGGAGACGTACTTCCCGAGCGAGACGTCCAGCAACGGCGTGCCGCTGTTCGAGGATTACGCCAAGACCTTCATGGACGGCTTCACGGGCTCGCGCTCCTACCGGCAGATGAACAACTCGGCGCTCAACTCCACCTGGAAGCCTGCCTTCACCGGCAAGCGCATC
>CAZVVC010000460.1:0-1594 GCA_964630425.1 uncultured Bifidobacterium sp. | reverse complement strand
AAAGGCTGTCGAGGAGGTCAAGGAAGCCCTCAAGGGCAACGACATCGCCGCTATCAAGGCCAAACAGGAAGCCCTGATGGAAGCCATGCAGGCCGTCTCGCAGGATCTCTACTCCCAGGCCGGTGCCGAGGGTGCCGCCGCAGCGGATGCAGGCACCTCCACCAGCCAGACCGACGAAGCCCGGAGCGAGTCATCCGGCAACGATGACGACGACGTGGTCGATGCCGATTTCGAGATGGTCGACGACAAATAACTTCCCGCCTGCCGGGCGCGGTTCAAGCCCGGCAACACTTTCCGCCTTTCCTGTCATTCCGCAGAACAGGCAGGAAAACGGTAACACAACCTACAACCACAACGGAGGAATCCAACCAATGAAGATCAGACCACTGGGTGCCCGCGTACTTGTTGAGCCCATCGAGGACAAAGAACAAGTCAAGGGCGGCATTGTTATCCCCGACACCGCCAAAGAAAAGCCGACCGAGGGCAAGGTTATTGCCATCGGTATCAAGCGCGACGACGACGGCAAGGAAATCGCATTCGACGTCAAGGTCGGCGACACAGTCCTGATGCCCAAGTACGGCGGCACAGAAGTCAAAATCGACGACAAAACCTACCAGATCGTACGCGAGGATGACCTCCTCGGCGTCGTTGGCTAAGTTTCAAGTCTTTCACACGTAATCGCAAAAAGAGAGGATTATTCCCATGGCTGCAAAGCAGTTGAAGTACGAGAGTGACGCCCGCCAGGCGATCCTGGCCGGTGTCGAAAAGCTTTCCAAAGCTGTCAAAACCACACTCGGTCCCGGTGGCCGCAATGTTGTTATCGACAAGAAGTTCGGCTCCCCGACCATCACCAAGGACGGCGTGAGCGTTGCCAAGGAAATCGAACTGGCCGACCCGTTTGAGAACATGGGTGCCCAGATGGTACGCGAAGTCGCCAGCAAGACCAGCGACACCGCCGGCGATGGTACCACCACCGCCACCCTGCTGGCCGAAGCGATCTATCGCGAAGGTCTCAAGAACGTCACCGCCGGCGCCAACCCGATGAACCTCAAGCGCGGTGTCGATAAAGCCACCGCCATCGTCGTTGAGAGCATCAAAAAGCTGTCCAAGAAGGTCAAGGAACATACCGAGATCGCACAGGTAGCCACCGTCTCCTCCAACGGCGACGAAGAAATCGGCTCCAAGATCGCCGAAGCGATGGAGAAGGTCGGCAAGGACGGCACGATCACGGTCGAAGAGTCCCGCACGATTGATACCACCCTCGACGTGGTTGAAGGCATGCAGTTCGACAAGGGCTACATCAGCCCCTATTTTGTCACCAATCCCGACAGCATGGAAGCCGTGCTCGAGGATGCCTATATCCTGATCCACGAGAAGAAAATCTCGAATCTCCAGGATATGCTGCCCCTGCTGCAGAACGTTGCCAAAACCGGCAAGCCCCTGCTGATCATCGCCGAGGATGTCGAAGGCGAAGCCCTGGCCACACTCGTGGTCAACAAGCTGCGCGGCACACTCAATATCTGCGCCGTCAAGGCTCCCGGCTTCGGCGACCGCCGCAAGGCCATGCTCGAAGACATCGCCATCCTGACCGGCG
>CAZVVC010000459.1:0-1608 GCA_964630425.1 uncultured Bifidobacterium sp. | reverse complement strand
TCTCGTGGATCGCGATGCCCCGGCCGTGTCCTGCGGGCGCGGGCGTGTCCCATCCCGCCTCCTTCGCCGCCCGCTCGAGCACCGCCAGGTGGCGCGGATAGCCGCGCATCATCTGGCGGCGCAGCGCGACCGGGTCCTTGCCGGTGTCGCGGGCGATCTCGTCGATGAAGCTCTCGATGAAGAAGGCGTTGTAGCTGTGCGGCACCGACCGCCAGAAGCCCAGCGGCACGCCCGTCCGCGGCATGGCGTATTCCAGCTTCTGGTTGGGCAGGTCGTAATGCGGCGCGTCGGCGCCGAACACCGAGATGGGATCGATGCCGTTGGCGATCCGGGCCGGCGCGAGCTGCTCGGCGATCGAGGGGACCACCAGCCGGTTCTCCCAGACCGCCGGCAGGCCGCCTTCGTCGATCCCGGCCGTGAGCCTGGCGGCGGCGCAGGGCCGCATCATGCCGTGGGTCATGTCCTGCTGGCGGGTCCAGATCACCTTCACCGGCTTGCCTACGGCCTTCGACGCCAGGATGGCCGGGCGGATGAAGCCCATGCCGATCCGGCGGCCGAAACCACCGCCCAGATAGGGCACGCGGATGTTGACGTTCTCCGGCCGGACGTTGAACTCCTCGGCGATGGCGTGCCGCTCGCGCCCGGCGCTCTGCGTGGGCGCCCAGACGTCGATCTTGTCGCCCTGCGCCCAGGCGGTGGCGTTCATGGGCTCCATCGTCGCATGATGCAGGAACGGCACCTGATAGGTGGCGCTGATGGTCTTCTTGACCGACCTGGCCGCCGATTTCGTGTCGCCCCGGTCGACCGCCACCGTGCCCGGCTTCTTCAGCGCCTCGGCGAGCTGGGCCTCGATCCTGGCGCTGTCGTTCTTGGCGTTGGCGCCCGCCTCCCATTGCGGCTTCAGCGCATCGGCGCCCTTCTTCGCCGGCCAGAATCCGGTGCCGACGACGACGAAGCCGTCGTCCAGCGGAACGACGCGCAGCACGCCGCGCACCGCCATCGCCGGCGCGGGATCGAGCGTCTTCAGCTTGCCGCCGAACACCGGGCACTCGACATAAGCGCCGACCAGCATGTCGGGCATGCCCACGTCGATGCCGAAGACGGCGGCGCCGGTCGCGTGCTCGCGCGCGTCGAGGCGGGTGGTCGGCTTGCCCAGCAGGCGCCGCTCGGTGGCCGGCTTCAGGGTCACGTTCTGCGGCGGCGTCAGCGTCGCCGCGCCGCGCGCCAGGTTGCCGAAGGTCTCCATCTTGCCGCTCGAATGGGCGATCACGCCGTTGCGGGCCTGGCACTCGCCGACCGGCACGGCCCAGCGGTTGGCCGCGGCCTGGATGAGAAGCTGGCGCGCCGCCGCGCCCGCCTTGGACAGCGGCTCGAAATTGACGCGCACCGAGCGGCTGCCGCCGGTGCCCATCGCCGCCGGCTCCATGCCGTTCTCAGGAATGGCCGCCGCGTGCACCACCTTGATCTTGCTCCAGTCGGCCTCCAGCTCCTCGGCGACAATCATGGGCAGCGAGGTCTGCACGCCCTGCCCCATCTCGGCCTGCGTGAGGGTGATGGTGACGATCCCGTCGGCGCCGATCTGCACGAAGCCGTTGAGCCGGCCCGGCT
>CAZVVC010000458.1:0-1617 GCA_964630425.1 uncultured Bifidobacterium sp. | reverse complement strand
ATGAAGAATACGGATTGCAGGCGATCCGTATTCCCGGTTCTCAGGCTCACCCGACCAAGCTGGTGCAGTCCGCCGCCATGGCCTCGGTGGCGCCGCCCAAGCCGAGCTACCGGCCGCGCGTTCCCGCAAACCTCGTCACCGACGGCCTGCTGTCGGACGCCCAGCTCGAGACCGTCATCTATGCCGGCGAAGCCCATGCGGACTTCCTTGCCGGATACTGGACGGTCGACGAGACCTTCGACCTGGTTTCGGCCGCGCCCGACGATGCGCCGAACGCCGTGCGCTTCCGCCGCGGATTCATGCTCGGAGACGGCACCGGCTCGAGCACGCTGAACCGCCAGGCCAAATCCGCCGCGCGCTCGGCCTTCGAGTCGGCCAAGCAGCGGTTCTTCGGTCATCTGCTGACCAGCATGAAGATACCGACGCTGATCCGCTCGATCGAGCGCGATCTGGAAGACGGCCATGCCGCCGTGATCCAGATCGTCTCCACCGGCGAAGCCCTGATGGAACGCCGCTTGGCCGAGCTCCCGGCCGAGGAATGGAACGACGTCCGCGTCGACATCACGCCGAGGGAATATGTCCTCGATTACCTCGCCCATTCCTTCCCGGTACAGCTTTTCGAGCCCTTCACCGACAGCGAGGGGAACCTGTCGTCGCGCCCGGTCTATCGCGACGGCCAACCAGTCGAAAGCCGCGAGGCCGTCGCCCGCCGCGACCGTCTGATCGAGAAGCTCGCTTCTCTTCCGCCCGTACCGGGCGCGCTCGACCAGATCGTCCAGCGTTTCGGGACTGAACTGGTCGCCGAGGTGACCGGCCGCTCCCGTCGCATCGTCCGCAAGACGAGTCCCGGCGGCGTTGATCGTCTCGTCGTGGAGAACCGGGCGGGGTCGGCCAATCTGGCGGAAACCGCCGCTTTCATGGACGATCAGAAGCGCATCCTGATCTTCTCGGATGCCGGCGGCACCGGGCGCTCCTATCACGCCGATCTCGGCGCGAAGAACCAGCGGCTGCGCGTCCATTACCTGCTCGAGCCGGGCTGGAAGGCCGACGCCGCCATCCAGGGGCTGGGGCGCACCAACCGGACCAATCAGGCGCAGCCGCCACTGTTCCGGCCGATCTCGACCGACGTTAAGGCCGAGAAACGTTTCCTCTCGACCATCGCGCGCCGTCTCGACACGCTGGGCGCGATCACCCGCGGCCAGCGCCAGACCGGCGGCCAGGGCCTGTTCCGGCCCGAGGACAATCTGGAATCGCACTATGCCCGTGATGCGCTTCGCCAGCTCTATCTCCTGCTCGTGCGCGGCAAGGTCGAAGGCTGCTCGCTCCAGATGTTCGAGGACGCCACCGGCCTCAAGCTGATGGACGATACCGGCATCAAGGACGAGCTGCCGCCGATCACCACCTTCCTCAACCGCCTCCTGGCGCTGACCATCGAGCTGCAGGGCGTGCTCTTCACCGCGTTCGAACAGCTCCTCAACGCGAAGATCGAAGGGGCCATCGCCAGCGGCAGCTATGATGTCGGGCTGGAAACGCTGCGCGCCGAGAGCTTCGTCGTCACCGACCGGCAGACCATCCATGTCCATCCCGGCACCGGCGCCGAAGCCCGGCTGCTGACCA
>CAZVVC010000457.1:0-1623 GCA_964630425.1 uncultured Bifidobacterium sp. | reverse complement strand
TCGCTGCCCGGCGCCAGCCCGGAGACCATGGCCTCGAGCGTGGCCGCGCCGCTGGAGCGGCGGCTGGGCACCATCGCCGGCGTGACCGAGATGACCTCGTCCTCGAACACCGGCTCGGCGCGCATCACCCTGCAATTCGAGCTGTCCCGCGACGTGGACGGGGCGGCCCGCGACGTGCAGGCGGCCATCAACGCCGCCCGCGCCGACCTGCCCGCCTCGCTGCGGAGCAATCCCACCTACCGCAAGATGAACCCGTCGGACGCGCCGGTGATGATCCTGGCGCTGACCTCGAAGACCCGGCCGCCGGCGCAGGTCTACGACGCGGTCTCCAACATCGTCCAGCAGCGCATGTCGCAGGTGGAGGGCGTCGGCGACGTGGAGCTGGGCGGCGGCTCGCTGCCGGCGGTGCGCATCGAGCTCAACCCGCTCGCCCTCGCCCGCTTCGGCGTCAGCCTGGAGGACGTGCGCACCGCCGTCACCTCGACCAACGCCAACCGGCCGAAGGGCGTCGTCGAGGACGGCGAGAGCGCCTACCAGATCTACGGCAACCGGCCCGGCCTGAACGCGGCCGACTACCGCGACCTGATCATCGCCTGGCGCGACGGCGCGGGCGTGCGGCTGCGCGACGTGGCGCGGGTCTATGACGGCCCCGAGGACGTCCGGACGATGGGCCTGTTCAACGGCGAGCGGGCGGTGACCGTGGTCATCAGCCGGCAGCCCGGCGCCAACATCATCAAGACCGTCGACGCCATCAAGGCCGAGCTGCCGACGCTCCAGGCGGCGCTGCCCGCCGACATCCGGCTGACCGTCGCCTCGGACCGCACCACCACCATCCGCGCCTCGCTGCACGAGGTGGAGATGACGCTGGTCATCGCCACCCTGCTGGTCGTCGGCGTCGTCAGCGTCTTCCTGCGCTCGCTGCGGGCGACGGTGATCCCGGCAATCGCGGTGGTGGTCTCGCTGCTGGGCACGCTCGGGGTGATGTACCTGCTGGGCTTCTCGCTCAACAACCTGTCGCTGATGGCGCTGACGGTAGCGACCGGCTTCGTGGTCGACGACGCCATCGTGGTGCTGGAGAACATCAGCCGCCATGTGGAGCGCGGCATGGGCCGGCTGGAGGCGGCGCTGAAGGGCGCGGCCGAGGTGGGCTTCACCGTGCTGTCGATCAGCGTCTCGCTGGTCGCGGTGTTCATTCCCCTGCTGTTCATGGACGGCATCGTCGGCCGCCTGTTCCGCGAGTTCGCGGTGACCATGAGCGTCGCCATCATGATCTCGCTGGTGATCTCGCTGACCACCACGCCCATGCTGGCGGCGCTGATCCTGCCCGAGAGGCCCCGCCCGTCGCGCGCCGCCGCCTGGGCCGAGCGGGCGTTCAACCGGGTGCAGGGCTGGTACGAGAAGAGCCTGGACTGGGCGCTGGTCAACCGCGGCGCCACGCTGCTGCTGCTGGCGGGGGCCGTGGCGCTGAACGTCTATCTGTTCGTCGCCGTGCCCAAGGGCTTCTTCCCCGAGCAGGACACCGGCGCGCTGATGGGCGGCATCCGCGCCGACCAGAGCATCTCGTTCCAGGACATGCAGAAGAAGCTGACCCGGATCGTCGAGATCATCCGCACCGATCCGGCC
>CAZVVC010000456.1:0-1630 GCA_964630425.1 uncultured Bifidobacterium sp. | reverse complement strand
TTGACTGCAAACACAGTCGCTGAGGAGCGGCGAAGCCGCGTCGCGAAGGGCGGGACGCAGGGGCTGCACATGCCCTGCCGACAATCGCCCCTTGACTCCGCTCCCCGTTCCCGGCTGTGTGTCGCGCAACTGTCATGAAGCGGTCCATTCGCGCCGCGCATGGGAGGCGTCCGTTGTTTGCGGCGCCCGATCCGTCTATATGCGGCATGCGAAGGAACCCAACGGGATTGAAGGCGTGAGCACTACAGCTAAGGCGATCGGCGGCGACGCGGAGATTTCCGCCGCCCGGTTGACCCATCTCCAGCGTCTGGAGGCTGAGTCGATCCACATTTTCCGCGAGGTGGTAGCCGAGGCGGAAAACCCCGTGATGCTCTATTCCGTGGGCAAGGACAGCGCCTGCATGCTGCATCTGGCGCGCAAGGCGTTCTATCCGTCGCCGCCGCCGTTCCCGCTGCTGCACGTCGATACGACGTGGAAGTTCAAGGCCATGTACGAGCTGCGCGACCGCATGGCGCGCGAGAGCGGCATGGAGCTGCTGGTCCACCAGAATCCCGAGGCCAAGGCGAAGGGCATCAACCCGTTCGACCACGGCCCGCTGCACACCGACATGTGGAAGACCGAGGGCCTGAAGCAGGCGCTCGACAAATACCAGTTCGACGTGGCCTTCGGCGGCGCCCGCCGCGACGAGGAGAAGAGCCGCGCCAAGGAGCGCATCTTCTCGTTCCGCTCGGCCAATCACCGCTGGGACCCGAAGAACCAGCGCCCCGAGCTGTGGCGGCTCTACAACGCCCGCAAGGCCAAGGGCGAGAGCATCCGCGTGTTCCCCATCTCCAACTGGACCGAGCTGGACATCTGGCAGTACATCCACCTGGAGAACATCCCGATCGTGCCGCTGTACTTCTCGGCGATGCGCCCGACCGTCGAGCGCGACGGCCTGATCCTGATGGTGGACGACGACCGCTTCCCGCTGAAGCCCGGCGAGGTGCCGGTGATGCGCCCGATCCGCTTCCGCACCCTGGGCTGCTATCCGCTGACCGGCGCCGTGGTCTCCGAGGCGGCGACCCTGCCCGAGGTGATCCAGGAAATGCTGCTGACCACCACGTCCGAGCGCCAGGGCCGCGCCATCGACCACGACCAGGCGGCCAGCATGGAGAAGAAGAAGCAGGAGGGCTATTTCTGATGGCCACGACCCTGCCTCCCAAGGAAAGCAGCTACAAGGCGCAGGACCTCATCGCCGAGGACATCGACGCCTACCTGCTGCAGCACCAGCACAAGAGCCTGCTGCGCTTCATCACCTGCGGCAGCGTGGACGACGGCAAATCGACCCTGATCGGCCGGCTGCTCTATGATTCGAAGATGATCTTCGAGGACCAGCTCGCCGCGCTGGAGGCCGACAGCAAGCGCATCGGCACCCAAGGCCAGGAGATCGACTTCGCGCTGCTGGTCGACGGCCTCGCCGCCGAGCGCGAGCAGGGCATCACCATCGACGTGGCCTACCGCTTCTTCTCGACCGACCGGCGCAAGTTCATCGTCGCCGACACGCCCGGCCACGAGCAGTACACCCGCAACATGGTGACCGGCGCCTCGACCGCCGACCTTGCCGTGATCCTGATCGACGCGCGCAAGGGCG
>CAZVVC010000455.1:0-1645 GCA_964630425.1 uncultured Bifidobacterium sp. | reverse complement strand
CCCCGCGATGTAGCGGCCGAAGTCGAGCACCCGAACGCCGTCCAGCACTCCCGGCATGTCCTTCTCCCATTCCCTGATTTTTTGTCGCCGCACTATGCAAGAAGCCCCTAGGCTTGTGCCAGCACGAATCGAACCGGGGAGTAACGATGCCCATCTACGCCATCGGCGAGCACCATCCCGTCCTGGAAAGCGACGACATCTGGGTCGCGCCCAGCGCCGACGTCATGGGCCGGGTGATCCTGAAGAAGGGCGCCAACGTCTGGTTCAACGCCACCCTGCGCGGCGACGACAACCTCATCACGGTGGGCGAGGACAGCAACATCCAGGACGGCGCCGTCATCCATGTGGACCCGCGCTTCGCCTGCACCATCGGCCGGAACGTGACCATCGGCCACCAGGCGATGGTTCACGGCTGCACCATCGGCGACAACACCCTGATCGGCATCGGCTCAACCATCCTCGACGGCGCCAGGATCGGCGCCAACGTGCTGATCGGCGCGCACACGCTGATTGGCAACAACAAGGAAATCCCCGACGGCGTGCTGGTGCTCGGCGCACCCGGCAAGATCGTCCGCGAACTGAACGACGACGACAAACGGATGCTGGAGATGTCCGGCAAGGCCTATGCGGCCAAGGGGCGGATGTTCCGGGAGAAGCTGAAGCAGGTCGGTTAAGCGAGTATCTTGAAGAAGGCTCGTAAGTCCTTGCAGAACAAATCCGGCTGCTCCAGCGCGGCGAAGTGTCCGCCGCGTGGCTGGGCGCTTGTGTACGCCACGTTCGCATAGCCTTTTTCCAGATAGCTGCGCGGCGGGATCGGCGACAGCTCGCCCGGATAGTCGGCGAAGCCGGCCGGCACCATGACCTTGCATCCTTCGGGCATCACCGAATGGCCGCTGTCGCGCAGGGCGCGGTATTGCCAGGCGGCGGTGTTGAAGGTGCGGCTGGTCAGGTAGATCATGACGTTGGTCAGGATCTGGTCCATGGAGAACACCGGATCGTCGCTGCCCTTGCCGGTGCGGTCGCCCCATGCCTGCATCTTCTCGGCGATCCACGCGGCTTGGCCCACCGGGCTGTCCATCATGGCGTAGGAGAGGGACTGGGGCTTGGTCGATTGCAGGACCATGTAGCCGAAGCGCCCTTCGCTGCGGCGGGCGGCCTCGCGGGCCCAGGCCTTTTCCTCGGCCGTCTCCAGCGCCGCGACGCCCACGCCGAAGATGTTCCTGAAGCTGCCGCCGGGCCTCAGCCCGAACATGTTCATGTGGATCGCCCGGCAGGCGCCGCCCTTGTCGGTGCCGTGATCGAAGCCCATCCAGGCGGCGATGGAACTGCCCCAGTCGCCGCCCTGCGCCACATAGGACGGATAGCCCAGGACCTCGGTCATCAGCCGGTCCATATACCCGGCCTGGCCGCGCGGGTCGACCGGGCTCGGCGGCTTGCCCGAATAGCCGTAGCCGACGAGAGACGGCACGACCACGTCGCACCCGTCCTCGGCGTTGCCGCCGAAGCGTTCGGGATGGGCGAGGCGCTCGACGCAGTCCAGGAACTCGAAATAGGAACCGGGCCAGCCATGCAGCAATATCAATGGTGTAGGATTCGATCCTGAACCCTTTTCGTGGATGAAATGGATAGGCAGGCCGTCCACCTC
>CAZVVC010000454.1:0-1649 GCA_964630425.1 uncultured Bifidobacterium sp. | reverse complement strand
CGTAGCGCGACCAGGTCGTGACGCAGTGGATGTCGGACACGTCCTCGAACACCGGCTGGGCGATGAAGTCCTGCCAGCGCCATTCCAGCGGCTTCTCGACCAGCCCGTCGACCACCAGCTTCCACTTGTCGAGCGGCACCTCCGGCTGGATGCCCAGGTCGAGCACCGGCCAGTCCTTTGTCAGGCGCTGGCCCGGCGGCAGGCGCCGGGTGCGGTCCTCCATCTTCTGGCTGCCAGTGAGCAGCCGTCCGTTACGCGCCCATTCCTGCTTCCGGCGGATCAGCTTCCGCCTGATCCCGCCATGCATCTCGATGCCGTCGTCATCCGTCATGCCGGCTCCTGTCGCTTCGCTGCCGTTAGTGTATCGTCGATCCACGCCCATAGTCAGGTCGCCGAACAAGATGTGCCGAGCAGAACCCTCCTTCCAGCCTTTCCCGCGTATCGAGGGCCGGCGTCATGGCTGACGCGGCCGCCGAATGGCGCCCCATGACCCAGGCGGACATCCCCGTGGTCGACGCCATCGCGGCGGACGTCCATGCCGCCCTGCCCGAGCACCCGTTCGTCTTCGCCGAGCGCCAGCGGATCTATCCCGCGGGCTGCTTCCTGCTGGAGGTGAACGGCACGCCGGCGGGATACGTCGTCAGCCATCCCTGGCATTACCTGCGCCCGCCCTCGCTCAATACCCTGCTCGAGCGCATCCCGCAGGACGCCTCGACCTACTACATCCACGACATGGCGCTGCTTCCTGGCGCGCGGGGGACCGGCGCCGGTTCGGTCATGGCCCGCCGGCTGTTCGAGCACGCGGTCGCCGCCGGGCTGCCGAGCGTGTCGCTGATCGCGGTCTATGACGCCGCCTCGTTCTGGCGCCGCCAGGGATTCGATTTCGTCGACGAGCCCGCGCTGGTCAGGAAGCTCGCCGGCTATGGCCCAGAGGCGCGAATGATGGTGAAACCGTGCCCGCCCGGTTAATGTGAGGCGGTATGGAACCACCACTCGCGGGGAAACGTTAAGGCCCCGGAAAACCATGATGGAGACGCCCATGCGTATCGCCCTGCTCGCCGCGACCGCGGCCACCGCCATCCTGCTGACGGCATGTGCCAGCGGCGGCCATTATCACGACGACCGCGCCTACATCGAATACCGGCAATACGACTACAACCGGCCCGATCCGCGCTACGGCCATTACGACGCCGGGCGCTATTACCGCGACGATCGCCGCCGCTACAAGGAATACCGGATGAGCCGGAACGACCGCGCCTATCGGGGCCGCGACGGCCGCTACTACTGCCGCCGTTCGGACGGCACCACCGGCCTCATCGTGGGCGGCGTCAGCGGCGCGGCGCTGGGCGCCATCATCGCGCCAGGCGATTCCAAGGCATTGGGCGCGATCATCGGCGCGGCGGGCGGCGCGGCCATCGGCCACGAGATAGACCGCGGCAACGTGCGCTGCCGCTAACGCACGGAAAGGGGAAGCCTATCCCTTGGCCCGCATCAGGCGGGCCTTTTCCCTTTGCCAGTCGCGCTTCTTCTCGGTCTCGCGCTTATCGACCAGCTTCTTGCCCTTGGCGAGGCCAAGCTCCAGCTTGGCGCGCCCGCGGTCGTTGAAATAGAGCCTCAGCGGCACGACGGTCATGCCGTCGCGGCGGATC
>CAZVVC010000453.1:0-1668 GCA_964630425.1 uncultured Bifidobacterium sp. | reverse complement strand
AGGCGCTGGAGAAGAACAACGCCAATGCGGGCGCCGGCTATATCGAGCGCAACGGCGAGCAGGTGCTGATCCGCGTGCCGGGGCAAGCCGCGGGCGCGCAGGACCTGGAGCGGATCGTCGTCGCGCGGCGCGGCGGCGTGCCGATCAGGGTGCGCGACCTGGCGGACGTCGCCCCGGGCCGCGAGCTGCGGACCGGCGCGGCGACCGAGAACGGGCAGGAGGTCGTGCTGGGCACGGTCTTCATGCTGATCGGCGAGAACAGCCGGACCGTGGCGAAGGCGGTGGCGGCGCGGATCGAACAGGTCAATGCGAGCCTGCCGGCGGGGCTGGTGGCGAAGCCCGTCTATGACCGCACCTCGCTGGTCGATCGCACCATCGAGACGGTGAAGAAGAACCTGCTGGAAGGCGCGGTGCTGGTGATAGCGGTGCTGTTCCTGCTGCTGGGCAATGTGCGCGCGGCTCTGATCACGGCGGCGGTCATCCCGCTGTCCATGATGCTGGCGGTGAGCGGGATGGTGGCGAACCGCGTCTCGGGCAACCTGATGAGCCTGGGCGCGCTGGATTTCGGGCTGATCGTCGACGGCGCCGTCATCATCATCGAGAACTGCCTGAGACGGTTCGGCGAGGCGCAGCGCCGTCTGGGCCGTCTGCTGACGCCGCAGGAGCGGCACGCGCTGGCGGCCAGGGCGACGAGCGAGGTCGCCCAGCCGAGCGTGGTCGGCGTGATCATCATCACTGTCGTGTACATCCCGATCTTCGCGCTGACCGGGGTGGAAGGGAAGATGTTCCATCCGATGGCGTTCACCGTGGTGGCGGCGCTGCTGGGCGCCCTGCTGCTGTCGCTGACCTTCGTGCCGGCCGCGGTCGCGACGTTCATTCGCGGCAAGGTGGACGAAAAGGAAAACCGGGTGATGCGGGCGGCGGCCAGAGGCTACCGGCCGCTGCTGGATTTCGCCATGAAGCGGCGCGCGGCGATGGTGGCGGGCGCGCTGGTGCTGGTCGTCCTCGGCGGGCTGCTGGCGTCGCGCATGGGCGCCGAGTTCATTCCCAACCTGGACGAGGGCGACGTGGCGCTCCACGCGCTGCGCATTCCCGGCACCAGCCTGACACAGGCGGTGGGGATGCAGTCGGCGGGGGAGAAGCGCCTGAAGCGGTTTCCCGAGGTGTAGATGACCTTCGCCAAGATCGGCACCGCCGAAGTGGCGACGGACCCCATGCCGCCGAACGTCGCCGATACCTTCGTCATCCTCAAGGACCGCAAGGACTGGCCGGACCCCCGCAAGCCCAAGGCCCGACTGGTGGCGGAGATGGAGGAGGCGGTCATGACGGTGCCGGGGAACAATTACGAGTTCACCCAGCCGATCCAGATGCGCTTCAACGAGCTGATCTCGGGCGTGCGGTCCGACCTCGCCGTCAAGATCCACGGCGACGACCTGGACCGGCTGCTGGAGACCGGCGAGGCGGTGGAGGCGGTCCTGAGAACGGTGCCGGGCGCCCGGGACGTCAAGACCGAGCAGGTGACCGGGATGCCGCTGCTCTCGGTGCATCCCGACCGCGAGGCGCTGACGCGCTACGGCATCAACGTGGCCGACGTGCCGGCCGTCGTATCGGCGGCGCTGGGCGGCCGGGTGGCGGGCCGGCTCTTCGCGGGGGACCGCCGGTTCGACA
>CAZVVC010000452.1:0-1673 GCA_964630425.1 uncultured Bifidobacterium sp. | reverse complement strand
TGTTGAAGCGCACGCCTTCCATGCCGTGGATGTGATGGTCGCCGAACAGCGACCGCTTCCAGCCGCAGAAGGAATGGTAGGCCACCGGCACCGGGATCGGCACGTTGACGCCGACCATGCCGATCTGGACGCGGGTGAAGAAGTCGCGCGCGGTGTCGCCGTCGCGGGTGAAGATCGAGGTGCCGTTGCCGTATTCGTGGTCGTTGATCAGCCCGACCGCCTCCTCGTAGGACTGGGCGCGCAGCACCGACAGAACCGGCCCGAAGATCTCGTCCTTGTAGATCGACATGTCGCTGGTGACGTTGTCGAACAGGCAGCCGCCGAGGAAATAGCCGTTCTCGTAACCTTGCAGCCTGACATTGCGGCCGTCGACCACCAGCTTCGCCCCGGCCTTCTCGCCCTCGGCGATGTAGCCCAGGATGCGGTCGAGGCTCTGGCGGGAGATCACCGGCCCCATGTCGGAGGCGGGGTCGTCGTAGGGGGCGACGTTCAGCGCCTCGACGCGCGGGGCGAGCACTTTCACCAGCCGGTCGGCGGTCTCGTCGCCGACCGGGACCGCGACCGAGATCGCCATGCAGCGCTCGCCGGCCGAACCGTAGGCCGCGCCGATCAGCGCGTCCACCGCCTGGTCCAGGTCGGCGTCGGGCATCACCACCATGTGGTTCTTGGCGCCGCCCAGCGCCTGCACCCGCTTGCCATGGCGGGCGCCGGTCTCGTAGATGTGGTTCGCGATGGGGGTGGAGCCGACGAAGCTGACGGCCTGCACGCCGGGGTGCGCCAGCAGCGCGTCCACCGCCTCCTTGTCGCCCTGCACCACGTTGAACACACCGTCGGGCAGGCCCGCTTCCTTGAGCAGGTCGGCGATCAGCAGGCTGGCCGACGGGTCGATCGGGCTGGGCTTGAGCACGAAGGTGTTGCCCGCCATGATCGCCAGCGGGAACATCCACATCGGCACCATCACCGGGAAGTTGAACGGCGTGATGCCGGCCACCACGCCCAGCGGCTGGCGGATCGTCCAGTTGTCCATGCCGGTGGAAACCTGGTCGGTGAAGCCGCCCTTGAGCAGTTGCGGGATGCCGCAGGCGAACTCGATGATGTCGATGCCGCGCGCCACCTCGCCCTGCGCGTCGGTGAACACCTTGCCGTGCTCCAGCGTGATGGCGCGGGCCAACGCGTCCTTGTGCCGGTTGACCCCTTCGAGGAACTTGAACATCACACGCGCGCGCCGGATCGGCGGCGTCTCGGCCCAGGCCGGGAAGGCCGCCTGCGCGGCCGCCACGGCGGCATCCACATCGGCCGCGCTGCCCAGGCGCACGCGGCCGGTCACGGCGCCGGTGGCGGGGTTGGTCACGTCCTGCTGGCGGGTGGCGTGGCCGGCGCTGCGCGCGCCGCCGATGTAATGAAGGATGTCGGTGCTCATGGAAATGGGCTCTGGTTGCTGGTGTGCCGGCCAGTGTAGGAAGCGCCGCCGCCAGCGGCAAGACCGGAAAACTGAATGTATTGTTCGCTTTGGTGAACAATCATGTCCATGAAGCAGACCCACCAACCGGAACTCTGGGGCCACGTGCACTGGCTCGCCATGCTGCACCAGCAGGGCAGCTACACCGCCGCCGCCGCGCGCCTGGGCGTGAGCAAGGCCGCCGTGAGCCAGCGCATCGCCGAGCTGGAACGCC
>CAZVVC010000451.1:0-1688 GCA_964630425.1 uncultured Bifidobacterium sp. | reverse complement strand
GGTGCGGCCGCGCGACGACGATCCGGCGCCGATCCCCGCGGCGGTCGACGCCGTGCTGGCCGAGATCATGGAGAACGGCGTCACCGACGAGGAGCTGAAGCGGGCCAAGCGGTCGCTGAAGGCGGCCGCGGTCTATGCCCGCGACAGCGGCGAGGGCCTTGCCAACATCTTCGGCGCGGCGCTGGTCACCGGGCGCACGGTGCGGGACGTGATCGAATGGCCGGACCGGATCGAGGCTGTGACCAACGCGGACATCATCGCCGCCGCGCGCGCGGTGTTCGTCGCCCGGCAGTCGGTGACCGGCCTGCTGCTGCCCGAGCGCGAGACCGCGCCCATCGCCCGCCCGCCCGCGTCGCCGGCAGCGGCGAAGGAGCATCCGTGATGAAGCGTCTCATTGCCGCCGTCCTGGTGCTGTTCGCCGTCACCGCCCGTGCCGAGGCCATCGAGATCAAGGAAGTGGTGAGCCCCGGCGGCATCAAGGCCTGGCTGGTGGAGCAGCATTCCATCCCGCTGATCGCCATGAGCTACGAGTTCGACGGCGGCGTGTCGGCCGATCCCGACGGCAAGGGCGGCCTTGCCTATCTGGTGTCCGGCCTGCTGAACGAGGGCGCCGGCGATCTCGATTCGCTCGCCTTCCAGAAGGCGCTGGACGACCGGGCCATCCGCATGAGCTTCGACGCGGACCGCGACCAGTTCAGCGGCGGTCTGGTCACCCTGAGCGAGGAGAAGGACGAGGCGTTCCGGCTGCTGGGCCTCGCGCTGTCGAGGCCGCGCTTCGACGCCGACGCGGTCGAGCGGGTGCGCGCCCAGGTGCGCTCGATCCAGCGGTCCGAGGACGACCAGCCGCGCTCGATCGCCGCCAAGGCGTGGATGCGCGCGGCGTTCCCCGGCCATCCCTATGCCCGCAACACGACCGGCACGCCCGAGAGCCTGGCGGCGCTGACCGCCGAGGATTTGCGCGGCTACGCGAGGGACAATTTCGCCCGCGACCGGCTGCGCGTCGGCGTGGTCGGCGACATCACGCCCGAGGCGCTGGGGCCGCTGCTCGACGCGACCTTCGGCGCACTGCCCGCCCAGGGCGCCGGGCGGACGGTGCCCGAGGTGACGATGACCCGGCCCGACCCGGCCGTCACGGTGATCGAGCGCAAGGTGCCGCAGAGCGTCGCCGTGTTCGGCATGCCGGGGATCAAGCGCGACGACCCGGACTGGTTCGCCGCCACGGTGCTGAACCAGATCTTCGGCTCGGGCGGCTTCTCGTCGCGGCTGATGGAGGAGGTGCGGCGCAAGCGCGGCCTGACCTACGGCGTCTACACCTATCTGCAACCGCTGGCGCATACCGGGCTGCTGATGGGCACGGTGGCCACCGTCAACGAGCGCATGGGCGAGTCGCGGCAGGTCATCGAGGCCGAGATCGCACGCATGGCCGAGGGCGGCGCGACCGACGCCGAGATCGCCGACGCCAAGACCTTCCTGACCGGCTCCTATCCGCTGACCTTCGACACCAGCGGCGCCATCGCCGGCCAGCTCGTCGGCATCCAGCGCTACGGTTTCGACCGGGATTACGTCAACAAGCGCAACGCCTATATCGAGGCGGTCACGCGCGAGGACGTGGCGCGGGTGGCGAAGCGGCTGCTGGACCCGCGGGGGCTGTTCTGGGTGATCGTGGGCCAGCCCGCCGGACTGGACGC
>CAZVVC010000450.1:0-1689 GCA_964630425.1 uncultured Bifidobacterium sp. | reverse complement strand
CGCTCGCCGATGTCGGCGCGGCCTGCGACCTGCTCGACCGTCTGCCCACCCAGACCGTGCGCAGCGAAGAGCAGATCGAATGGCAGCAATTCTCGACACCCGTCGATCTCGCCGCCGTTGCGTTCGTCCTGGCGGCTATCCAGCCTGACGATGTCATTCTGGAGCCGAGTGCCGGCAACGGCCTTCTCGTCGCCCATTGCCGGGATTATGCAGGTCTCCAGCTCAACGAACATGCCGCGCCGCGCCGCACGCGCCTGACCCACGCCTTTCCCGATGCCGTGGTCACCGGCCACGACGGTGCGATGATCAATTCCACGCTCGCCGACGCGTCGCGCCCCAGCGTCGTCCTGATGAACCCGCCTTTCTCCCGCTCCGTGGGTCTCGGCGCCGACAGCTACGCTGCCGTCCGCCATCTCCAGGCGGCCCTGCGGCGCCTGCAACCGGGCGGCAGGCT
The DNA here is from genome assembly GCA_964630425.1 of uncultured Bifidobacterium sp. GTDB lineage: Bacteria > Pseudomonadota > Alphaproteobacteria > SMXS01 > SMXS01 > RI-34. The sequence goes on along the minus strand of CAZVVC010000450.1, from coordinate 1,235 downwards.
GGTAGCGGTCATGCCGGATTGGTTTGGACCCAATGCACGCATGCGCGATCTTTTCGAGACGACGCTGCGCGACGTCAGCGTCCGAACCTCCGTCCGGCTCGAGAAATGCTATCTCAAGCATGGCACGTCGATCGCGGTCCGACTGTTTGTCATCGACAAGGTCGTGGGCGGAGCGAGCCCGGCGACCATCCAGCGTGGGTCGATCCGCGAATTGCTGGGAGCGCTGACCGTTCCCGAACGCAGCGCTTGCACGGCCGCGTTGCCGCCGCCGCCGAAGCGCTCCTCCGGGCTGTCGCTGTTTCGCGCGGTCAAGAGCATGCGGGCCGCGCCGAGGCCCTATCATGCACCGGTCCGCAATAATGTCCTGCCGGTCGGCTACACCGCGCTCGAGGCGCCAGCGCCCTTGCTCGACCAGGTCGGCGTCTATCTGCCTTACAGGCCCAGCCGCATCGTGTTCGAAGCGGCCGGCGAGCATCCGACCGCGCTCGTGGAATCGGTCGCAATGGGATCGATCGCTGCGCCGATCCCCGATTATGTGCCCAACCTTCCGGAGCGCACCGTCTCCGAACGGCTTCTTTCCGCTTCGCAGCTCGAAACGGTCGTCTATGCGGGCCATGCCTGGTCCCAGTTCCTGCCCGGCCGGTTTATGCCCAGCAAGGAAGGCGTCGGTCTCGAGGAGAACCAGGAAGGCCGCGCCTATCGCAAGGGCTACTTCCTGGGCGACGGCACCGGCGCGGGGAAGGGGCGGCAGGTGTCGGCGTGTATTCTCGACAACTGGCTGCAAGGCCGGCGTCGCAACATTTGGGTCTCGAAGAACGAGACGCTGCTCGAGGATGCCCGGCGCGACTGGACCGCGCTCGGGGGCCTTGCCGCCGACATCCAGCCCCTGTCCAACTGGAAGATCGATCAGCCCGTCATGCTCGAGGAGGGCGTGTTGTTCGTCACCTATCCGACGCTCCGCTCGGCGCGCGGCGATCACAGCCGGCTGCAGCAGGTCATCGCCTGGGCCGGCGATGATTTCGAAGGCGTGATCGGCTTCGACGAAGCGCACGAGATGGGCGGCGTCGCGGGCGGCGAAGGCGCGCTCGGCCCGAAGGAGGGCTCGCAACAAGGCATTTGCGGCGTTCTCCTCCAGAACCATCTTCCAGGCGCCCGCGTGCTTTACGCCTCGGCGACGGGTGCCTCGGACGTCAACAATCTCGCCTATGCGGTGAGACTTGGCTTGTGGGGTCCGG
>CAZVVC010000449.1:0-1689 GCA_964630425.1 uncultured Bifidobacterium sp. | reverse complement strand
ACGCCGCCGGGTCGTCGCCGATCCTGACGATCTGCTTGCCCATGTTGGCGCCGCTGAACAGGCCGATCAGGGCCTTGGGGGCCTTGTCGAAGCCGTCGGCGATGTCGACGGTCTCCTTCAGCTTGCCCTCGGCGATCCACTGGCTCAGGCGGGCGACGCCCTCGGGCCATTTGGGCATGTAGTCGATGACGAGGAAGCCTTCCATGCGGGCGCGCTTCATGACGAGCTGCATGTAGTTGGCCGGGCCGGGGATCAGCTTGGTATAGCCGGCGATGCCGCCGCACAGGGCGACGCGGGCGTTCATGGCCAGGTTGGCGAGACCCGCCTCCATCACCGTGCCGCCCACATTGTCGAAGAACACGTTGACGCCGCCGGGCGCGAGCGCGGCCACCCTGTCGGCCACGTTCTCGGTCTGGTAGTCGATGCAGGCGTCGAAGCCCAGCTCCTTCACCACCCAGTCGCATTTGCGCGGCCCGCCCGCCGTGCCGATCACCCGGCAGCCGGACAGCCTGGCGAGCTGGCCCACCAGCGAGCCGACGGCGCCCGCCGCGCCCGAGACCAGCACCGTGTCGCCCGGCACCGGCCGGCCGACGTCGAACAGGCCGAAATAGGCGGTGAGGCCCGTGGTGCCCAGCGCGCCCAGCACCGACTGGGGCGCCGCGCCCCTGGGCGGCTTGTTGACCGGCACGCCGTTCCGGTCGGCGCCGCTGGAGACGTAGTAATCCTGCCAGCCGAACACGCCGTAGACCAGCTCGCCCACCGGATAGTCAGGGTGGTTCGATTCCACCACGCGGCCCACCGCGCGGCCGAGCATGACGTCGCCCATGCTCATGGCCGGCATGTAGTCGGCGAGCTGGCGCATCCAGCCCTGCATGGCCGGGTCGATGGACAGGTAGAGCGAGCGCACCAGGAACTGGCCGGGGCCGATCCCGGGCCGCGGCGCCTCGGCGTATTTGAAGTGATCCTCCAGCACCACCGGATTGGTCTCGTCCGGCCGGCCGTTCAGCAGCCACTGGCGGTTGACGTCGTTCTTCATGTTGTTCCCCTTCTCTCCTGCCATCCCGGCGAAAGCCGGGACCCGGCCCTATGTGCCATGCGCCGTATCCCCGCCCGTCTGGGTCCCCGGCTTTCGCCGGGATGACAATGGAGGGATGGACGCGGACGGCTTTACCCCCGGAATTCCTTGATCAGGTTGCGCGCGATCAGCAGCTGCTGGATCTGCGAGGTGCCCTCGTAGATGCGGAAGATGCGCACGTCGCGGTAGAACCGCTCGACCGGGTATTCGGCCATGTAGCCGGCGCCGCCGTGGATCTGCACGGCGCGGTCGGCGACGCGGCCCACCATCTCGGACGCATAGTACTTGCACGCGGCGATGTCGCCCACGTTGCGGTTGCCGGCGTCGTAGTTGCGCGCCGAATCCAGCACCATGCACTGGGCGGCATAGGATTCGGTGCGGCTGTCGGCCAGCATGGCCTGGATCAGCTGGAACTCGGCGATGGACTGGCCGAACTGCTTGCGGTCGATGGCATAGCGCACCGATTCCTCGATCAGCCGCTGCGACACGCCGACGCACAGCGCCGAGATGTGCAGGCGGCCGCGGTCCAGCGTCTTCATGGCGGTCTTGAAGCCCTGGCCGGGCACGCCGCCGATGATGTTCCCGGCCGGCACGCGGCAATCCTCGAAGATCAC
>CAZVVC010000448.1:0-1712 GCA_964630425.1 uncultured Bifidobacterium sp. | reverse complement strand
ACAGTTCCAGCAGGCGCAGGGCGAACTGTCGAGCGCCCTCTCCCGACTGATGGTGGTGGTCGAGCGCTATCCCGACCTGAAGGCCAACCAGAACTTCCTGGCGCTCCAGTCCCAGCTCGAAGGGACCGAGAACCGCATTTCGGTGGCGCGGCGCGACTACATCGCCGCCGTGCAGAAGTACAACACCGAGCTGCGCACCATTCCAGGCCGCTGGGTCGCCGGCATCTTCTATCCGGACGCCAAGGTGAAGGAGACCTTCACCGCCGACGCCCAGTCCCAGAGCGCGCCGAAGGTGGACTTCCAGTGACCGGGACACTCCGCCGCGGCCTGGCGGCGGGGCTGGCGCTGATCCTGTGCCTGTCCCTGCCCGCCCTGGCCAGGGAGCCGGACTATCCGGCGCTGACCGGCAGGGTCGTCGACCAGGCGGGCATCCTGTCCGAGCAGGCCGAGCAGAACCTGACCGGCTGGCTGGAAGGCTTCGAGCGGGACACCGGGCGGCAGGTGGTGGTCGCCACCATCGGCAGCCTGGAGAACCAGCCCATCGAGGACTACGGCGTCGGCCTGGGGCGCAAATGGGGCATCGGCGAGAAGGGCAAGGACACGGGCGCCATCCTGCTGGTGGCGCCCAACGACCGGCAGGTGCGCATCGAGGTGGGCTACGGCCTCGAGGGCGAGCTGACCGACGCGGTGAGCAGCACCATCATCCAGCAGCAGATCCTCCCCTATTTCCGCCAGGGCGACTTCGAAGGCGGCATCGTCAACGGCATCGCCGCCATCCTGGGCGCGCTGGGCTGGACCGGCGGCCCGCAGGTCCGGCCGGCCGCGCCGCAGGGCGGCGGCGATCATCCGGAACTCGGCAGCCTGATCTTCTTCGGGCTGATCCTCGTCTTCGTCATCTTCCGGAACCTGTTCGGCGTGGGCCGGGGACGGCGCCCGGGAATCTGGGGCACCAGCTCGCGCGGATGGGGCGGCGGAGGCTGGAGCAGCGGCGGCGGCGGATTCTCGAGCGGTGGCGGCGGGTTCTCGGGCGGCGGCGGCTCGTTCGGCGGCGGCGGCGCGACGGGACGGTGGTGACATGAGGCTTTCGACCGAGGACCAGGCCCGCATCGAGGCGACCGTCGTCGCGGCCGAGAAGCGCACCGGCGCCGAATTCGCCCTGGTCGTGGCCCAGGCCGCCGACCGGTATGACGGCTGGCCCGCCCTGTGGGCCGCGCTTCTCGCCATGCTCACCGGCGGCGGGATCGCCCTCGCCCTGCCGCAATGGCCGGTGCAGAGCATGTTCGCCGTTCAGGTGGTGGTGCTGGTGGCGGCGGGCCTCGTGCTGCACCTGCCCGCGCTGCGGCCGATGCTGGTGCCGCGCCGGGTGCGCCGCGAGGAAGCGGACAAGCTGGCCCGCCTGCAATTCAGCGCGCTCGTCCAGCGCCGCACCTCGAACCGGGTCGGCGTGCTGCTGTTCGTGTCGCTGGCCGAGCGGCATATCGAGATCCTCGCCGACCGCGCCATCGACGAGCGCGTTCCCGAGGCCGCCTGGCGCGGCATCATCGACGGCTTCGCCGGACATCTGCGCGCGGGCCGTCTGGCCGACGGCTTCACCGAGGCGCTCGAGCGGTGCACGGCGCTGCTCGAGAAGGAATTCCCGGTGCCGCCCGACGACACCGACGAGCTGCCGAACCGGGTGAGCTATGGTGGCTTGGTCCTTTGTACTGGCGGCC
>CAZVVC010000447.1:0-1720 GCA_964630425.1 uncultured Bifidobacterium sp. | reverse complement strand
TGCGCACCATGGTCGAGCGCGCCACCTCGCCGAAGGTGCCGATATGCGGCAGGCCCGACGGGCCGTAGCCGGTCTCGAAGATCACCGCCGCCGGTTTCACGCCCGACTTCTCGAACCGTTCCACCAGCTTGCGCGCTTCCTGGAAGGGCCAGGCGCTGCTGTCGAGGGCGATGTGGGAAAGCTCGGACATGGTCGATCTCGGGAGTCGAAGGTCGGCGGAAGGTAGGGCGAAGGCGGTGAAGCGTCAATGTTTCAGCGGGTTCGCCCGTGCCTTGCCGACAGGCGGACCTGTTTTGTTCACGCGGCGCATGGCGCGGGACCTCAACCCTCTTTATATTGGGTCGGATGCCGCCCTCCGCACCCATAATGCTGCATGACGTCCCCGCGCTGGCGGTCGGCTTCCGCCACGCCGTGCTGGTGACGGCCGACGGCGAGGTGGAGACGCTGGGGCCGGGCGCGGCGGCGGTGCGCGCGGCGCGCGGCGCGGTGCTGATCTGCCACGAACCGGCGGTCAGCGCCCGGCTGGAGACCGAGCCGCTCGCCCGCGCCCTCGACGTGCTCGACCTCTATGCCTTCACCCGGCCGGCCACCTTCTGCCTGCCCACGCCGGGCGGGCTGGCGGCGGCGCTGGACATTCCCATGTCCGGCGGCGAGCTGGAGGACCAGGCCCTGCTGCTGCACCGGGGGGCGGCGCTCCTTCTCGCCCAGCTCGCCGACCACCGCTATCCCGACCGGCCCGAGGCGCAGCGCATCGCCCAGACCATGACGAAGGCGGGCTGGCCCTGGGGGAAATACGTCGCCGCCGCGCTCGGCGCGCCGGTCTCGGGCGGCGACGCGGGCGGCGGCCTCGACGTCTGGCGCCGCCTGCCGCAATGGGAGGACGAGGCGCCGCGCCCGCCGTCCGACGACCTGCCCGTGGGCGCGGCCGAGGTGCAGGACCGGCTCACCGCGCTGCGCGGCCCCGGCGCCGAGGACCGGGCCAGCCAGCGCGACTATGCGGGCGTGGTCACCGCCGCCTTCGAGCCGCGCGAGGTGGTCTCGGCCCCCAACGCGGTGATCGCCGAGGCGGGCACGGGCATCGGCAAGACCCTGGGCTATATCGCGCCGTCGAGCCTGTGGGCCGAGCGCAACGGCGGGCCGGTCTGGCTCAGCACCTACACCAAGAACCTCCAGCGCCAGCTCGACCAGGAGCTGGACCGGCTGTTCCCCGACCGCCGGGCCAAGGCGCGCAAGGTGGTCGTGCGCAAGGGGCGCGAGAACTATCTGTGCCTGCTCAACCTGGAGGAGGCGGTCGGCCGCGCCCGGATGACGCCCGAGAACCTGGTGCGGCTCGCCCTCATCGTCCGCTGGGCGCGCTACAGCCGCGACGGCGACATGGTGGGCGGCGACCTGCCGGCCTGGCTGTTGCAGCGGATCGGCGCGGGCCGCGCCTCGGGGCTCACCGACCGGCGCGGCGAATGCGTCTATGCCGCCTGCGCCCACTGGCGCACCTGCTTCATCGAGCATTCGGCGCGCAAGGCGAAGGGCGCCGATCTGGTGATCGCCAACCACGCGCTGGTGATGATCCGCGCCGCGCTCTACGGCCCGGAGGAGGACAGGCCCACGCGCTATGTGTTCGACGAGGGCCATCATCTGTTCGACGCCGCCGACAGCGCCTTCGCGGCCAATCTCTCGGGCCTCGAGGCGGTGGAGCTGCGGCGCTGGGTGCGCGGGCCGGAAG
>CAZVVC010000446.1:0-1755 GCA_964630425.1 uncultured Bifidobacterium sp. | reverse complement strand
ACCTCGTCCTCGGTGATCGCCGACTCCCGCTCGTGCGCCAGCCCGATCAGGCCCAGGATGAAATCGGTCGAGCCCTTCAGCAGCCAGACGGCCGGCGCGGCGATGCGCGCCAGGAGCTGCATGGGACGGGCGACGAAGACGGCGATCCGCTCGGCATTGGCTATGGCGATGCGCTTGGGCACCAGCTCGCCCAGCACCAGGGTGAAGAAGGTGATGCACGAGACGACGACGATCATGGCGATCGTCTGGCCCTGGCTCTGCGCCCAGGCATACTGGTCGAGCCAGACACCCAGGGGCTGCGCCAGGGTGGCGCCCGAGACGGTGCCCGCCAGGATGCCGACCAGGGTGATGCCGATCTGCACGCTGGACAGGAAGCGGCTCGGCTCCTCGATCAGTTGCAGCGCCGCCCGCGCCCCTCTGCTGCCCCGGTTGGACAGGTCCTTCAGCCTGGCGCTGCGCGAGGAGACGACCGCCAGCTCCGACATGGAGAGGACGCCGTTGATCACGGTCAGGAGAACGACGAAGAGTAGCTCGAAGTATAGCATCGGCGTGCAATGGCCCCAATTCCGGCTGCCCGGTCACGCGGGCATTCCCGCAGATGTACCGGATACGTGCCGGAAAAGCGAGAATCGCACGGCCCGGCCCTTGCGCGGCCGCCGATTGGACGGTGCACATCCTCGCCCTTACCTGTTATCAGTACTCGTGCCGACAACGCGGAGAAACGACGAGATGAAGACGTTCAGAGGTTTGATGCTGGTGCTGGCGGCTGTTTTCGCCATGCCGTCGCTGCCCGCCGCCGCCCAGAACGGCGACCCGGCCGGCGCGTTCGTGCAGAAGCTGGCCGACGACACCATCAACCTGCTGAAGTCCCAGACCAGGGGTGCCGCCCGCGACGCGGCATTCCGCGAGCTGATGGGCACGGGCTTCGACGTGGATTTCCTCGGCCGCCAGGCGCTGGCCCGCTACTGGCGGACGGCCAGCGAGGCCGAGCGCGCCGAATACCAGAAGGTGTTCTACGACTACATGCTGCGGACCATCACCTCGCGCCTCGCCCGCTTCGAGCAGGAGACGCTGAAGGTCACCGGCACCAGCAAGGGCCCCAAGGAGGACGTGATCGTCGCCAGCCGCGTCATCGGCAAGGGCGAGCCCATCCAGATGGACTGGCAGGTACGCCCCATGAACGGCGCCCTGAAGGTCATCGATGTGAAGATCGAGGGCATCAGCATGCTGATCACCACCCGCGAGGAATTCGGCGGCATCGTCGCCCAGAAAGGCATGTCCGGCCTGCTGGCGGCCATGAAGGCCAAGATCGAGGTGATGAAGGCCCAGTCCGCCGGCGCATGAGCGTGCGAGGGCGCGTCATTCCCCAAACCTCTTGGTCATTCCCGCGCGTGCACGGGAACCCAGGCGGAGCAAGGAACGGGACCGCGCCGTGGCTCAGTCACGAAGAACTTTTTCGTGTATCGAGCACGCGGAGAACGCCGCGCCCTGTGATCAACTGGGTTCCGCGGGAATGACCGTGCCTCGAAAGAAACTTCAGACCTCGGCCCACATCCGCAGCAGGTTGTGGTAGTTGCCCGTGAGGGCGACCACGGCCTCGTGGGTCTGCCCCAGTTCGGCGCCGAGCCGCTGGATCGCGCCGTCCATGTCGTAGAGCAGGCGCCGCTTCTCGTCGGCGCGCACCATGCTCTGGACCCAGAAGAACGACGCGAGGCGCGCGCCGCGCGTGACCGGCGTCACCCGGTGCAGGCTGGT
>CAZVVC010000445.1:0-1758 GCA_964630425.1 uncultured Bifidobacterium sp. | reverse complement strand
CCCTGGGCGAGGAATTTCGCGCCGCCGATCTTCTTCGGCGCGGCCTCGAACACGTCGAGGAAGGTGCCGCCGATGATCTTGCGCTTCCGCTCGGGGTCGGTGACGCCTTCCAGCTTGCCGAGGAACAGGTCCGAGGCGTCCACATGCACGAGCTGGATGTTGTAGTGACCGCGGAACAGGCCGACCACCTGCTCGGCCTCGCCCTCGCGCAGCAGGCCGTGGTCGACGAACACGCAGGTGAGCTGCTCGCCGATGGCCTCGTGCAGCAGCACGGCGACCACCGAGCTGTCCACGCCGCCCGACAGGCCGCAGATCACCCTGCCCGTCCCCACCTGGGCGCGGATCTCGGCGATCTTGGTCTCGCGGAACGCGGCCATGGACCAGTCGGCGACGCAGCCGGCGATGTTCAGCACGAAGTTCTTCAGCAGCCTGCCGCCGTCGGGCGTGTGGATCACCTCGGGGTGGAACTGCACGGCATAGATGCGCCGCGCCTCGTCGGCGATGGCGGCGAAGGGCGCGCCGTCGCTGGTGCCCACCACGCGGAAGCCGTCGGGAATGGCGTTCACCCGGTCGCCGTGGCTCATCCACACCTGGTGCCGCTCGCCCGGCGCCCAGACGCCGTCGAACAGGGCGCAACGTTCCCTGATGTCGAGGAAGGCGCGGCCGAACTCGCGGTGGTCCGAATTCTCCACCGAGCCGCCGAGCTGGGCGCACAGGGCCTGCTCGCCGTAGCAGATGCCCAGGATCGGCACGCCCCGGTCCAGCACCGCCTGCGGGATGCGCGGCGTATCGGCGGCGGTGACGCTGGCCGGGCCGCCGGAGAGGATGATGCCCTTGGGGTCGAACCCGTCGATCATGCCGTCCACCTTGTTGAACGGCACCACCTCGCAATAGACGCCCGCCTCGCGCACCCGGCGGGCGATGAGCTGGGTCACCTGGGAGCCGAAATCGACGATGAGGACGTGTTCTGTCATGGCGCGGTACCCTCGTTGGACGGTGCGGCCTCGCCCGGCGGCGTCATCACGTTCATCACGGCGAGGGTCATGGCCTCGACGCCGGTGCGGATGGTGGGCTCGGGCAAGGGGGCGAACAATGGCGAATGGTTCACGGGCACCTGCGTTCCCTTGGCCTGGGCCTGGGCGATCAGGGCGGGCGCGGCGGCGCCGAGCACGAGGCAAAGCATCAGGACGTGCAATCCGGATATGTGCCGCATGGTCCTGCTTCCGTTCGATGGTTGTTGGATGCGCCTGTCGTTCACGGCGTCGGACCCTATGGCGAGCGTTGGAGGACGGCAACGAAAAAGCCGTCGGTCTGGTGGGTGGCGGGGCTGAGCGCCAGATAGTCGGGCCAGTGGGACAGCGTGGCCGGGGGCGCGCCTTCCGCGGCCGGCCAGTTCTGCTTCCAGGAGACGGTGGTGAAGGCGGGAGCGCGGGCCAGGAAGGCGTCCATGCGCGCCTCGCATTCCTCGGGCAGCAGCGAGCAGGTCATGTAGACGAGCTGGCCGCCCGGCTTCACCAGCGCCGCGCCCCGGTCGAGCAGGCTGTCCTGCAGGGCGGTGAGCGAGTCGAGCCGCTCGGGCGTCAGCCGCCACCGCAGCTCGGGATTGCGCCGCCAGGTGCCGGTGCCGCTGCACGGCACGTCGAGCACCACCCGGTCCACATTGGCCGGCAGTTTCGCGGGGCTGCCCACATACTGGATGTTGCGGGCGTTCGCCCGGCGCGCGCGCGGGCGCAGCCTGTCCAGCCGCCGGCTGTCCGT
>CAZVVC010000444.1:0-1791 GCA_964630425.1 uncultured Bifidobacterium sp. | reverse complement strand
GCAAGCCCCGCAAGCCCAAGCCCGTGCGCAACAAGGTGCCGGCCCTGGAGGGCTCGCCCCAGCGCCGCGGCGTCTGCACCCGCGTCTATACGACGACCCCGAAGAAGCCGAACTCGGCCCTTCGTAAGGTGGCCAAGGTGCGCCTGGCCAAGAGCGGCTACGAAGCCGTGTGCTACATCCCCGGCGAAGGCCACAACCTTCAGGAGCACTCGGTGGTCCTGATCCGCGGCGGCCGCGTGAAGGACCTTCCGGGCGTCCGTTACCACATCCTGCGCGGCGTGCTGGACACGCAAGGCGTCAAGGACCGCAGGAAGCGCCGTTCGCACTACGGCGCCAAGCGTCCGAAGTAAGCCGAAGCGCGCTCCACGATATCATTTAGAGGCAAGAATCCATGTCCCGTCGTCACCGCGCCCAGAAGCGTGAAGTCCTGCCGGATCCCAAATACGGGGATCTGATCGTCACCAAATTCATGAATTACGTCATGTACGAGGGCAAGAAGGCCGTCGCCGAGAACATCGTCTACGGCGCCTTCGACATCCTGGCCGAGAAGAAGAAGGAGCAGACTGCGGTCGAGACCTTCCACATCGCCCTGGAAAACGTCGCCCCGGCGGTTGAAGTCCGTTCGCGTCGCGTCGGCGGCGCCACCTATCAGGTGCCGGTCGAAGTCCGTCCGGACCGTCGACGCGCCCTGGCCATCCGCTGGCTGGTCAACGCCGCGCGCAACCGCGGCGAGAACACCATGACGGAAAAGCTGGCCGCCGAGCTGCTGGACGCCGCCAACAACCGCGGCACCGCCGTCAAGAAGCGGGAAGACACGCACAAGATGGCCGAGGCCAACCGCGCCTTCTCGCACTACCGCTGGTAAGCCGCGCTTCAGCGGCCCTTCAGGCGGCGGGCGGTTCACGACAGACCGCCCGCGCCTCGCCTGAAGACCTTATCTGACCCCCCGAGGCGTCATCCGGCGCCCAACATCGAGCTTCGAAATGCCCCGCACAAATCCGATCGAGGACTACCGCAACTTCGGCATCATGGCCCACATCGACGCGGGCAAGACGACGACGACCGAGCGGATTCTGTTCTACACCGGCAAGAACCACAAGATGGGCGAGACGCACGACGGCGCCTCGACCATGGACTGGATGGACCAGGAGCAGGAGCGCGGCATCACCATCACGTCCGCCGCGACGACCGCCTTCTGGAAAGACAAGCGCCTCAACATCATCGACACCCCCGGCCACGTGGACTTCACCATCGAGGTGGAGCGTTCGCTGCGCGTCCTGGACGGCGCCGTGACGGTGCTGGACGGCAACGCCGGCGTTGAGCCCCAGACCGAGACCGTCTGGCGCCAAGCTGACAAGTACCGGGTGCCGCGCATCGTCTTCGTCAACAAGATGGACAAGCTGGGCGCCGACTTCGAGAAGTCGGTCCAGTCGATCCGCGACCGCCTGGGCGCCAAGGCCGTGCCGATCCAGCTCCCGATCGGTTCGGAAGTGAACCTCAAGGGCGTGGTCGACCTGGTGCGCATGGTCGGCATCACCTGGGAGACCGATCAGGTCGGCGCCGACGGCGTCGAAGGGCCCATCCCCGCCGACATGGCCGAGGCCGCTGCGGCCGCCCGCCAGTATCTGGTGGAAACCGCCGTCGAGCTGGATGACGAGGCGATGGAAGCCTATCTCGAAGGCAATGAGCCTTCGGAAGAGGTGCTGAAGCGCTGCATCCGCAAGGCCGTGATCGAGGGCGCCTTCTATCCGATCCTCTGCGGCTCGGCGTTCAAGAACAAGGGCGTGCAGC
>CAZVVC010000443.1:0-1831 GCA_964630425.1 uncultured Bifidobacterium sp. | reverse complement strand
TTGCCAAGGAACGGGTGGCGGGCGGGCCGATCACTTACGGCCTGTTGCTGGGCGCCTTCGGTGTGGGCGCCGTCCTGGGGGCCATGGCCAGCGCGCGCTTGCGTGAAATGCTCTCGACCGAGGCCATCGTGCGCTGGTCCTGCGTCGGATTCGCCGTGACGACGGCGATTGCCGGCTTGAGCAGTTCCTTGGCGGTGACGATCGCAGCGATGCTGCTGGGCGGAGCGGGCTGGGTGCTGGCTCTGTCCACGTTCAATGTGACGGTACAGATGTCGACGCCGCGCTGGGTCGTCGGGCGGTCCTTGTCCTTGTATCAGATGGCGGCGTTCGGCGGTCTGGCGGCAGGCAGCTGGCTCTGGGGTATCGCCGCGGCGGCCGGGAGCGTCAAGACGGCCTTGCTGCAGGCGGTCGGAGTCGTGCTTGCCTGCGCCCTGCTCGGCCGGTGGCGTCCGCTGGCGCCGGCCGAGAACATCGATCTGGAGCCGTTGCAGGACTGGAAGGAGCCCGATACGGTCGTGTCCGTCGAGTCGCGCACCGGACCGGTGGTGATCGCGATCGAGTACCTCATCCGCGAGGAAGACATCCTGGAGTTTCTGGCGGCGATGGCGGAGCGGCGGCGGATCCGGCGCCGCGATGGGGCGCGCAACTGGCGGCTGCTGCGTGATCTGGGTGACCGGCAGATCTGGGTGGAACGCTACGAGACGGCGACCTGGCTGGACTATCTCCGCCACAACACTCGTCTGACCCGGGATGACGCCATCGTTCCCGAGCGGGTGCGCGCCCTGCACATCGGCCCCGAACCGCCGCGCGTGCGCCGGATGATCGAACGTCAGACCAGCACGCTGCCGATGGAGCATGCGCCGGGCGGGCGTGAGCTGGTCGAACTTCCCTGACTCCATGGGGCTTCCCGCCCGGAGCCCGTGCCCTACCCGGCCGGCCCGTTGGACAGCAGCGGCAGGGGCCGTATCACGGCATGATCGGATCATTGGTCTTGATAGGGTTAGTGAGAATTATTATCATTAAGTAGATCTGCGTGGCACGAGCCTCTCCGGCACCGGTCCGAAACACGTCCATTCCCTCGGCGCGAACCTTTAGATGCCGAACAAGCGAAGCAGCCTGATGGCCATTTCAAAGATGGATCCATTTCTCGGCCCGCCGACGAGCCTGGGAATGCGCCGGCCGCTTGCTACCGCGCAGGTGCTGGTGCAGGGCCGCGAGGCAGTGCTGGGACCCGCAGGGGCAGGCGCTACCTTGGGCCGCCGGGAGCGCCCGGAATTGCCGACCTTCGATGCGCGGCCGGGACGGGACAGTGTCCCGCGCCCCTTTCCCCCGGCACGATCGCGGCATGTCCCCGGCAGGATCCGCGAGGCCTGGGATCGCCTGGGCCCGCGCGCCGTGCCGCTGTCGATCGTCCTGTGCACGCATGCGCTGCTCATCGCGGCAATGCTGACGAGCCAGGTCCGCACGAAAAACACCGTGCCAGCGACGCCGATCCAGGTGCGAATGATCGAGGAACCACGTCTCGTACAGCCGCCGTCGCCTCCACCCGCGGTTCCGGTACCGCAACAAAGGATCGATGTGCCGCCGCCGCCCCTGATGCTCGTGGAGCACCCGCCCGTGCCGTCGAAAGCCATTACCGTACCCGTGGCTGCGCCCGCCGCCGCGCCGAGCACCGCACCGGTCGCAGCACCCTCCGCGTTGATGACGTCGCCGCGATTCGATGCGGACTACTTGAGCAATCCCGCGCCGGCCTATCCGGCGGTGTCGCGTCGTCTGCGGGAGGAAGGCACGGTCCTGCTGCGGGTGCTGGTGAGGAAGAACGGAGAGGCGG
>CAZVVC010000442.1:0-1849 GCA_964630425.1 uncultured Bifidobacterium sp. | reverse complement strand
ACGGCAGGCGATAACGCTCGCGCAGGACGGGCCAGGCCGCCCTGATGAACGCATCGGCGGTCGCGGGGTCCGTATCGAGCGTCCACAGGATCACCGGCCCCGGCGCGACGGGGTTGGGGCCCTGGTATGTCCTGAGGATCTCGGCCTTCATCCGGGCGGCGCTCGTCAGAAGTCGCTGGGCCAGAGGATCGCCCGCGAGGCGTCGCGGACATCGGTCAGGCCCGTCAGCGCAACGGAGACGTCGAGCTCGTTGCGGATGATGTCGAGCGCCTTGGCCACACCCGCTTCGCCGCCGGCGGCGAGACCGTAAAGGTGCGCGCGGCCGATCAGGACGCCGCGCGCACCCAGCGCCATGGCCTTGAGAACGTCCTGGCCGGAGCGCACGCCGCCGTCGAGCAGGACCTCGCCGCGGCCGTCGACTCCCTCGATGACGCCAGGCAGCGCCGAAATGGTCGAGGCGGCGCTGTCCAGATGGTTCCCGCCATGGTTGGAGACGCTGACGGCGTCCGCGCCGACGTCCATGGCAAGGCGCGCGTCCTCGCGGTCGCATATCCCCTTGATGATCAGCTTGCCGGGCCATATGGACCGCAGCCATTCCACGTCCTTCCACGTGGCGGCGGCGTCGAGCTGCCCGATCACCCGGGCGATGGTCGCTTCACCGTCCATGCGGCCGGCGAAATTGTGGAAGGCGACCCGCTTGCCGTTCACCGCGCGCCAGAGCCAGCCGGGGCGGCTGCCGAAATCCATCAGGTTGCGCAGGCTGATCCGCGGCGGCAGCGTGATGCCGTTGCGGACGGCGCGGCTTTGCAGGCCTGAGACGGTCCATGTCGTGGTGAGCACCAGCACGGGGCTGCGGGCGGCGATCGCGCGGTCCACCAGCATCCGCACCAGCCCCTTGTCCTTCAGCAGGCACATCTGGAACCACACAGGGCCGACGGCGTCGCTCACCTCCTCGAGCGTGCGGACGGACATCATGCCCAGCGTGAACGGGATGCCGGCCGATTTCGCGGCGCGCGCGGCCTCGATCTCGCCGCCGCCGCCCCAGAGCATGCCGCTCAGCCCGGTGGGGGAAATGGCCGCCGGCATGGCGACCGGCTCGCCGACGATGGTCGTGGACAGCGAGCGGACGGAGACGTCCTTCAGCACCCGCTGGCGGAACCGCAGCCGGGCGAAATCCTCGCAATTGGCTCTCAGCGTCACCTCGTGGAAGGCGGCGCCGTCGACGAAGTCGAACAGGGGCCTGGGCAGCTTGCGCCGCGCGGCCTCCCGCAGATCGGAAATGGTGGCGATGCGGTCCATCTGTTTTTCACTCCCCCGGTGCCCGTGCAGTATCGTCAGCAAGACCGGTTTTGGGCAAGGGGAGGCGTCGCCTTGCGGAGCTTCCGGTTGGCATCGGCTGCGCGCGTGGCATTATGGGCGCCGGAAGAACAGGGAGTATGTCATGGAACAGTTCGACGGCCGCGTCGCGGTCATCACCGGCGGTGCGAGCGGGATCGGACTCGCCACTGCCCGGCGCCTGGCGCGCGAGTGCATGAAGCTGGTGCTCGCGGACATCGAGCAGGGTGCGCTGGACAAGGCCGTCGCGGAGTTCGAGGGGCAGGGCACACCCGTCATCGGCGTGCGGACGGATGTGGGCGAACGGGCGCAGGTCCAGGCGCTGGCCGACGCGGCGTGGGACACCTTCGGCGGGGTGAACGTGCTGTTCAACAATGCCGGCGTCGCCGTCTACGGTCCGGTGCAGGAGATGAGGCACGAGGACTGGGAATGGTCCATCCGCGTCAACCTGTGGGGCGTCATCCACGGCATCGAATCCTTCGTGCCGCGGATGCTGGAGCAGGGCGAGGAAGGC
>CAZVVC010000441.1:0-1881 GCA_964630425.1 uncultured Bifidobacterium sp. | reverse complement strand
GGCCCAGGCCCCGGTTTTTCATTCGTGGAGTTCATGCATGATCGACTGGCAACCCAGCGCACCGCTGGCCAACCTGCGCCGCCGGGCGCAGATCATCGCCGGCATCCGCCGGTTCTTCGCCGAGCGCGACGTGCTGGAGGTGGACACCCCCACGCTGTCCGCGGTGGCAGTCAGCGACCCGCACCTGTTCCCCTTCGCCGCCGAGTACGTCCCCGAGGGCGGCGGCCAGGCGCAGACCCTGTACCTGCATACCTCGCCGGAATATCCGATGAAGCGCCTGCTGGCCGCCGGCAGTGGCTGCATCTGGCAACTGTGCCGGGTCTATCGCAACGGTGAAAGCGGTAGCCGGCACAACCCGGAGTTCAGTATGCTGGAGTGGTATCGACTGGGCTTCGATCATCATCAACTGATGGATGAGGTGGATGACCTGGTCGATGCGGTGCTGGGCTGCGGGCGCTCGCGCCGGGTGACCTATGCCGCGCTGTTCGCTGAACACCTGGGCGTGGATATCCATGGCTGTGAAGACGCCGAGCTGGCGCGGCTGGGGCGTGAGCATTGCGACTTCCGAGGCGAGCTGGACCGCGATGGCTGGCTGAACCTGCTGTTCTCCCACTGCATCGAGCCCAGGCTGCTGCGGCCGACCATGGTATTTGCCTTTCCCGCTTCACAGGCGGCGCTGGCCAGGGTGGTGGAAGGTGATGACCGGGTGCCCAGTGCGGCGCGTTTCGAGCTGTTCATCCAGGGCATGGAACTGGCCAACGGCTATTTCGAGCTGACCGATGCTGCCGAGCAGTTGCGCCGTTTCGAGTCCGATCAGCAGTTGCGCGAGGGGTTCGGGCGTGCCGCGCTGCCGATTGACCGGCGGCTGGTCAGTGCCCTGCAGCAGGGCTTGCCGGAGTGCGCCGGCGTGGCGTTGGGGGTCGACCGGTTGGTGATGCTGGCGCTGAACGCCAGCCATATCGATGAGGTGATTGCCTTCCCGTTGCAAAGGGCATGATCCAATCAAAATCCCCGGAGCAGTATCGCCTCCGGGGATTCGTCTGGTGCCGGTCCAGCCTTAGTGGGCTACCGCTCCACTGCGACCGATACCGGTCTGGCTGCGCACGGTCAGGGCGTCGAAGGCATCGCGCTCACGCTCGGCGCGCGCGGTCCTGTCGGTGATCGAGAAGAACCAGATCGCGATGAACGCCAGCGGGATGGAGACAATACCCGGGTTGGGGAAGGGGATGATCGGCTCGGCGTTGCCGAACACATCGACCCATACGGTCTTGCTCAGCACCACCCATACGGTCGCCACCAGCAGGCCGATGAAGCCGCCCATCACCGCACCACGCGTGGTGCAGCCACGCCAGGAAATCGACAGTACCAGCACCGGGAAGTTGGCGCTGGCGGCGATGGCGAAGGCCAGGCCGACCATGAAGGCCACGTTCTGATCCTCGAAGATGATGCCCAGCAGGATCGACAGCACGCCCAGTACCAGGATCGAGATCTTGGAGATGCGCATCTCCTGCTTCTCGGTCGAGCGTCCGCGGGCGATCACATTGGCGTACAGGTCATGGGCGATCGAGGCGGCGCCAGCCAGCGCCAGGCCGGCGACCACCGCGACGATGGTGGCGAAGGTCACCGCCGCCAGGAAGCCCAGCAACAGACTGCCGCCCACCGCATTGGACAGGTGCACCGCCGCCATGTTGGTGCCGCCGATGAGGTCGGTCAGCATGTTGAAGCTGCCATCCATGCCGCCATGGAAGAACTCCGGATGACGGACCAGCAGGGCGATCGCGCCGAAGCCGATGATGAAGGTCAGGATGTAGAAGTAGCCGATGAAACTGCTGGCCCAGATCACCGACTTGCGTGCTTCCTGGGCGCTGGAGACGGTGAAGA
>CAZVVC010000440.1:0-1884 GCA_964630425.1 uncultured Bifidobacterium sp. | reverse complement strand
GAAGGACTACACCGCGCTGGTCTCCAAGCTGAAGGCCGAGGGCGTCGGCGTGCTCTATGTCGGCGGCTACCACACGGAAGCCGGCCTGATGGCGCGCCAGATGCGCGAGCAGGGCATGGACACCGTGCTCGTCTCGGGTGACGCGCTCGTCACCGACGAGTACTGGGCCATCACCGGCGACGCCGGCGAAGGCACGCTGATGACCTTCTCGCCCGACCCGCGCAAGGATCCCGACGCGCAGCCGCTGGTCGAGAAGTTCCGCGCTCGGGGCGTCGAGCCGGAAGGCTACGTGCTCTACACCTACGCGGCGGTCCAGGCCTGGGCGGATGCCGCCAGGGCTGCCGGCTCGGCCGACTTCGACGCCGTCGTGCAGGCGCTCAACGAAGGCACCTTCAGGACCGTTCTGGGCGAATCCTCCTTCGACGAGAAGGGCGACGTCACCCTGCCGGGCTACGTCTTCTACGAGTGGAAGAGCGGATCCTACGACTATCTCGAGAACTGAGCCGATCCGGCCTCGCTTCATCGAGCTGAAAGGTGAAAAGGCTCGGCGCGTCAGCGCCGGGCCTTTTCCTTGCCTTGCCCGATGCGACGGGCCGGCCTTTCGTCAGCGATAGGTGATGAAGCTCCTGTAGATGAAGCCGGAACTGCCCTGATAGCTTATCTCGCACCAGCGGCAGTTCTCCTGCGCCTCGATCCGCGCGTTGGCGGGCACGACCATCACGACCCGGCCGCCATTGCTGGGCGAGGCGCGCAGATTGACGGCCCGGTTGACCATGGCGGGACGCATGCCCGCCCGGGCGTCGCCGGTCGCGGGCGCATCGGGCGTCTCCGGCGCGTAGGAAGCGATTCCCGCCGGCCGCGGCGAGGGAAGCGTGGCCGTGCGGTCGGGGCCGGACAGTTCGGAGCCGGACAGATCGGAGCCGTCCTGCTCCAGGTCGGAGTCGACATCCGTTGCCTCGATCACGGTTCCGTAGTCTTCGGAGGAGGGAGAATCGGGAAACGCGGTCACGAGGGCTGGTTCCTCCTCTGCCGCTTCGTCGATGGCGGGCGGCGGTGGCGGCGGTTCCGGCAAGGATGCGGTCCGGTGCTCGCTCTGTCCCGCGCCCTGCGCGCCGCGCCCCTGCTGGAGGCCGAACAGGGCGGTGCCGAACGTCAGGACGAGGACCACGCCGCCGCAGACCGTCAAGGCGAGCGGCAGGGTGATGGATGGCAGGGTCCTCTGCCTGCCCAGAGGCGACAGGAACGGCTTTTCCTGCCGTCTGGGAATGAACGGATTTCTCACGCCGGAACTCCATGGGCACGGCTTCGCCCTCACTCGAGGCAGTCGCCCGCACCACACATGGAACGCAATTGTGTCGGTGATTTGGTGCCGGTTGCGGCAAGTCGTCTTATCCGCGCCGCCGCACCGGCCATGGCGGCCTCGTCCGGCCGCCTCATTCGGCGACGCTGGACAGGGCGGGCGCCGGCTGGCCGGGTTCGGAAACGGCGTCGCCGGCCTGCTTGTCCCGCCGGCCGCGGCGACGGAAGAGGCGTCCGAACAGGCCGGGCCGCTCCTCGCCGGCCGGGCGGTTGTCGCGGGTGAAGACCATCAGCGCCGAGGGCGTGACGATCAGCGTCAGCACGGTGGCGAAGGCGAGGCCGTAGACGATGGCCGAGGACAGCGAGATCCACCATTGCGTCGAGGGAGCGTTGATCGTGGTCTCGTGGTGGAAAAGCTCCAGCCCGAGGCCGAGCGCGATCGGCAGCACGCCGAGGATGGCGGCGGCGGCCGTCAGCACCACGGGGCGGGCGCGCTCGCGGCAGGTCTGGAGGATGGCGTCGAGCTTGTTCCAGCCCTCGTGGCGCAGCCGGTCGTAGGTGTCGATCAGCACGATGTTGTTGTTG
>CAZVVC010000439.1:0-1888 GCA_964630425.1 uncultured Bifidobacterium sp. | reverse complement strand
AATAGATCACCTTGGCGACGCCGGGCAGCACCTGCAGCCGGTCCTTCACCAGCCGGTCGGCGGCCTCGGTGACCACGAGCTGATCGTATTTGTCGCTGTAGAACACCACCCAGATCAGCGCGCTGGCGTCGGCCTCGACCTTGCCGATCACCGGCTCGTCGATCTCGTTGGGCAACTGGCCCCGGGCGCGCGAGACGCGGTCGCGCACGTCGCTGGCGGCCGCGTCCTCGTCGCGGTCCAGCTTGAAGCGGACGGTGATCTCGCTCTTCTCGGCGCGGCTGACCGAGCTGATGAAGTCGATGCCCTCGATGCCGGCCAGCTCCTCCTCGAGCGGCACGGTCACCTGGGACTCGATGACCCTGGCGCTGGCGCCCGGATAGCGCGTCTCGACGCTCACCACCGGCTCGTCGATGTCGGGATATTCGCGCACCGCGAGGCGGTCGAAGGCGATGAGGCCTAGCAGCACCACCAGCATGTTCAGCACGGTCGCGAAGACCGGCCGGCGGATGCTGATCTCGGAGATGCGCATGGCTAGTCGGCCGCCGGTTTTCTGACGCTGACCGCCGCGCCCTCGCGCAGCTTGAGCTGGCCGGCGGTGACGACCGTGTCCGAGGGGCGCAGGCCGTCGACGACCTCGACCATGTTGTCGCGGCGCACGCCCGGCTTCACCTGGATCATGGCGGCCTTGCCGTCGACGATGCGATAGACGAAATGGTCGGTGCCTTCGGGCATGATCGCCTCCTCGGGGATCATGATGGCGTTCTCGTGCCGCGCGATGGCCAGGTCCGCGCGGGCGAACAGGCCGGGGCGCAGCGCCTTGTCGTGGTTCTCGGCGCGGGCGCGGATGGCGAGGCTGCGGCCGTTCACGTCCACCTGCGGATCGATGGCGTACACCCTGGCCTCGAAGCTGCGGCCGGGCAGGGCGTCGAGCTGGAAGCGCACGGTCTGGTCGATGGCGACCTGCGACAGGTAGATCTCCGGCACCCGGAACTCCAGCTTGATGGGGTCGATGACGTCGAGCGTCACCAGCTCCTGGCCGGGCGTGACGTAGTCGCCCACCGCGACCTTGCGCAGGCCGGCCACGCCGTCATAGGGCGCGGCGATCCTGGTCTTGTCGAGGCGGGCGCGGGCCAGCGCCACGCTGGCCTCGTCCATGCGCATCTTGGACAGGCTCTCGTCGCGGGTCCGCTGCGAGGCGGCGCCCTTGGCGAGCAGCTCGGCCGCGCGCTGGTTGTTCGCCTGGCTCAGCGTCAGGCTGGCCTGGGCCTGCGCCAGCTCGGCCTGATAGATGGAGCCGTCCAGCGACACCAGCGTCTGGCCCTTGCGGACGGGCTGGCCCTCCTTGAAGCCGATGGCCGTCACGACGCCCGCGATCTCGGGCCGCATGACGATGGAATCCTCCGAGCGCAGCGTGCCGATGACGCCTACCTCGCGGTCCACCGGCTGGACCAGCACCTTCGAGGCCTCGACCACCACGGCCGCGCCGCCGGGCGGCGCGACCGCGTTGGCCGGGTCGGAGCTGCGGAAGAACACCCAGTAGGCGGCCGCGCCCACGAGCAGCACAGCAAGTGCCGCGACGCCGATTTTCCTCGTGTCCCGCATCCCGTTTCGCCGGTCGTTGTCGTTCCCCATCTCCACGCGGCGCCAATTAACCAGCATCCGCGCAGATTTGACCGCAACTCTATGCCTCGCCGCCCGCTTTGTCACCTTCCGCGCGGCTTGTTTCGTCCCTGAAAAAGACCTGCGTGGCGGAGTAGGGAAAGTGGTTCATCGCGGAATAGCGGGAAGGATTGGCCTGGCAGCTACCCCACGTCCGAGAGGGCTGAGGAGGCCCGCAGGGCCGTCGCGAAGCCCGGGCCACCGGCGCGTGGCATCCCGTCCCCTTCGA
>CAZVVC010000438.1:0-1918 GCA_964630425.1 uncultured Bifidobacterium sp. | reverse complement strand
CATGCGCTCCTTGATCGCGCGCTCCATGCGCAGCAGGCCGATGCGGTACTGGTTCTCCATCAGCTCGCCCACCGAGCGGACGCGGCGGTTGCCCAGATGATCGATGTCGTCGATCTCGCCCTTGCCGTCCTTCAGTTCGACCAGCGTCTTGATGACCGCGAGAACGTCCTCCTTGCGCAGGGTCCGGACCGTGTCGGGCACGTCGAGGCCCAGCCGCATGTTCATCTTCACGCGACCGACCGAGGACAGGTCATAGCGCTCGGGGTCGAAGAACAGGCCCTCGAACAGCGCTTCGGCGGTTTCCTTCGTCGGCGGCTCGCCCGGGCGCATGACGCGGTAGATCTCGACCAGCGCCTGTTCGGCGGTCTCGACCTTGTCGGCCAGCATGGTGTTGCGGATATGGGCGCCCACATTGATGTGGTCGATGTCGAGGGTCGGCACCTCCTCGATGCCGGCCTCCTCGAACACGGCGATATGCGCCTCGGTGATCTCCTCGCCGGCCTCCAGATAGATCTGGCCGGTCTGCTCGTTCACCAGGTCGATCGCCAGATAGCGGGTGACCAGGTCCTGCGCCGGGACCAGGACCTCGGTGAGGCCCTGCTTCTCGAGCTGGCGCGCGGCGCGCGGGGTCAGCTTCTCGTCGGCCTCGAGGATCACCTCGCCGGTCTCGGCGTTGGAGATCGGATAGGGCAGCTTGGCGCCGCGCATGGTCTTGGCGTCGAACGGGCGCTTCCAGCCGTCCTTGGCGCGGGTGTAGGTGACGTGCTTGTAGAAATAGCCGAGGATGTCCTCGCTCGACATGCCCAGCGCATAGAGCAGCGTGGTGACCGGCAGCTTGCGGCGGCGGTCGATGCGGGCATGGACGATGTCCTTGGCGTCGAACTCGAAGTCCAGCCACGAGCCGCGATACGGGATCACCCGCGCGGCGAACAGGAACTTGCCCGAGGAATGGGTCTTGCCGCGGTCGTGGTCGAAGAACACGCCCGGCGACCGGTGCATCTGCGAGACGATGACGCGCTCGGTGCCGTTGATGATGAACGTGCCGTTGGACGTCATCAGGGGCATGTCGCCCATGTAGACGTCCTGCTCCTTGATATCGAGCACGGACTTGGCGCCGGTATCCTCGTCGACCTCGAAGACGATCAGCCGCAGCGTCGCCTTGAGCGGCGCGGCGAAGGTCATGTCGCGCTGCTGGCACTCGTCGACGTCGTATTTCGGCTGCTCGAATTCGTAGCGCACGAATTCCAGCGACGCGGTCTCGCCGAAATCCGAGATCGGGAACACGGACTTGAACACGCCCTGCAGGCCGCTGTCGTCGCGCTGGTCGGGCGACACGTCCTTCTGCAGGAACTGGTCATACGAGTTCTTCTGCACCTCGATCAGATTGGGCATCGAGGCAACTTCTCTGATATTGCCGTAGAACTTGCGGACCCGCTTACGACCGGTGAACGAGTTTGCCATCCTTGATCCTTCTCTGACCGCTCTGTCTTACGCCGATGAAAATGATCGGCAAATGTTCACTCAAATGACCAAAACGGGCAGGCTCCCCGCAATGGAGAGCCTGCCCAATTTCCTTGGCGAAGCGTTACTTCACTTCGACCGTGGCGCCGGCTTCTTCAAGCTTCTTCTTGATGTCCTCGGCTTCGGCCTTGTTCACGCCTTCCTTGACGGCCTTGGGCGCGCCTTCGACCAGGTCCTTGGCCTCCTTCAGGCCCAGGCCGGTGATCGCACGGACTTCCTTGATCACGTTGATCTTCTTCTCGCCGGCGGCGGCGAGGATCACGTCGAAGGAGTCCTTCTCCTCGGCGGCTTCCGCCGGGGCACCGCCACCGGCGCCAACGGCGGCGACGGCGACCGGAGCAGCGGCGGAGACGCCCCACTTCTCTTCGAGAAGCTTCGACAGCTCGGCGGCTTCGAT
>CAZVVC010000437.1:0-1920 GCA_964630425.1 uncultured Bifidobacterium sp. | reverse complement strand
CGCGAAGGTGGCCGCACGGTCGGCGCCGGCGTCGTGGCGAAGGTGCTGGAATAAGAGGTCGATCCTTTCAGGCTGCAGGGGTATAGCTCAATTGGCAGAGCGCCGGTCTCCAAAACCGGAGGTTGGGGGTTCGATGCCCTCTGCCCCTGCCACTCGCCTGAGCCGGTGAGTGGCGTCGGAAGCCTGAAAAATCGATGACACGCAGCCCGCGACGCCGAAGACACGGCAGGCGGGCTTCGCTGTTCGAAGGTGGTGGTGACGAATGATCGTCATGGCCGCGCAGTCCGGATCGAAAGCCATGGCGAATCATCCCGTTGAAACTGTCACCTCCGGCGCCGACAAGGCCAAGCTGGCGCTTGCCGGCATGCTGGCGATCGGCGCCGTGGTCGCGTTCTACGCGCTCAGCGCCCAGGACATGTGGCTGCGCGTGTTGACCCTGCTCGGGCTGCTTGTCGTGTCCGCGGTCGTCTTCTTCGTCTCGGAGCCCGGTCGGCAACTGATTGCCTACGGTCAGGATTCGGCCAAGGAGGTGCGCAAGGTCGTGTGGCCCACGCGCAAGGAGGCGCTGCAGATGACGGGCTACGTGTTCGCCTTCGTCTTCGTGATGGCCTTCTTCCTCTGGATCACCGACAAGACGCTGGAGTGGGTGCTGTACGACCTGATCCTGGGCTGGAAGCGTTGAGGACACCGAAATGACCGACGAGATCGTCAACACCGATGCTGCGGCGCCCGCAGTGCCGCCAGCGCCGCCGTCCAACATGCGCTGGTACGTGGTGCATGCCTATTCCGGCATGGAAAAGGCCGTCGAGCGCAACCTTCGCGAGCGCATCGAGCGCTCCGAGCTGCAGGACAAGTTCGGTCGCATCCTCGTGCCGATGGAAGAGGTGGTCGAGCTCAAGCACGGCAAGAAGTCGGTGAGCGAGCGGCGCTTCTTCCCCGGCTACGTGCTCGGCGAGATGGAGATGGGCGACGACACCTGGCACCTGGTCAAGCACACCAGCAAGGTCACCGGCTTCGTCGGGGGCGCCAAGAACCGGCCGGCTCCGATCTCCGAGGCCGAGGTCATGAAGATCGTCAACCAGATGCAGGAGGGCGTGGAAAAGCCGCGTCCCAAGGTGCAGTGGATGCCCGGCGAACTGGTGCGTATCAAGGAAGGTCCATTCACCGACTTCAACGGCGCCGTGGAAGACGTGAACTACGAGAAGTCCAAGGTGCGCGTGTCGGTCACGATCTTCGGGCGTGCCACGCCGGTGGAACTCGACTTCGGTCAGGTCGAGAAGGTTTGAGTCCGGTGGCGGCTCGATCGGGCGCAGGCCCGGTCAACGCCATCCGTTGCCGCCGGTGACGAGACACCGGTACGAGGAGCCAAGGTAACCAGTCCTTGGCGTTAGCACTCGGGGGGCTTTTCGCGCGAGCGGGCCTCTCAGGAAAGGAAAGTCATGGCCAAGAAAATTGTCGGCTTCATCAAGCTGCAGATTCCGGCGGGCAAAGCCAACCCGTCACCCCCGGTCGGACCGGCCCTGGGTCAGCGCGGTCTGAACATCATGGAATTCTGCAAGGCGTTCAACGCGCAGACGCAGAGCATGGAGCCGGGGCTGATGCTGCCGGTGGTGATCACCGCGTTCGCGGACAAGTCGTTCACCTTCGTCCTCAAGACGCCGCCGGCCACCGTGCTGATCAAGAAGGCGCTCAAGCTGGACAAGGGCTCGCCGCGCCCGAACGCGCAGAAGGTCGGGAAACTGACCCGCGAGCAGATCGAAGAGATCGCCAAGACCAAGCAGAAGGACCTGACCGGCGCCGACCTGGACGCCGCCGTCCGCACGATCGCAGGTTCCGCCCGCTCGATGGGCGTGTTGGTGGAGGGTGTCTGACATGGCCAAGCTGACCAAACGCCAGAAGGCCCTCGCGGGCAAGGTCGAC
>CAZVVC010000436.1:0-1923 GCA_964630425.1 uncultured Bifidobacterium sp. | reverse complement strand
GCTGACCATCGCCAACGTCTTCCATGTGGGCGACGGCAATTTGCATCCGCTGATCCTCTACGACGCCAACCTGCCGGGCGAGCTGGAGCCCGCCGAGCATCTGGGGCACGACATCCTGCGGCTGTGCGTCGAGGTGGGCGGCGTGCTCACCGGCGAGCACGGCGTGGGCACCGAGAAACGCGACCTGATGCCCGAGATGTTCTCGGACATCGACATGCAGCAGCAGCAGCGGCTGAAATGCGCGTTCGACCCTGGGCAGCACCTCAATCCCGGCAAGGTCTTTCCCGTGCTGCACCGCTGCGCGGAACTGGGGGCGATGCACGTCCACCGCGGCGAAACGGCGTTTCCGGATCTGCCGAGATTCTGATCTAATACATAAGAATAAGATCATATCATGTTGTTTATTCTGATCTGTCATTGATGATGGATTGAAATCCGGTTTGCCCGTACGGGCAGGCGACTGCCCATGCAGGCACTTGTGCGGTGCGGCAAAACGCGGTCTTATCGTCGGCATGACGAGCACCTTCAAGCCTTCGGACGAGAAAGAACTGGCCGAGCTCATCAGCTGGGCCGCCGGGGAATCGAAGCCCCTCGAACTGTGCGGCACGGGCACCAAGCGAAGCCTGGGCTGTCCGGTGACCGGCGCCGGCGAGACGCCGTCGCGCGTCGATCTCTCGGGCCTGTCCGGCGTGGTCTTCTACGAGCCCGAGGAACTGGTGCTGTCGATCCGGCCCGGCACGCCGCTCGACGAGGTGAACCGGATGGTCGCCGAGCGGAACCAGATGCTGGCGTTCGAGCCGCCGGACTGGGGCTGGCTGCTCGCGGGCGAAAGCAAGGCCGGCACCATCGGCGGCGCCATCTCGGTCGGCAGCTCGGGCCCTCGCCGGGTCAAGGCGGGCGCGGCCCGGGACTTCGTGCTGGGGGCCCATGCGGTGAACGGGCGCGGCGAGCCGTTCAAGTCGGGCGGCCGCGTCGTGAAGAACGTGACGGGCTACGACCTGCACAAGCTGATGACGGGCGCCTATGGCACGCTGGGCGTCTTCACCGAGATCACGCTGAAGGTGCTGCCCGCGCCGGAGAAGACCCGCACGCTGCTGCTTCTCGGCCTGAAGCCGGAACGCGCCGTCGAGGCGCTGGGCCTCGCGGCGAACAGTCCTTATGAGGTCTCCGGCCTGGCCCATGTCCCGGCTGCCGAGGCCGCGCGCTCGCAGGTGTCCCATGTGGGGCAGGCGGGCCGCGCCGTCACGGCCGTCCGCGTCGAGGGGCCGGCGGTCTCGGTGAAGCACCGTCTCGAGGGACTGAAGACGCTCCTGGGGCCGTTCGGCCCGCTCGAAGAGCTGCACAGCATGAATTCGGGGCGCTTCTGGTCCGAGGTGCGCGACGCGTGGCTGCTGCCGCCCGACCATCAGATGGTCTGGCGCGTCTCGGTGCCGCCCGGCGACGGCGCCGCCGTGCTGGCCGCTTCCGGTGCCGATTCCTGGATCATGGACTGGGCCGGCGGCCTGCTGTGGCTGGGCTATGAGAGCGCCGCGGCGGGGCAGGGCGCGCGCATCCGGGCGGCGATCGGGCAGGGCCACGCCCTGCTGGTGCGCGCCCCGGAGGTCACGCGCCGGGAGGAAGCGGTCTTCCAGCCGCAGGCGGAAGGACTTGCGAAACTTTCGGCGCGTGTTAAGGCTGGGTTCGATCCCGGCGGCATCTTCAACCCAGGCCGGATGGGAGCTGTTTCACTGCCTGGCGCGGCCTGATGCGGACACTGTTTTCCGAGAAGCAACTGGCGGACCCGCATCTGCGGGAAGCCGAGAAGGCGCTGCGCACCTGCGTCCATTGCGGCTTCTGCCTGCCGCAATGCCCCACCTACACCCTGCTGGGCGACGAGCTCGACAGCCCGCGCGGCCGCATCTACCTCATCAAGGAGATGCTGGA
>CAZVVC010000435.1:0-1967 GCA_964630425.1 uncultured Bifidobacterium sp. | reverse complement strand
TGCCGTCCAGCGCCGACAGCACGCCGCCCAGGATGTGGTAGCGGCCCCGATAGGCGGCCCGCTCCAGCGCCCACAGGTCGGCCACGTCCTCGACCACGCACAGGGTCGCCGGGTCGCGCCGCGGGTCGGTGCAGATGTGGCAGGGATCGACGGTGTCCAGATTGCCGCAGACGCCGCACGGCCGGATGTTGCGCGCCGCATCGGTCAGCGCCCGGGCCAGCGGCTCCATCGCCGAGGGACCCTTCTTCAGCAGATGGAGCGCGGCGCGGCGCGCCGAGCGCGGCCCCAGGCCGGGCAACCGGGCGAGAAGCTGGATCAGCCCGTCGATCTCGGGACTGATGACGGGCGCGGCCATCCGGGACGCTTTCGGCCTAGAACGGCAGGCTCATGCCGGGCGGCAGCTCCAGGCCGCCGGTCACCTTCTTCATCTCCTCGGCGGCGCGGGCCTCGGCCTGCGCCTTGGCGTCCTTGTGCGCGGCCAGGATCAGGTCCTCGAGCACCTCGACGTCGTCGGGGCCGGCGATGGAGGGATCGATCCTGATCCGCTTCATCTCGCCCTTGCCGGACAGGGTGACGACCACCATGCCGCCGCCGGCGCTGCCGTCGATCTCGGCGTTCTCCAGCGCGGCCTGCATGTCGGCCATCTTCTGCTGCATCTGCTGGGCCTGCTTCAGCATGCCGGCGAGGTTCTTCATAGGTCCAGATCTCCAAGCTCGTCGTCGTCCATGTCCACGTCCATGACGGCATCGTCGTCGCCCGGCGGGACGGAAGCCGCCGGGGCGGCCGTGTCGGTGATCGAGGTGACCGTGGCCCCCGGAAAGGCGCGCAGCGCAGCGCGCACCAGCGGATGCTCGTTCACCTCGTCGTGGCGGCGCTGCTCGGCGGCGCGGCGCTGTTCCTCGATGGTCGGCTCGCCCTGCTCGCGCGAGACGGTGACCACCCAGCGGACGCCGGTCCATTCGTGCAGCCGCTGGCTGAGCTTGCCGACCAGGTCGGCCGGCGCGCGGGCGGCGGGCCGCAGCTCGATGCGGCCGGGCTGGAAGCGCACCAGATGGACGTTGCCGGTCAGATGGGCCTCCAGCAGGCCTTCCCGGTGCTCGACCGCGAGGGCGACCACGTCCTGGAAGCTGCGCGGCTGGGGCAGGCCGCTCGCCTGCGGCTGCATGTCCGGGCGCGGCGCGGCGGCGGCCTCGGCCCGGCCCGCGGCCATGCCGGCGCCGCCGCCATTGCCGCCCGGCGGCGGCGCGGACGGCGCGCGGGCCGGAGCGACGGGCGCGCCCTGCAGCTTCTTCACCAGATCGGCCGGGCTGGGCAGGTCGGCGGCATAGGCGAGGCGGATCAGCACCATCTCGGCCGCGGCGATGGGCGAGGGCGCGGCGCGGGCCTCCTCCAGCCCCTTCAGCAGCATCTGCCAGGCGCGGGTGAGCGCGGGCATGGTGAGGCTGCCCACGATCCTCTCGCCGAACCCGCGTTCCGCTTCCGGCAGCGCGTCCGTGCCCGCCTCGGGCGCCAGCTTCAACTGCGTCAGCCAGTGGGTGACGCCCAGCAGATCCTCGATGATGGCGGCCGGATCGGCACCCGCGTTGTACTGCTCGCGGACATTGGCGAGGCCGGCGCGGATGTCGCCGCCCATCACCGCCTCGAACAGGTCGAGCACCCTGGCCCGGTCGGCGAGGCCCAGCATGTCGCGCACCTGGGCCGCGTCCACCTTGCCGGCGCCGTGGGAGATGGCCTGGTCCATCAGCGACAGGCCGTCGCGCACCGAACCGTCGGCGGCGCGGGCGATCATGGCCAGCGCGTCGTCCTCGACCTCGACGCCCTCGCGCGCGGCCAGGCCGGCGAAATGCTGCTTCAGGGCGGCGGTCTCCACCCGGCGCAGGTCGAAGCGCTGGCAGCGCGACAGCACGGTGATCGGCACCTTGCGGATCTCGGTGGTGGCGAAGATGAACTTCACATGCGCCGGCGGC
>CAZVVC010000434.1:0-2001 GCA_964630425.1 uncultured Bifidobacterium sp. | reverse complement strand
GCCGCGGAAATCCGCGCCCATCTTGTCGATCTCGTCGAGCAGGAACAGCGGGTTGTTGGTGCCCGCCTTCTTCATGCTCTGGATGATCTTGCCGGGCATGGAGCCGATATAGGTCCGCCGGTGGCCGCGAATCTCGGCTTCGTCGCGCACGCCGCCCAGCGCCACGCGCACGAAGTCGCGGCCCGTGGCCTTGGCGATGGACTTGCCGAGCGAGGTCTTGCCGACGCCGGGCGGGCCGACGAGGCACAGGATCGGGCCCCGGATCTTCTTGGTCCGCTGCTGGACCGCGAGATATTCGAGGATGCGCTCCTTGACCTTCTCCAGGCCGTAATGGTCGGCGTCGAGCACCTGCTCGGCGACGTTGATGTCGGTGCGAATCTTCTTGGACTTGCCCCACGGAATGTTGAGCAGCCAATCCAGGTAGTTGCGCACGACCGTCGCCTCGGCGGACATGGGGCTCATGTTGCGCAGCTTCTTCAGCTCGCCCTCGGCCTTGGTCCGCGCCTCCTTGCTCATCTTCAGGCGCGCGATCTTGTCCTCGAGCTCAGCGATCTCGTCGGCGCCCTCGTCGCCCTCGCCCAGCTCGCGCTGAATGGCCTTCATCTGCTCATTCAGGTAGTACTCGCGCTGGGTCTTCTCCATCTGCTTCTTGACGCGGCTGCGGATCTTCTTCTCGACCTCGAGCACGCCGATCTCGTTCTCCATCAGCGCATAGACCCGCTCCAGGCGCGAGCCGACGTCCTGCATCTCGAGCAGTTCCTGCTTCTCGGAGATCTTCACCGACAGGTGCGAGGCGAGCGTGTCCGCCAGCTTGGCCGGGTCCTCGATCTGGTTGACCGACACGAGGACCTCGGGCGGCACCTTCTTGTTGAGCTTCACATACTGCTCGAACTGGGTGACCACCGAACGGGCCAGCGCCTCGAGCTCGGCGCGGTCGGCCAGCGTCTCCTCGATCTCCGAGGCCTGGGCCTCGAAGAATTCGGGGTTGTCGACGAACTCGTCGAGCTTGGCGCGCGCGCCGCCCTCGACCAGCACCTTCACGGTCCCGTCGGGCAGCTTCAGGAGCTGGAGAACGGACGCGATGGTGCCGACACGGTAGATGTCGGCGTGGCCGGGGTCGTCCTGCCCCGCATCCTTCTGGGTGACGAGAAGGATCTTCTTGTCATCCTTCATCACGTCCTCGAGCGCCCGCACCGACTTCTCGCGGCCCACGAAGAGCGGCACGATCATGTGCGGGAACACCACGATGTCCCGCAACGGCAGGACCGGGAACGTGTTGGACTTGTCTGATTTCTGCATGGCTTACCATTCGATCCAGATTTAGGGGCCAGCCGACTCGGCAGCCCCACATTATCGTAACCGCTCAGATGGCGATTAGGTTACGAAAGATCAAGGTTTGACCCGAGGGGCCTGGACAGCAGGGAAGCTATGCGCCCTTGCCGACGTCGTCGCGACGGTCGGAATAGATGTAGAGCGGCTGGGCGCGGCCCTCGACGACCTCGTTGTTGATGACCACCTCGCCCACGCCCTCGAGCGCCGGCAGGTCGAACATGGTGTCGAGCAGGATCGCCTCCATGATCGAGCGCAGGCCACGGGCGCCGGTCTTGCGCTTGATGGCCTTGCGGGCAACGCCGTGCAGCGCGTCGTCGGTGAAGCCGAGCGAGACGCCCTCCATCTCGAACAGGCGCTGATACTGCTTGACCAGCGCGTTCTTCGGCTTGGTCAGGATCTCGATCAGCGCCGTCTCGTCCAGGTCGCGCAGGGTGGCGAGCACCGGCAGGCGGCCGACGAATTCGGGGATCAGGCCGAACTTCAGCAGGTCCTCGGGCTCGAGGTCCTTGAAGATCTCGCCCACGCCGCGGTCGTCCTGTTCCTTGACCGAGGCGCCAAAGCCGATGGCGCTGCCCTTGTTGCGCTGCGCGATGATCCGGTCCAGCCCGGCAAAGGCGCCGCCGCAGATGAACAGGATGTTGGTGGTGTCCACCTGCAGGAATTCCTGCT
>CAZVVC010000433.1:0-2012 GCA_964630425.1 uncultured Bifidobacterium sp. | reverse complement strand
CCCTGTCGCTGCTGATGGCCGCGATCTTCCACACCTCGATCTACTTCACCTACCGCGACAGCTTTTCCGGCGACGACGCGGGTCGATCCGAAAACCATAGCAGCGCGACCTGACAGGACCACTGCGCTGAAACCGAGCCGACAACCGGCTGTCACACAGGTTTCATGGTCTCGCCCGATGCTTGCGGGGTTTTCTCCGCAACCCACGAGGCCAGACAGTGACCATCGACAACCAGCGTTCCGGCGACACCCTCGACAACGAGGACGTCAACACCTCCGACAACCCCCACATCGACCAGATCGTCCAGGCCCGCCTGAGCCGCCGCGGCCTGCTGCGCGGCGCCATGGCCGGCGCCGGCCTGGTGGGCGCCGCCGGCCTGAGCGCCTGCGCCAGCACCACCGGGCCTGGCGCCGCGGTGAGCAGCCCCCTGGCCAGCCTGGGCTTCAAGCCCGTGACCAAGAGCCTGGCCGACACCGTGGTGGTGCCCGAGGGCTACAGCGCCACCATCGTCTACGCGCTGGGCGACCCGCTCACCACCGACACGCCCGAGTTCCGGAACGACGGCACCGACGCCGCGTTCGAACACCGCGCCGGTGACCACCACGACGGCATGGCCTGGTTCGGCCTGGACGCACAGGGCAAGCCTTCGCGCACGGCGTCGGCTCGCGGCCTGATCGCCATCAACCACGAGGCCACCACCGACCAGAAGCTGTCCTCGTTCTTCCTGCACGCCAACGGCGGCGCCTCCTCCCTGCCGCGCCCGGCATCGGAAATCGACAAGGAATTGATGATCCACGGCCTGGCCGTGTTCGAGGTGCAGACCGACGGCAAGCGCTGGGCCTACAAGAAGGCATCGCCGTTCAACCGCCGCGTGACCACCCTGAGCGATGCCGTGATCCACGGCCCGGCGCGCGCCAGCGAACACCTGGTCACCCGGTACGACGCCACCGGCACCAAGGCGCGCGGCACGCTCAACAACTGCGGCGCCGGCCCGACCCCCTGGGGCACCTACGTCTCGGGCGAGGAGAACTGGTTCGGCTACTTCTTCCGCGGCGCCAAGGACGACGAGCGTCGCCAGAAGGACAAGCAGGTGCAGGCCCTGGTGCGCTATGGCCGCAAGGCCGGCGCGGCCAGCCGCCACGGCTGGGAAAGCGGCGGCAGCGAAGACCGCTACGTGCGCTGGAACAACGGTGCCCTGGCGGCCAGCGCCCGGGATGACTACCGCAACGAGATGAACACCTTCGGCTACGTCGTGGAGATCGATCCCTACGACAAGCGCCAGGCGCTGCGCAAGCGCACCGCGCTGGGCCGCATGGGCCACGAGAACTGCACCTTTGCCCGCCCCGTGGCCGGCCAGCCGGTGGTCGCCTACATGGGCGACGACGTGCGCGGCGAGTACATCTACAAGTTCGTCTCCGACGCCAAGTGGGACCCGGCCGATGCCAACCGCAGCCTGGCCGCCGGCGACAAGTACCTGGACAAGGGCACGCTGTACGTGGCGCGTTTCAAGGCCGACGGCAGCGGCGAATGGCTGGAGCTGTCAATGAAGAACCCCATCATCGCCGGCAGTTCGTACTTCGAGTTCAAGGACGAGGCCGACATCGCCATCTTCACCCGGCTGGCCGCCGACGCCGTGGGCGCGACCAAGATGGACCGCCCCGAATGGGCCGGCGTGAACCCGCACAACGGCGAGGTCTACATCACGCTGACCAACAACCGCAACCGCACCCCGGCCACCACCGATGCGGCCAACCCACGCTCCTACGCCGACATGAAGGGCGGCAAGGAACAAAAGGGCAACGTCAACGGCCACATCGTGCGCCTGGCCGAAACCCGGCCGGTCGACACCGCGTTCAAGTGGGACATCTACCTGTTCGCCTCGGAAGCCGGTGCCGACAAGGCCACGGTGAACCTATCGAACCTGAGCGACGAGAACGACCTGTCTTCACCCGACGGGCTGGTGTTCAGCCAGGCCACCGGCCTGTGCTGGATCGAGACCGACGACGGTGCCT
>CAZVVC010000432.1:0-2043 GCA_964630425.1 uncultured Bifidobacterium sp. | reverse complement strand
GTCGAAGCCGGCCTTGGCCCTGGCCAGGTTGGCACGCCCGCCGTCGCGCGGGTCCGGGGTGGGCAGCAGCGCCAGCGGACGGCGCAGGGCAGGGTGGCCCGACGCGCCCAGCTCGGCGGCCAGCCTCAACTCGTCCGCGCCGGGCCGGAGCGGCGCGGCCAGCTCGGAATTGTCGAACACGCCCTGCGTCCGGGCATAGGCGGCGTAGAACAGCTTCTGGTTCATCCAGTCGAAATTGAAGGCGTCCACCAGCGCCGCGCGCGCCCGGATGTCCCTGAACACCGGCCGCCTTGTGTTGAACACCAGGCCGTTCAGGCCGGCGGGCAGACCGTTGCGCAGCACGCGCATGACGATCCTGCCGTCGCGCAGCGCCTTGCCGTCATAGGACCCGGCCCATTTGCGCGGGCTGGTCTCGACGCGGAAATCCACCGTCCCGGCCTTGAACGCCTCGAGCGCCATGTCGTCGTCGCGGAAATAGTCGTAGCGGACGACATCGAAATTGTACCGGCCGCGATTGACCGGCAGGTCGCGCCCCCAATAGCCGGGGTCCCGCCGATAGGTGATGCTGCGGCCCGGATTGACCGATTCCACGCGGTAGGCGCCGGTCCCCGGCATGACGTCGAGGCTCGGCTGGTCGAACTCGCGGTTCCTGAACCAGTGTTTGGGCAGCACGGGCAGCAGGCCCAGGATCAGCGGCAGCTCCCGGTCGGCCGAGGCGCCGAAATAGAGCTTCACGCCGCGCGGGCCGACCTTCTCGATCCGCGTCACCTGCGAGTAGTAGGTGTGATGGTTGGGCCGGCCCTTGTCGCGCAGCGTCTCCAGCGAAAAGATCACGTCGTCGACGGTGACCGGCCTGCCGTCGTGGAACCGGGCCTCGGGCCGCAGGCGGAAGATCACCCACGAGCGGTTCTCGGGCACCTCGATGGATTCGGCGATCAGGCCGTAGAGGGTGAAGGGCTCGTCGAGGCCGCGCGTCATCAGCGTATCGAAGGTCAGCGACACCCCGTCGGCGCGGTTGCCGCGGATGATGAAGGGGTTGAGGCTGTCGAACGTCCCGGCCTTGGACATGACGATCCGCCCGCCCTTGGGTGCCTTGGGGTCGACATAGTCGAAATGGCTGAATCCCGCCTTGTATCTGGGCTCACCATGCATGGCGATGCCGTGCATGGGAGCGGCCGCGAGGGCCGGCGCGAAAGCCAGCATGGCGACGAAAAGGACGGCTCGGAACAGCATGGCCCAGACTATGGGTGCAGCCGGCGCGGCCGTAAAGCGCGGCGCCGAAAAAAGGGATCGGCGCCTACTCAAAAAGAAGGGCGCCGCGCGGCGCCCAAGTCTGGAGGAATTACCGTGACGCCGGATCATCCGGCGTGATCGCCCGCTTATCGAAGGAGCCGGTCCGGCACCTGATCGATCGAAGAAATCAATGGTTGCATCATGCCCTCGGACTTGGGCAGGATTTGGGCGAAAACGCTGGTTTCCTAAGAAGATGGGGAGAAACATGCAGGAGTTGCCGGAGACGGTTCGGGCGTACCAGAAGACGCCGATCTACACCGACAAGACCACGCCGGGGATGATGAAGAACGATCACCGGGTGCGCAACGGCGTGTGGGCCAAGATCGTCGTGCAGAAGGGCGAGGTCGTCTACGAGATTCCCGACCGGAACCATGTGGAGACGCTGACACCGGACGCGCCGGGGATCATCGAGCCGGTCGTGACGCACCGGATCCTGCCGCGGCCCGGCGCGCGCTTCTACCTGGAGTACTACCGCTAGGCCTGCAGGCCTCCCTGCTGCTCAGCCCGCGATCAGGCACCGCTCGAGGAAATCGTCCACCCGGTCGCGGTGGCGGCGCGCGAGCGGTCCGCCGAACGCCGGGAAGCCGTGCGCGCCGCCGGGGAACAGCGCCAGCTCGGCACGGTTGCCGGCGGCCGCCCAGCGGCCCTGCATGAACAGCGTGTCGTCGATCAGCGGATCGAGCGTGCCGACCGTGAACAGCGCGGGCGGCAACCCTTTCAGATCGCCGTGGAGCGGCGAGACGTCGGGCG
>CAZVVC010000431.1:0-2048 GCA_964630425.1 uncultured Bifidobacterium sp. | reverse complement strand
TGGAAAGGGCAAATTATGGCCAAGGTACTTGGAATTGACTTGGGAACGACAAACTCCTGCATGGCGATCATGGAAGGCGGCGAGCCGGTAGTGATCCCCAACGCGGAAGGCATGCGCACGACACCATCAATCGTGGCGTTTGCCAAAAACGGCGAACGCCTGGTGGGTCAGGCAGCCAAACGGCAGGCGATCACCAATCCCAGCAACACTATTTTTTCTGTCAAACGCTTCATGGGCCGTCGCTACGACGAGGTCGCCCACGAATCGACAACTGTCCCCTACAAGGTCGTCAAGGCCAACAACGGCGATGCCCATGTGGAGATCGGCGACAAGTCCTACTCGCCGCCGGAGATCTCCTCGATGATTCTGCAGAAGCTGAAGGCCGATGCCGAAGCTTATCTGGGCGAGACGATTACGCAGGCGGTGGTGACCGTGCCGGCTTACTTCAACGACAGCCAGCGTCAGGCCACCAAGGATGCCGGGCGCATTGCCGGTCTGGAAGTACTGCGTATCATCAACGAGCCGACGGCGGCTTCGCTGGCCTACGGGCTGGAGAAGAAGAAGGAAGAGAAGATCGCCGTTTATGACCTCGGTGGCGGTACATTTGATATCTCCGTGCTTGATATAGGTGACGGAGTCTTCGAGGTCAAGGCCACCAACGGCGACACACATCTGGGTGGCGACGACTTCGACCAGGCTGTCATCAACTGGCTGGTGGAAGACTTCAAGTCCGAGCAGGGTATCGATCTTTCGAAGGACACGATGGCGCTCCAGCGGCTCAAGGAAGCCGCCGAGAAGGCCAAGTGCGAACTCTCGAGCGCAGCCTCGACCGAGATCAACCTGCCTTTCATCACGGCCGACAACGAAGGCCCGAAGCACCTCGCAGTCACTCTCTCCCGTGCCAAGCTCGAACAGTTGACCGACAGTCTGGTGCAGCGGACGAGCAGCCCCTGCCGCAACTGCATGAAAGATGCCGAAGTTGGCTCGGTCGACGAGGTAATCCTCGTCGGCGGCATGACCCGCATGCCCAGGGTGCAGGAAATGGTCAAGGACTTCTTCGACAAGGAGCCGCACCGTGGTGTGAATCCCGACGAAGTCGTGGCCATCGGTGCCGCCATCCAGGGCGGTATTCTCAAGGGCGAGGTCAAGGACGTGCTCCTGCTCGACGTGACCCCCCTGACGCTCGGTATTGAGACGCTGGGCGGCATTTCGACGCCCCTGATCGAACGCAACACCACCATCCCCACCAAGAAGAGTGAAGTCTTCAGCACCGCCGCCGACAACCAGCCCGGCGTGGAAATCCACGTCCTGCAAGGCGAGCGCAAGATGGCGCGCGACAACAAGTCGATCGGCCGCTTCAACCTCGACGGTATTCCCCCCGCCGCCCGCGGTGTGCCGCAGATCGAAGTCGAGTTCGACCTCGATGCCAACGGTATCCTCAACGTCCGCGCCAAGGATCTCGGCACCGGCAAGGAGCAGAAGATCACCATCACCGCTTCGAGCGGCTTGAGCGAGGACGAGATCCAGAGCATGGTGCGCGATGCCGAAGCCCATGCCGATGAGGACTCCAAAAAGCGCGACGAAGTTGAAACCCGCAACCAGGCCGAAAACGCCGTCTATCAGGTGGAGAAGACTCTCAAGGAGAGCGGCGACAAGCTCGACGCCGACAAGCGCGCCCCGGTCGAAAAGGCTGTCGAAGAGGTCAAGGAAGCCCTCAAGGGCGACGACACCGACGCCATCAAGGCCAAACAGGAAGCCCTGATGGAAGCCATGCAGGCCGTCTCGCAGGAACTCTACTCCCAGGCCGAAGCCGAAGGTGGCGACGCCTCCGCAGCCGACGCCGGCAGCAGCCCGGCCGACGAAAGCCAGGGGGATTCCGGCAGCGATGACGACGATGTGATCGACGCTGATTTCGAGATGGTCGACGATAAGTAAAACAACCTTCCGCCTGCCGGGCGCGGTCCCAAGCCCGGCAACACTTTCCGCCTTTCCCACCATCTTCTGCTGTTTTGGCGGGAAAACGGTAACACAACCTACAACCACAACGG
>CAZVVC010000430.1:0-2058 GCA_964630425.1 uncultured Bifidobacterium sp. | reverse complement strand
GATAAGCTCCCTGGCGGCGTGCTCGGTCCTGGGCTCGATGCCCCGGTCCAGGCAGCCGCGCAGCAGCCGGCCGATCAGCGCCTGGCCGCAGCCGCGTTCGTTGCGGATCTTGCGGCGGGCGATCTCCTCGTCCGAGGCGGGCTGCGGCACCGACTTGCCCAGCGGCGTCTCGCTCATGGTGATGTGCGGATTGGGATAGTAGGGCGACGGCGTCACCCGGTCGGCCCATTCGCCCAGCTCGTCATAGGC
The DNA here is from genome assembly GCA_964630425.1 of uncultured Bifidobacterium sp. Taxonomy (GTDB): domain Bacteria; phylum Pseudomonadota; class Alphaproteobacteria; order SMXS01; family SMXS01; genus RI-34. The sequence continues at coordinate 1,809 of CAZVVC010000430.1, read as the reverse complement.
ATAGATCGGACACTCGATGGTGCGGCCGCCCTTGGGGCTGCCGCCCGGGAATTCCGGGTGATAGTCGGGCATGTCCTTGACCGAATAGAACTGCACCGGCGTGCGCGATTCCAGGAAGGTCACCATCTCCGGGCCGGCGTCCACATAGGCGGCGGCCAGCTTCTGGTCGATCAGGTCGCGCGACAGCGACATGATGTAGGTGAACGCCTTGTCGCGGCTGTCCTCGATGCCGTGCTCCTTCATGTGGTGGTTGTTCGGAATCCACACCTGGCCGCCGGACCATGCCGACGTGCCGCCCACCTTGTCGGCCTTCTCGAACACGCCGACCGCGGCGCCGCCCTCGGCCGCGGTGATCGCCGCCGTCAGACCTGCGGCGCCGGTTCCCAGCACCACCACATCGAATTCCTGCATCGTCTTCCCCATTTGAGAGATGTTGGTTCGCAGCTTTTTATAACGATCGTTTCAAACCGTGTCGCCGATTTTTTCCGTGCCCTGGCCTTTAGTCTTGCCGTTCGCGGCGATCCCTTCAAGCGCCTCGCGCAGCGATCGGCGGACATGCGCGGCGGTCCATTCCCGCGGATTGAACACCGCCTGGGTCGCCAGCCCGATCAGCAGCGCCAGGATGGTCCTGGCGCGCAGCTCGAGCGAGGACGGATGGTACGCGTCCAGCCGCTCGAGCTGCTCCATCACCATCTCCAGCGACTCGCGCCACCTTGCCCGCTGTTCCTTGCGGAACGCCTCGTCGGCCGTGCCGTTGCCCCAGAATGCCAGGACGACCCGCCAGTCCCGGCGGCTTTCCTCGGTCATCGGCAGCAGGGCCTCGAGGCATTCCTGCGGCGACCGGGCCTGTTCGCGCGCCGCCGTGACACGGTCGACGCCGCCCTGCGCCGCCGCCTGGAACATGGACAGCAGCAGGTCGTGCTTGTTGCGGAAATAGTGGGTGACGATGGTCGTGCTGTAGCCGGCGCGCTCGGCGATCTCGCGGAAGCTCAGGGCGTCCTGGCCGCGCTCGGCCAGGACCATGGACGCGATCTTGATGACCTCGCGCCGTCTTGCCTCGTGGTCAACGGGTGCGGGCATTGCTTATGCCTTCTCTGTCAGGTATACATTGAGTGTTGCATACCGGACGTTATAAACCGGTTTCAGGGGAGCGGCGCAAGGGAACGCCGGACGCAACCGGAAATACCGTTCGGTAAGGCGAGTCGACGGCCGGCAACGAACCGGCCGCATCCATGCGCGGGTATGGGGCCTGGCGCGAAACGGGAAAAGGGGGAGGTCGCATGAGCGATCGAATCTCACGGGCTGGTCGTTGTGGGGACGTACCGGGACGGGCAGGTGTTTCCGGCATCCTGCCGACCATCATACACAAGCGTTGGGGACTGATCAGCACGGCGATGGCCGCGCTGCTGCTGGGGCTTCCCGGCGGTCCGCCCGAGGCGGCGGCCCAGCCGGCGCCCGGCGCGTCCGCGTCCGGGCAGGTGGAGCAGATCACCGTCAGCGCCCGCCGGCGCGACGAGACGGTGCAGGAGACGCCGCTCGCGGTCACGGCGATCTCGACGACCCAGCTCGAATCCACGGCGTCGATGGATCTGGGCGATCTCCAGGGCGCGGCGCCCAACCTGCTGATCACCGAACAGAACTCGGGCGCGGGCGCGGCCAACCTGTCGATCCGCGGCCTCGCCTTCGCCGATATCGACAAGTCGTTCGATCCCACGGTCGCCATCGTGGTCGACGGCGTCTTCATCGGCACCAGCACCGGCCAGCTGCTCGACACCTTCGACCTGGACTCCATCGAGGTGCTGCGCGGGC
>CAZVVC010000429.1:0-2082 GCA_964630425.1 uncultured Bifidobacterium sp. | reverse complement strand
AGCCCGAGCCGGCAGGGCCGGAACTGGCGCGGTTCCTGAAGACGCTGCCGGCCGGCAAATCGCCGACCGTCGACTTCCTGGTGGAGCTCAACGCCCGGCTGCAGCGCGAGACCCGCTATCTGATCCGGATGGAGACGGGCGTGCAGACGCCCGAGGAGACGCTGACCCTGAAATCGGGGTCGTGCCGCGACACGAGCTGGCTGCTGGTGCAGATCCTGCGCCATCTCGGCCTCGCGGCGCGCTTCGTGTCCGGCTACCTGATCCAGCTCAGGCACGACCTGAAGGCGCTGGACGGCCCGTCCGGCACCGAGGTGGACTTCACCGACCTCCATGCCTGGGCCGAGGTCTATCTCCCCGGCGCCGGCTGGATCGGGCTCGATCCCACCTCCGGCCTGCTGACCGGGGAAGGGCATATCCCGCTGGCGGCCACGCCCCATTACCGCTCGGCGGCGCCGATCTCGGGCGGCGTCGAGCCGGCGCAGGTGGATTTCACCTTCGACATGAACGTGACCCGCGTCGACGAGCGCCCGCGCATCACCGCGCCGTTCTCCGACGAGGCCTGGCGGCGGCTGGACGCGGTGGGCGAGATGGTCGACCGGGACCTGGAGGCCCAGGACGTGCGCCTGACCATGGGCGGCGAGCCGACCTTCGTGTCCATCGACGACTACCAGTCCCCCGAATGGAACACCGCCGCCGTCGGCCCGACGAAACGGGACCGCGCCGACGTGCTGATCCGCCGCCTGCGCGACAAGTTCGCCCCCGGCGGCGTGCTGCATTACGGCCAGGGCAAGTGGTATCCGGGCGAATCACTGCCGCGCTGGACCTTCTCGCTGTTCTGGCGCAAGGACGGCAAGCCGATCTGGCGCAACGCCGACCTGATCGCACGCGAGACACGGCCGTCGAAGGCCACGACCGGAGACGCGCGGCGGCTGGCCGAGGATCTGGCCGGGCGGCTGGGCCTGCCGCCCGATCATGTGGTGCCGGCCTATGAGGACCCGGCGCACTGGCTGCTGAAGGAAGCCGAGCTGCCCGACAACGTGGACCCGTCGAACTCCAGGCTGGAGAATCCCGAGGACCGGGCGCGCACCGCCCGGGTGTTCGAGCGCGGCCTCACCGAGCCCGCCGGCTTCGCCCTGCCCGTCCAGCGCTGGAACGCGCGCGCCGGCGACGGCTGGATCAGCGAGCGCTGGCGCTTCCGCCGCGGCAGGCTGTTCCTGGCGCCGGGCGACAGCCCCCTGGGCTATCGCCTGCCGCTGCATTCGCTGCCCCATGTCTCGCCCGCCGCCTATCCCTACATCTATCCGGCCGATCCCACCGAGGAACGGCCGCCCCTGCCCGACCCGGACGAGATGCGGCAGGGCTACGAGCGGGCCGCGGTGCGCGAGCGGGCGCACGAGCAGCTCGTGGAGCAGCAGATGGGCGGCCCCACCGTGCGCACCGCCCTGGCCATGGAGGTGCGCGACGGCGTGCTGTGCGTGTTCATGCCGCCGGTCGAGCGGCTGGAGGACTATCTGGAGCTGCTGACGGCGGTCGAGGCCTCGGCCGAGGCGCAGCAGCTCGCCGTGCATATCGAAGGCTATCTGCCGCCCCACGACCCGCGCCTCGACGTCATCAAGGTGGCGCCCGATCCGGGCGTGATCGAGGTCAACATCCATCCGGGCGCGAGCTGGCGCGACTGCGTCGAGACCACCAACACCGTCTATGAGGAAGCCCGCCAGAGCCGGCTGGGCACCGACAAGTTCATGATCGACGGACGCCACACCGGCACCGGCGGCGGCAACCACGTGGTGATCGGCGGCGCGACGCCCGGCGACAGCCCGTTCCTGCGCCGGCCCGACCTGCTGAAGAGCCTGATCCTCTACTGGCAGCGGCACCCGTCGCTGTCCTACCTGTTCTCGGGCCTGTTCATCGGCCCGACCAGCCAGGCGCCGCGGCTCGACGAGGCTCGGCACGACAGCCTCTACGAGATGGAGATCGCCCTGGCCATGACGCCCGGGCCGGGCGACCGCGAGACCGCCCCGCCGTGGCTGGTCGACCGGCTCTACCGCAACCTGCTGATCGACGTGACCGGCAACACCCACC
>CAZVVC010000428.1:0-2105 GCA_964630425.1 uncultured Bifidobacterium sp. | reverse complement strand
AGCTTACCAGATGACAGCCCTGATAACTTACAAGGGCTCTCGGTGTTGGGGAGAGCACCGAACTGGATATACCCCCGTCACCCCACAACCGAGAGGGCTGAGGAGGCCCGCAGGGCCGTCGCGAAGCCCGGGCCATCCGGGGGCCGGGCCACCCGCGCGGTCAGCCGATGACGGTCAGGAGGGGCAGGCGGCGGACGGGGACGCCGATCGTGTGGGAGATGGTGTGCAGCAGCGCCCGCGTGTCGCCCAGGTCGAACACGCCGGTCACCTCGAGGCGTTTGAGGTCCTCGCCCATCACCACGATCCTGCCGGCCTGATAACGCTCCAGCTCGGCCGCGACCTCGGCCAGCGGGCGGCGGTTGAAGATCAGCTTGCCGCGGGCCCAGGCGGTCGCCGCCTCGCTATTGACCGGGCGGGCGGCGCCCAGGATGCCGTCGCCATAGGCGATCTGGCGGCCGGCGGTCAGGCGGGCGGTCTCCGAACCGCTGCGGACCTCGACGGCGCCCTCGGTGACGACCACCTCGCTGAGCGCGCCGCGCCGGCGCACCGAATAGACGGTGCCGATGGCGCGCGCCTCGCCGCCGCCCGAGGCGACGACGAAGGGGCGGGCCGGGTTCCGGGCGGCCTCGAACAGCGCCTCGCCCGCGTGCAGCGTCAGCCGCCGTTCCCCGGCCGAATAGTCGACCGACAGGGCCGAGGCCGTGTTGAGCCATACGGTGGAGCCGTCCTCCAGCGCGATCCGCTTCCGGCCGCCCACGCCGGTCGCGTGGTCGGCCAGCAGGCCGGAGGGCGGCCCGAAGGCGCCGGTCGCGGCCAGGCCGATCGCCGCCGCGGCGGCGGTGCCGCCGGCCAGCAGCGCGCGGCGGCTGACGCGGCGCGGCGCGGGACCCCGGATCGCCGCGCCGATCTCGCGGTACTCGGCGGCCGTCCCGGTGCGGCCGATGTCGTCCAGGATGGCGGCGGCTTCCTCGGCCGCCTCGGCATGGGCCGGAGAGCGGCTGCGCCATGCCTCGAAGGCGGCGCGGTCCGCGTCGGTGGCCGCGCCCGAGCCCAGGCGCACGATCCACTCGATCGCCTCGTCGCTCAGGGCGACGTTGCGGGGTGCCAGCCGATCAGGGCGGAGCGGCTCGCCGATCATGGCAAGCGTCCGGCGAAGCGGAAGGACACGGCGCGGCGCAAAAGCAGGGTCTCCGACTCGGGGAAGAATTCGTCTCCCTCATGAATAGAGACGATTACACGGGGCCAAACTTGCAGCGCAAGCGGCCGGAATCTTTTCAGTCGAGCCGCCACAGGCGGTCCCGGCAATGGCGCAGCGCCTGGCCGATATATTTGGCGACCATGCTTTCGGAGACGCCCAGCCGCCCGGCGATCTCGCGGTGGCTGAGGCCGTCGACCCGGAACATCAGCAGCGCCAGCCGCGCCTTCGGCGGCAGGGCGTCCAGGGCGGCCTCGAGCTGGTGCAGGCGGTCGCGGCCGATGGCGGCGCGTTCCGCCGAAGGCGCCGGATCGGGCACGTCCTCGCCGGGCTCGCCGCCGGTCAGCCAGGCCGCCCGCCGGCCTTCCCGGCGCATGGCGTCGATGGCGAGGTTGCCGGCGACGCGGTAGATGTAGGCGCGCCGGTTCCCGATCGCGGCGGCCTCCGGGCCGATGGCGGCAAGGCGGATATAGGTGTCCTGGGCGATGTCGGCCGCGCGCTCGATGTCGCCGCCGGTGCGGCGCGCGAGGAAGCGGAGCAGGTCGTCGTAAAGCTCCTGGAAGGCGGCGATCAGACCCGGCGCGTCCTGGCGTTCCATAGGTTCATTCCGTTGCTCGCGCCCGCGCGGCTCCCGCGCCTCGATCCTGCGCGCCCTATCGAGTAGCCGATCTGCGAATTGTTCTCAACCGATTCCGCCGCACGGATCCCGCCACCGGCGCCTTCGCCGCGTGCCGAACGAGGAGGCCATGCCGCGCGCGCCATGACCCGCGCCGGCAGGCGGTCCGCCCCGGAAGAGGCCGTGAAGAATCGCTGAACGATCGAAGGGATGGCGGACCCGGCGAGATTCGAACTCACGACCTCTGCCTTCGGAGCAAGGGGGTCACTCCTACGCTCCACTACGCTGGACAAC
>CAZVVC010000427.1:0-2126 GCA_964630425.1 uncultured Bifidobacterium sp. | reverse complement strand
TCGAGCGCGCCGTTGTTGACGTGGCAGATCGAGCCGCCGCCCGCGCCCAGCGTTTCGACCTTCACCATCGGCACGCCGATGATGTAGCGGTGGTGCATGTTCCAGCCCGCTTCGGCCGGGGCTTCACCATCGACGACGACCGACATGTCATAGCTGGTGCCGCCCATGTCGACGCACAGCAGGTTCCTGTGGCCCTTGGCCTTGCCGACATGCGCGGAGCCGATGACTCCGCCCGCGGGCCCGGAGGCCAGCACCCGGATCGGCGCGCCGTCGATATAATCTTTGGTCATGACCCCGCCCGATGCCTGCATGACCATGAGCTGGTTTTTGTAGCCGCCTTCGACGAGCCGCTGCACCAGCCGTTCCAGATAGGCGGTGACCCGCGGGCCGACATAGGCGTTGACGATCGTCGTCGAGGTGCGATCGTATTCGGGGGCGCGGGGCAGGACCTCGTGGCTGGCCGAGATATAGGCGTTCTGGATTTCCCGGGTGACGATCTCCTTGGCCCGGCGCTCATGCTCCGGATTGACGAAGGAGAACAGGAAGCTGATCGCCACCGCCTCGACGTTCTGCAGGCGCAGGCGGCGGCAGGCTTCGCGCAGGCCGTCCTCGTCGAGCGGGATGTGGACCGTGCCATCGTGCAGGATACGTTCCTTGACCGTCAGCCGGCGGCGGCGCGGAGTGATCTGCTTTGGCGGCGCCAGCCGCACGTCCCAGATATCCTCCTTGAACCCGCGGCGATATTCGATCTCGTCGCGGAAGCCGTCGGTGGTGATGAGGCCGGTGAGCGCGCCGTTCATTTCGATGAGCGTATTATCGGCGATGGTCGTGCCGTGGACGATCGCCTCGCACTGGCCGAGGAATTCGGTGAGCGACAGCCCCTCGATCGCGGCCAGCTTGCCCAGCCCTTCCATCACGCCGATGGAGCGGTCCTCCGGCGTGGACAGGTTCTTGTGGAGGATAACCTCGGTGCCCTTGAGGAGGGCGAAATCGGTAAAAGTCCCGCCGATGTCGATACCAACGCGATAAGTCATTCCCGCTCCCTTCGGCTGACGCCGCATTCCCTTGCCATGGCGAGCGAGGAGGCGCCTGTGCCGACCCCTGCGCCCGTCACCCTGAACTCGTCAGGGTCCATTTCCCCTCATGCGCCCCCCGACAGGAGGCGCGATGGATGCCGAAACCGGTTCAGCATGATGATTGACCGGACGGGCGCGAACAGGCGCCGCCCGGTGATTGTCCGGATTTATTCCGCTGCCTCGCGCATCAGTTCGTCGGCGCCCATTTCGCGCCGCAGCGCCTCGGTCGCCCGCCAGTCGACCGCGAGGTCGTATTCCTCAAGCGTGCCGGTCAGCACCACGCCATACTTGTTGCGGGCGGCTTCGACGCTGACGTATTCGTCCAGCACGTCTTCCTTCACGCTTTCCGGATCGCGCAGCAGGGCCGGACCGAAGCCGGCGCCGCCGCCGTGCTGATAGGCGATGACGGCGCCTTCGGGCAGCAGGTCCTGCGCGGTGTGCTCGATCTTGCGCTCGTTGGGAGAACCGACCTCGAAATGGTTCGAATAGGGAATGGCATCGTCCCCGCCGCACATGCCGCGCAGGGGATGTTCCGCCGAAACCATCCAGGCCATCGCCGAAGTGGGCTTCAGCACCTGCTTGACGTTGAGGCTGCCCGGCGCCCCGCGCCACTGGCCGGCACCGCCGCCGTCGGTGGTCATCTCGCGGCTGATGTTGAGGATCGGGAAGCGGCTTTCGGCGTCTTCCGCCTCGGACAGGATCAGGCTGCCCAGGCTGTTGGGGCAGGAGCCCCAGCCGTCGATGCCCTGCACCGCGGAAACGTCCATCGAGCGGCAATCGACGCCCTGGTCCATCCACATCATGCCGTTGTCGTCGAAGCCGATCACGGCGTTGGGCATGCCGATCTTGTAGAGCTGCGGCTGCGAGCGTTCGGGCGCGACCTGGCTGAGCGCGAGGCACACCGCCTCGGTGATCTCGCAGGCCGGGTGGAACGAGCCGAGCGCGGCCGGCTTGTTCGGCGGCGGCTGGGCGATGCAGCCTTCGGGAATGATGATCTCGACCGCGTTGAACATGCCCTCGTTGCGCACGATCGTCGGGTCCATGTGGGTG
>CAZVVC010000426.1:0-2164 GCA_964630425.1 uncultured Bifidobacterium sp. | reverse complement strand
GGGTGGTGAACGTCTGGATGGTGTCGCCCAGTCCGGCGTAGCTGCCGCCAGCTTCGAGGTTGACCTCCGTCGCGATCGCCATCACCCGGTTGACGCCGTCCATGATTCCGGGCAGATCGACCAGTGGTTTCGCCGCCTCTTCCTGCGCCTCTTTGCCTTTGAGCAGGGCACCGGTGAGTTCGCCGATCGCCTCAACCTGCGCGATCGTCTTCCGGGCTACAACCTCGCGGGCATCCGCCACAATATCGAGCTGGGATGCGTGCTCCTTCAATGGCCCTTCGTTCAGTGCGTTGAAGGCGGCGAGGATTTCCTCAGCGGGCAGCTTCCCGTCTGCCATCGCCTGGAAGACGGCCTCAATCGAGCCCCTTGCCTCTTCGGCCGTCTGCACACTGGTGCCGAAGGCGCGGGCGATAACCGGGCCAACTTCCTCTACCTGAGCGACAGCATCGGCAGCGCTCTGCTCGATGCGATTGAGTTCGGCGATGACAATCTCGGCGTTCAGCTCGGTCTCCCCGAGCGCCTCCATTGCGACCTTGAGCTTCCGGACCGAAATTTCTGCGCCAGCCGCGCGCATATCGGCGATCTCAGCGCCAGAACCGAACCGCTCGAAGAGCCCCTTGTCGGTGATCCCCTTCAGGGCAAGATCGAGCCCCATGAACGCCGCGCCGGCGATACCGACTCCATAGGCAAGCCGTTGTGGGCCACTCAGCAGGGACGGGTGCCGCAGCGCGAACCCGAGGGTGTCGAGATTGCCCACCATGTCGAGCACTTTGCCGCCCACGCTGACGAGTACCGGGGATAGCGCCATGAATCCGCCGGAGATGACAAGTAGCTGCTGGGTCGAGTCAGGCAGTGCCCCGAAGGCATCGGTCAGCCCGACAACCGCCTTCGTGCTGCCCACGATTGCGGGCAGCAGCGCCGTACCCGCCGTGATGGCCACATCCTGCAGGTTGTTCTTGGCGATGGTGATCTGGGAGGCCGTGGTCTTGTAGCGCTCTTCGGCCTCCTTGGTCAGGGCGTTGTTCTCTTCCCACGCGCCGTTTGCCATGTCCACGGCATCGCGTACCAGCGTGCCAGTACCGGCGAGACGTAGCAGCGTGTCTGAGACACGAATACCCGACAGCCCTAGGCCGTCCAGCACCCCGTTGACGTCCTCGCCCCGCTCGGACATCTGGCCCAGCCCCTCGATAACGAGTGCCAGTGTCCCGGCTGCATCCTGTTCCCACGCGACCTTGAATTCGGCCGCCGACAGGCCTGCGATGCGGGCAAACTCTTTGAGATTCTCATTGCCGGTGATGACGGCGCTGTTAATTGTTTTCAGCACCTCTGTCATGGCCGAGCCGCCCGCCTCAGCCCGGATGCCGACGTGTGACATGGCAGCCGCGAGGGCCATGATCTCGGCTTCGGTCATTCCGGCCTGTTTGCCTGCGGCCGCTATGCGCATGCCCATCTCGACGATCTCCGCCTCGGTGGTGGCGAAGTTGTTTCCGAGCTCAACGATGGTGGAGCCAAGGCGGTCAAAGCTGCCCTGATCCATCTGCGTGATGGCCGCGAACCGGGCCAGCATCGTAGCGCCCTGCTCGCCGGTCAGGTTGGTAGCGACGCCAAGGTCCGCAATGACGCGTGTAAAGCCGAGGACGTTCGGGGTTTCGATGCCGAGCTGGCCAGCGGAGGCGGCGATGTCGGACAGGCCGTTGACCCCGACGGGGATCTCCTTGGCCATGTCGCGCAGGCCACCGGAGATGGCCGCCAGCTCTTGCGGGGTGCCGGAGACGGTCTTGCGGACACCGGCGAGTGAGGATTCGAAATCAATGGCGCTCTTGGAAGCAACGGCGAACCCGCCGACGGCGAGCCCCGCGAGGCTCTTCTGAACCCCACTCAGATCCTTATCGAGGCCGCTGGTATCGGCGATGATCTCGACAGCCAGCGTCCCGATGACGCCACCTGCAAATCCGCCGCTGAAACTGCCCGCCATAGCGCCCCGCTCCTGTCTGGAGGGGAGTCACCGGCGGCGTCTCCTGTGTGGTTGCTGTGTGTTAGCTGGCTACCAGGTGGGCTCTCCTACCCGTCGCCAGACCTGTCCGTGCGGGTCGTCCCGCAGTTCCCACTCGACCCCGCTGTCGAGTGCTCGCTGGGTGGCTGCCCTGAGCCGTGCGAGTGCCTC
>CAZVVC010000425.1:0-2169 GCA_964630425.1 uncultured Bifidobacterium sp. | reverse complement strand
ATCCGTAAGCTTACCAGATGACAGCCCTGATAACTTACAAGGGCTCCCGGTTATGAGTGGTGGTTGCCAACCGCTACGGACTTCCCGCCATTCCGTGATGAACCCGACGGTGTGGCGGAGATGAGGCCCGTGCGGGCGTCAGTCCTTCGCCGGCTCGTCCTTGCGGGCGGAGACGTCGTAGAGCATGGCGCATTCGTTGTGCATCTGCGCCTGGGTGACGTTGCTGCCCGGCGGCACGCTCTGGGTGAGCCAGACGTTGCCGCCGATGACCGAGCCCGCGCCGATGGTGATGCGGCCCAGGATGGTGGCGCCCGAATAGATCACCACGTCGTCCTCGACGATGGGATGGCGCGCGATGCCCTTGATGAGGGCGCCGTTCTCGTCGGCGGGGAAGCTCTTGGCGCCCAGGGTCACCGCCTGGTACAGCCGGACCCGGTCGCCGATGATGGCGGTCTGGCCGACCACGACGCCGGTGCCGTGGTCGATGAAGAAGCTTTCGCCGATCTCGGCCGCGGGGTGGATGTCGATGCCGGTCGAGGAATGGGCGATCTCGGAGATCAGTCGCGCCGGCAGGGTCGCGCCCAGCCGGTAGAGCGCATGGGCGACGCGGTAGTGGATCACCGCCGTCATGCCCGGATAGCAGACCAGGATCTCGGACAGGCTGGTGGCCGAGGGATCGCCCCGGTAGGCGGCATGGAGATCGGTGACCAGCATGTCGCGGATGGCGGGCAGCAGGTCGCCGAACTCGTGCACGATGCGCGTGGCGCGCTCGCGGATGTCCTCGTCGGCGTCGTTGTCGGGGTCCGCCGAGAACATCAGGCCGCGGCGCACCTGCTCGACCAGCAGGGTGAACGCGCCGTTGAGCGTGCTGCCCACGTAATAGTCGATGCTGTCGCTGGTCAGGTCGCCGCGCCCGCAATGGGTCGGGAACAGGGCGGCGGCGATCTGGTCGATGATCCGCGAAATGGTCTCGCGGTCCGGCAGCTCGCTGATCCGGCCGCGGAAACGGATGTTGTTGCGGATCTCGCGGGACTCGCGCAGGCCCGCGACGATGCCGTCCAGATTCCAGTCGGGCGGCGTCGCGGGGCTCGACGGACGGTTGCTCGGCGCGTGGGCGCTCGACTTGATCTTTACTGACATGGCCGTTTCCATGGCGAAGAAAAAGCCCGGATTCAACCAATGAACCGGGCATCCTGGTGGCACTGATTTTACCGGACATAGCCCCGATACCGCCAGAGACAATATGGGCGGCCGGCGTTTCCGTCCCTGCACGGCCGCACGCGCCTGGTGCGCGGCAGGACGACCGGGCTTGAATATCTCCTGTATCATAGCATATATTATCCGGAACAGGAGATATCATGGCCCAGCCGCAACACTATCCAGCCAGCCTCCACGATCCGTCGCCGCTGGTCGACCTGACGGTCAGGGCCGAGCGCGAGCGGCTGAGCGGGCCGGCGGTGAAGGCGTTCTTCAACATCATGGAGAAGTGGTCGGTGCGCGACGAGGATGCGCGCGCGCTGCTGGGCGGCATGTCGAACGGCCCGTTCTACGAGCTGAAGAAGCACCGGGACAGGGTGCTGGATACGGACCGTCTCACCCGCATCTCCTATCTGGTGGGCATCTTCAAGGCGCTGAACATCCTCTATTCGGAAGCGCTGGCCGACGCGTGGGTGAACCTGCCCAACAGCAACCGCATCTTCGGCGGACGCACGCCGCTCGACTTCATGAGCAGGGGCGGGCTGCCGGCTCTCCAGACGGTGCGCCGCCTGCTCGATGCGCGCCGGGGCGGCGCGTGAGGCTGCCGGCCGTCGCCGCCCTGCGGCGGCACGACACCCACCGCCTGATCCCATCCCGCTATCGCGACGGCGGCGAGAGCGTGCTGGCGCGGATCGCGGACGACGACGCGCATCTCCAGGCGATCTTCGACCTGGATCACGCCACCAACGACAGGCTGACCGCCGAGAACGACCGGCTGCCGGGGATCGGCATCCGCGAGTTGGTGTTCGGCGTGCCGCACTACCGGATCGTCAACGCCTCGTTCTGCCATCCCCATCCGCTGGGCGGCCGGTTCAACGGCCCGGACCGCGGCGCGTGGTATGCCGGCTTCGAACTCGAGACGGCGCAGGCGGAGGTCGCCAGACCATGTATCTCACCCACCTAAACAGAGAT
>CAZVVC010000424.1:0-2192 GCA_964630425.1 uncultured Bifidobacterium sp. | reverse complement strand
CGTGGATGCCGTGGCTGCGGCCGATGGTGACGGTGTCCTTGTGCTCGAAGGCGCGGCGCTTGAGCACGGCCAGCAGCTTGTCCATGTCGGCGATCAGCAGGTCGGCGGCGCGCACGAGCTGGACGTTGAAGCAGGTGTCCAGCACGTCCGACGAGGTCATGCCCTGGTGTACGAAGCGCGCCTCGGGGCCGACATGCTCGGCCAGGTTGGTGAGGAAGGCGATGACGTCGTGCTTCACCTCGCGCTCGATGGCGTCGATCCGGTCCACCTCGAACGCGCCGCGCTCCCAGACGGCTTTCGCCGCGTCCCTGGGGATCACGCCCAGCTCGGCCAGCGCGTCGCAGGCATGGGCCTCGATCTCGAACCAGATGCGGAACTTGGTTTCCGGCTCCCAGATGCTGGCCATTTCGGGACGGGTATAGCGCGGGATCATCAGTCACCCCTGAGTTATTTTCGCGGTTGGTTAGCAGACCGCGCGCCCCGCGACAAGGAAAGCCCTGCGAGCTCGAGGTGTGCGAAGGGCGGTGGACATGACGGTTTCCATCCCGGCCGCCTTCGCGTCGCTCGCAAAATCGATGGGATCGGAGGCGGCGGTTGCCGCCTCCTCGAACCCCTACTTACGACCCTCGACGTAGTCGTTCAGCGTCTCGTGGAAGTGCTGCACGCGGCGTTCCTGGTGCGTCAGGTGGGCGCCCCGGTAGCCGGCCGAGTTGAGGCCGAGCTGCTGGTTCTCCGCGATCGACAGGTCCTGGTCGGAAGTGCGGCCCAGCGACTTCTCGCCATAGCGGAAGTGCTCGACGGGCGCGTCCTCCAGCGGCAGGTCGGGGCCGCCGGCGGGCGAGGGAACCGTCTCGACGCCGTCGATGTGCGGCACGAAGTACCAGTGATCGAACTCGCACTGGTTCGGGTCGGTGGGGTGCGGACGCGGGCGCAGGAGCTGCACGCCGTCCGGGCCGACCGTGATCACGTTGTTGGGGAAGATGTTGTAGATGACGTAGTCGGTGAGCTGGTAGTCTTTCAGGTGCGCGTAGTGGTGATAGCCCTTGGACGAGCCCAGCGCCCGTTTCTGCTTCTGGATGTCGAGGCGGATCTGCTTCATCCGCTCGTTGCCGTGATAGTCGGCCGGGTTCAGCTCCCACTTCTCCATCATCGCGGCCACGTCGGCGGGCGGCTCGTCGCCCTTGTAGGAGGCGGTCGGCCGGTGCGACGGGAACCAGCCGCTGTTGGTGCCGTTCTCGCGCAGGTCGAACTGGCATTCCGAGAACACGGTCTCGATATAGGGCGCCAGCTCCGGGTGCAGCACCTGGACGTGATAGCCTTCGTTGAAATTGTCGGTGATGACCTTCCAGTTGCAGTTGGCGTCGGCGGTCAGGGCGAGGATGCGGACCATGTTCTCCATCCGGTAGTCCGCGATCTCGTCGCCGGCGCTGCCCAGCGCCTCGCGCAGCGGGATGGCGTTCGGGTCCATGTTGAACCAGACGAAGCCGGCGAACTCCTCGCAGGGCATGTCGACGAGGCCCAGCTTGCCGATCTGGCGGCCTTCGTCGAAATCCTCGGCGTCGGGCATCTCCTTCAGCACGCCGTCGGCGCCCCAGACCCAGCCGTGATAGGGGCAGGAGAAGCCGTTGGTGGCACAGCCCTCGTCGGCGAAGGTCAGCCGCGCGCCGCGATGCTGACAGACGTTGTAGAAGGCGCGGACGCTGCCGTTCTCCTGCCGCACCAGCAGGATGGACTCGCGCCCCAGCGTGCAGTTCAGGAAGTCGCCCGGCTCGGGCATCTGGTAGGACAGGCCGCCGATCTGCCAGGTGCGCATCCACACCCGGCGCCATTCCTTCTCGAAATACTCGGTCGAGATGTAGCGTTCGGCGTCGATGATATCGCCGCGAAGCCTGGGTTCCGGAATCTTGGCCGGGCGTTCGATGTCCAGCCGCGTGCTCACCGTGCTCATGGTCTTTCCCCGATCCTGTCTTGCCATCACCCGTTCGATCGTGCAGGATTTGTACGATCGTTCAATACGGTGCCCAAGGCGCCGATTGTTGTCAAGAGAGTCAATATCGGTCGCCGGCGCCGGCATTTCCCGCGTCGCGGCCGGCTGGCCGAAAGGGGTTTCAGGTCATGGAGATAGCCCAGGTCGAGCGTGGCCGGACCGCCGGCGAGCCCAAGATCTCCACCAAGGACAAGATCCTCGAGCT
>CAZVVC010000423.1:0-2194 GCA_964630425.1 uncultured Bifidobacterium sp. | reverse complement strand
ATGCCCCCGTCACCCGGCACACTCACAATGACAGATCCCAAAGACACAAGGGGAACCGCGAAGCGGTTCAGGCTCCATCAGCCACCCGAACGGTACACGTCCCTCCCCCAAAGCCAACACCCGTTACAGATCGGGGCTGGCCCGTAAGCGCCGGCCGGATTACTCTGCCCTCGGTCAGGGGAGACCGCGTTCCTCACCGGAGGAGCGGCGAATGAGGATGAGCGCGCTTTCGGGCGCGATCGGTCAAGGGAAGATACATTATGGCAAGAGATTATGACGTGATCGTCGTCGGCTCGGGCGCCGCGGGCCTGGCCGCCGCCGTCGCGGCGGCGGATGCCGGCGCCTCGGTGCTGGTGGTGGAAGGCGAAAAGCGGGTCGGCGGCTCGTCGCGGCTGTCCGGCGGGCATTTCTATGCCGCGGGCACGTCCGTCCAGAAGGAGGCCGGCGTCACCGACACCGCCGACGCCATGTTCGAGGAATACATGACGCTGAACCAGTGGCTGGTGGACCCGGCCGTGGTACGGCGCTACTGCGACCTGTCCGCGCCCACTTTCGAATGGGTCAGGAGCCTGGGCGTGAAATACCCCAGGGAGGGCCTCTATTGCTCCGGCGTCGGCTCGGTGCCGCGCGGGCATCCGCCGGAAGGCGAAGGCGAGGAGGTCATCAACGTGCTGGACGGCCACCGCAGCAACAAGGGCGTCGACGTCGTCCTCGACTCGCGCGTCACCTCGCTCGTCACCAACGACGAAGGCCGGGTGACCGGGGTGCGGATCGGCGACGACGAGGCCACCTGCGGCGCGGTCATCCTCGCCACCGGCGGCTTCGGCAACAACCCGGAGATGATCGAGAAATACCTGCCCCGGTCGGCGGCCACCGGCGACTGGAACTGGTATATCGGCGCCGATGGCGCGCGGGGCGACGGCCTCACCCTGGGCACCGCCGTGGGCGGCGTCATCGACGGCCACGACCGCGCCCTGATGCTGGCGACGCCCGGCTTCAGCCGCGACCTCGAGGTGGCGCTGCCGGGCTGGCTGGTGATGGTGAACAGGCAGGGACGGCGCTTCTGCAACGAGACCGCGCCCTATACGGTGATCGCCGGCCTGCTGAACAAGCAGGGCGGCAACGCCTATGCCGTGTTCGACGAGGCCGCGCGCGCCGGCGCCAAACGCAGCCCCAGGTTCCAGGCCTATTGGGTCAACGACGTCCTGGAGCAGAAGGCCGATGAAGGCCGGATCCTCAAGGCCGACACTCTCGCCGAGCTGGCGGCCAAGGCCGGCATCGACGCGGAAGGGCTGGAAGGCACGGTCGAGCGCTATAACCGCGACGTCGCCGCCGGCAAGGACACCGCCTTCCTCAAGCAAGGCGAAATGGCGCCCATCAAATCCGGCCCGTTCTATGCCGTGGAGATCAGGCCCGCCATCCTGTGCTGGACCGGCACGGGCCTGCGCATCGACGCGGACACCTGCGTGCTGAACAAGGCCGAAAAGCCCATCCGCGGCCTCTACGCCGCGGGCGAGACCGTCGGCAACCTGCACGGCGACGTCTACATCGGCGGCGGCGGCTCCTACGGCCCCTGCCTGGTGTTCGGCAAGCTGGCGGGCGAGAACGCGGCGAAATACGCGAAGGAACTGAACGACTGAGGGGACAGGAACCGCTTCGCGGTCCCCTCACCCTCGCCCTCTCCCCGTTGGGGCGAGGGGATCCGGCTGGTGCGACGGCACTGTTGAACCCTTCTCCCCACTGGGGAGAAGGTGGCGCGACTCGTCCGGCGTAGCCCAAAGGGCGAAGCCGGAAGCGCCGGATGAGGGCCGCCGCGTCAGCGGCACGTTGTCACGAAGAGCCGGCTTTTCGTTGGGCGAGGCCGGCCGGCCGCCTTCGCTCAGTAATAGATGAACTGGCCGTGCGGCGCGAGTTGCTGGATCAGGTCGAACTCGTCCCGGTTGGCCGTCAGCACCGGCAGGCCTGCTTTCGCCGCCGTCAGAAAGATCAGCGCATCGTTGAGGGCTTCCTTGCGCTGATGCCGCTGCCAGTTCTGCGCGCGGGCGAGCGTGCCCGCAATCAGCCCGGCCTCGGTCCAAACGTCAGGGTCCGGCGTCAGCAGCCGCGTTGCCGGGATATTGGCGATGACCCCCGCATAATAGTCGCGCAGCGTCTTCCAGCCGGCATGGGCGGGATCGGCATTGGCGACGCCGGT
>CAZVVC010000422.1:0-2196 GCA_964630425.1 uncultured Bifidobacterium sp. | reverse complement strand
GCGTTTCCCCTCGTTGCTTGGGTTTCCCCTCGTTGCTTGGCCGGTGCCGAAGCGGCGGCACCAGGAGAACGCCCCGGCGGGCGGCCGGGTTCCATCTCCCAGCGAAATCCGCGTGGAACAAGGGGCTGCCGGCGTCGTTCATCCTGCCGAGGTCTCGACAGGTGGTCCATGATATTCGCATCGCTTCGCCGGAGGTTGCTGACCCGGCCGATCTTCGGCTGGGCGCGCGGCGTGCTGCCGGCCATGTCCGCCACCGAGCGCGAGGCGCTGGAGGCGGGCGACGTGTGGTGGGATGCCGCGCTGTTCACCGGCAACCCGGACTGGAGCGTGCTGCTCGCCACGCCGCCGGCCCGCCTCTCGCCGCGCGAGCAGGCGTTCCTCGACGGCCCCGTGCGCGCGCTGTGCGACATGGTCGACGACTGGGAGGTGAACTGGGAGCAGGGCGACCTGCCGCCCGAGGCGTGGGCCTTCATCAAGCGCCACGGCTTCTTCGGCATGATCATCCCCGAGGCGTATGGCGGGCTGGGCTTTTCCGCCTTCGCCCATTCCGAGGTGGTGCGCACGCTCTCGACCCGCTCGGTGGCGCTCGCCGTCACCGTCATGGTGCCTAACTCGCTGGGGCCGGGCGAGCTGCTGATGCAGTTCGGCACCGAGGCGCAGCGCCGCCACTGGCTGCCGCGCCTGGCGTCCGGCGAGGAGATTCCCTGCTTCGGCCTGACCAGCCCGGAAGCCGGTTCCGACGCCGCCGCCATGACCGACACGGGCGTGGTCTGCCGCGGCGCGTGGAACGGCCAGGAGGTGCTGGGGATCCGGCTGAACTGGCACAAGCGTTACATCACCCTCGGCCCGGTCGCCACGGTGCTGGGACTGGCGTTCAACCTGCACGATCCTGACGGGCTGCTCGGCGGCAAGGCCGATCTCGGCATCACCGTCGCGCTCGTGCCCACCGATACGGAAGGCGTCGAGATCGGGCGGCGCCACGTGCCGTCCGGGCAGATGTTCCAGAACGGCCCGAACCGGGGCCGGGACGTCTTCATCCCGCTCGACAACGTCATCGGCGGCGCCGCCAACGCGGGCAAGGGCTGGCGGATGCTGATGGCGGCGCTGGCGGCGGGGCGCGGTATCTCGCTGCCGTCCCTGTCGGCGGCGGGCGCGGCGTTCTGCGCCCATACCACCGGCGCCTATGCGCGCATCCGCCGGCAGTTCGGCATTCCCATCGGCAGGTTCGAGGGCATCCAGGAGCGGCTGGGCCGGCTTGCGGCGAACGCCTATCTGGTCGACGCGGCGCGCCGGCTCACCTGCGCCGGGCTCGACGAGGGCCACAAGCCGTCGGTCATCTCGGGCATCATGAAGCTGCACGCGACCGAGCGGATGCGGGTGTCGGCGAACGACGCCATGGACGTGCATGCGGGCAAGGCCGTGATCGACGGCCCGCTGAACTATCTGGGCAATCTCTACAAGGCGGTGCCGGTCGGCATCACGGTCGAGGGCGCCAACATCCTCACGCGCGGCCTCATCGTCTTCGGCCAGGGCGCGATCCGCTGCCATCCCTATCTGCTCGACGAGATGACCGCGCTGGAGAACGAGGACGAGGAGGCGGCGCTCGCGGCGTTCGACGCCGTTTTCTGGAAACACGCCGGACACAGTGTGGCCACCTTCTTCCGCTCATTGTGGCGCGCGTGGACGGGCTCCCTGGGCTCGCCCGCGCCCGATGCGGGTGCGGTCACCCATCATTATGGCCGGCTGGGCCGGTATGCGGCCGGTTTCGCCCTGACGGCGGACCTGGCGCTGATGACTCTGGGCGGCGCGCTGAAGCGGCGCGAGATGCTGTCGGGCCGGCTCGGCGACATCCTCGCCGACCTGTACCTGCTGTCGGCGGTGCTGAAACGCTGGCAGGACGAGGGCCGGCAGGAGGCGGACGTGCCGCTGGTGGACTATTGCATGGCCGAGGGCTGCACGAGCATGGAGCGGGCGTTCGAGGAGGTGTTCTCCAACCTGCCGAACCGCTTCGCGGCCGGGCTGCTGAAGCTGGCCGTACAGCCGTTCGGGGCACGGCGCCTCGGCCCGGACGACGCGCTGGTCCGGCGCTGCGCCGACCTGCTGCTGGAGCCGTCGGCGACGCGGGACCGGCTGACCGAGGGCCTTCATCACGGTCTGCCGGGCGACGGCGTGGCCCGGCTCGACGAGGCGTTCGAG
>CAZVVC010000421.1:0-2215 GCA_964630425.1 uncultured Bifidobacterium sp. | reverse complement strand
GATCCTGATGACCACGCTGGCCGCCGGGCTGGGCGCGCTGCCGCTCGCCATCGGCTTCGGCGACGGCGCCGAGCTGCGCCGGCCGCTGGGCATCGCCATCATCGGCGGCCTGGTCGCCAGCCAGTTCATCACCCTGCTGACCACGCCGGTGGTCTATCTCGCCCTCGACAAGTTCCGCCGCCGCTCGCCCCTCGAGGCCGAGCTGGGACGCGGCGGACCCACACAGGCCTCGCCCGTCTCATGAGCACGCTCCGCCGATCCATCGCCGCCGTCACCGCCGCCGCCCTGCTGGCCGGCTGCAACATGACGCCCGCCTATCATCGCCCCGCGACCGACGTTCCCGCCTCGTTCAAGGAGATGCCCGGCTGGCGGCCCGCGCGCCCCGCCGACGACGCCCTGCGCGCGCCGTGGTGGACCCTGTTCGGCGATCCGGTGCTCGACGACCTGCAACGGCGCGTGCTGGTGTCCAACCAGAACCTCGCCGCCGCGCTCGCCGCCTACGAGCAGGCGCGCGGCGTGGTGCGCGAGCAGCGCGCCGGCCTGTTCCCCACCGTCGACGTACAGGCGGGCGCCACGCGCACCGGATCGTTCGGGCGGCGCAGCCCCGAGGACAGCGGCGCCGACGACGGCAGCTCGGGAGGATCGGGCGGCGTCAGCGTCGGCAAGCGCTTCACCGGCTCGATCGGCGCGACCTGGGAGCCGGACGTCTGGGGCCGCATCCGCTCGGGCATCTCGCAGGCGGGCGCCCAGGCCGAGGCCGGCAGGGCCGATCTCGTCAACGCCACGCTGTCGGCCCAGGGCGAGCTGGCGCTGAACTATCTGCAGCTTCGGGCGATGGACGCGCAGATCGCCCTGCTGGACGAGACCATCGCCGCCTATGAGCGCGGCCTGCGGATCACCACCAACCGCTACGATGTGGGCGTGGTCGCGCGGGTCGACGTGCTCCAGGCCGAGACCCAGCTCCGCAACGCCCGCGCCGAGGCCGCCGACCTGCGGCGTCAGCGCGCGGTGCTGGAACACGCGGTCGCCGTGCTGGTCGGCGAGACGCCGTCGCGCTTCTCCATCGCGTCCGCCGCCTGGCGCCCGGCGGTGCCCGAGGTGCCCGGCGTGCTGCCCGCCGACCTGCTGGAGCGCCGGCCCGACATCGCCGCCGCCGAACGGCGCGTGGCGTCGGCCAACGCCGCCATCGGCGTCGAGCGGGCGGCGTTCTTTCCCACCCTGGACCTGTCGGGCGACGTGGGCGTGAACAGCCGCCGGCTGGCCGAGCTGTTCTCCACCTCGGCGACCGTATGGTCGCTGGGCGCGCAGGCCGCCTGGACGCTGCTGGACTGGGGCGCTCGGTCGGCGCGGGTCCAGCAGGCGAGATCGGCCTGGGAGCAGGCCAGCGCCGCCTATCGCCAGACCGTGCTGACCGCCTTCCAGCAGACCGAGGACCAGCTCGTCGCCGTGCGCATCCTGGCCGAGGTGGGCGCCGAGCGTACCGCCGCCGAGACCGCCGCGCGCCGGGTCGAGCAGATCACCCAGAACCAGTATCTGGCGGGCACCGTCGCCTATACGGACGTCATCACCGCCCAGACCACGGCCTTCAGCGCCCGCCAGGCGGCGATCGCCGCCACGCTGAACCGCCAGACCGCCGCCGTCGCCCTGATCCAGGCCATCGGCGGCCACTGGGTCGAACCGCCGCCGCTGCCCGTGCCGGGGCAGCCGTAGTCCGCCCTTCGCCGGGATGACGGCTGAGAGAGGAATCGAAGGGTGAAGGAACGTCGAGGCTTACCGCTTTCCGGGATGCTTGCTAATCTGGCGGCAGAGGGCGGCCGGTGCCGCGGAGGGGAAGCCATGAAATACGTCACGGGCACGTTGCTCGCGTTCTGTCTCGCCGCCGGCCTCTCGCTGACGGTCGCCGCCGATCCGGTGGACGGCACGCCGCCCGCCGCCGCGCCAGGGCCCGCCGAGGCCCCGCCTGCGCCGCCTCCCGCGCCGCCGAAGCCGAAACCCAAGCCGCGCCCCGCGTCGTTCGAATGCCGCGACGCGTTCGAGGAGGCCGAAAGGCTGATCTGCAAATCATTCGAGCTGGCCAGGCTGGACCAGCAGATGGCGCGGGCCTACGACAACTACATGGACACGCTGGGGCCGGACCAGGGCCTGACCGCCCAGTCGGCCGAGCTGGCCCAGCGCCGCTTCGTCCTCGACCGCAACCGGTGCCATGACGACGCCT
>CAZVVC010000420.1:0-2234 GCA_964630425.1 uncultured Bifidobacterium sp. | reverse complement strand
TCATGGCGTTGTACGCGGCGCCCTCCGTTTCCATGCGGTCGGGTACGACCGTGTAGAGGCGCACATGGGGCGGCAGCCAGGTCTGTCCGCCTGTTTCGGTCCAGTACATGTCATGGACGCCCATGCCGCAGATTGCCGGGTCGCGGCTGGCCGCATCGAAAACCGCCATGTAGGAGCGCCCCCGCGTCCACGGTACGGAGAACGCGTCCGAGGTGGCGATCGACAGGGAAAGCGCCGCCCACGCCAGCGTCACGCCGGCGGTCAGCACGCCCCGGCTGTCCCCGCCGAGCGCCCGGCGTTCCCCTATCAGGGTGACGATCCGGGCGGTGCCGACGCCCGCCAGCACGGCGAGCAGCGGCAGCGCGGGATAGATGAAGCGGTACTCCTTGTGGGCGATGAACGAATGCGCGAGGAAAATGGTCAGCGCCACGAACAGCAGCAGCGGCAGTCGGCGCGCGGCAAGGGCGACGCTCGCTCCGACCAGCAGGAATCCTATGGGACCCCAGATGTGGACCGGCATCAGCAGCAGGGTGGCGAACGGGCTGACGCCGGCTCCCTTGCTGACGCCGACAACCGCATTGAGCCAGAAATTGAACCAGATGGATTGCAACGGCAGCCCCAGCGTCGCCCAATCCAGCACCGCCTGCGCCAGGACCGGGATGACCGCTCCCGCCAGGAACACGGCCCAGACCCTTCGGCCGTGGGTGACGCCGCAGAGTCCCAGCGCCGCCACGGCCAGCGCCGGCGCCAGATGGAAGCGCAGGATGAACACCAGCCCCAGCAGAACGCCGGACCAGAACAGGCGCCGCAGCGACGGGCGGGCCTCGGGGCCGGGATAACCCAGGTAAAGGCCCAGCACCAGGATATGGGCGGCGACCACCTCGCTCAGCGTGTGATTCGACATGTAGACTAGGTCGATCCAGACGGCGCAGAACGCCGCGGCCACGAAACCGCCGGCCCTGCCAGAGAACGCGCGGCCCCAGTGCCAGGCGCAGGCGACCGGGATGCAGGCTAGCGCGGCCATGAACAGGGCGATCGGCAGGTTGATCTGCCAGGGTGCGTCACTGATCAGGCTGCCGATCCACATCAGCCCGGCGAAAATCCCCGGCAACAGCCAGGACCTGATGCCCACATGCCATTCCCAGCTCATGACGCCGGTGCCGAACACCAGCCGGTGGGCCGGCTCCGTCGTCTGGAATATCTCGTCCGGATAGATGATGTTCGGCACGAGGTAGTGCACCGCCAGGCGGAGCGCGAACGCGGCCACCAGGAGTGCCATCAGTTCGGGGGGGAAGGCGCCGGCGCGCGGCCGGCAAGGCTCGCGCGGGGCGTTCGCCGCGCCGACGTTGTCACCGCCGAAAAGTTGCAAGCCCCGAGCCTCCGGAACGGTTGGTCGGCCGAGAGTAGTCGTTCCGTGTGCGGCGAACAACGCGCCGGGTCAATCCTCGTCGACGATCCGGCGCTCGGACTTGACCGCCTGATACGCCGAATTCAGTCGCTGCGACACCTCGGCAAGCACCTTCATCAGCGCGGGCGGCGGATTCCGGTGCAGGTAGTGGTCGGGATGGCAGGTGGATATCTGCTGGTGGAAGGCGCGCTGGACCACTTCGGTCTCGTCCGAGCGCCGCACGCCCAGCAGGTAATAGGGATCGTTCTGGGACGTATAGTGGCTGACGTTGCAGATTTCGGAGACCTGCATGATCGCCGTCTTGGAATACAGCGTCGTCCTGCCCTCGACGGTCTCGAAGGGCAGGAACTGGCGCTGGTCGTTCAGCACGTCGGACACACGGGTGCCGCGGCCGGCATAGATATAGCCGAACATGGTCTGCTCGGTGCGGAGCTGCAGCTCCACGAGGATGCGCTGCTTTTCGACGTGCTGTTGATTCTGCATTTCCGCTCAATGATTTCGTGAACATGCCGGCATGTCCGGACGCTCCGGCGAGTCAACCACCGCCCACGGGTGGGCTTCAAGCCAAATCGGCGCGGCGGCGTGCGCGGGCGGTGCGCCTCCGTGCTTTGTGGCGGCGGCAAGACGGGCTAGTCTGGCGGCTGGATCACGGGAAGGGCGGACACGGCGTGGCATTCAGGGCGGCTGGCTTGGCGAAACGGCGCCTTTCATCCCGTGTCGCGGCGTGCGTCTTGCCGGTGCTGCTGCTGGCCGGCTGCCAGTCGAGCCATGGGCCTTCCCAGCCGGCGAAGCTGCGCCAGCCCGACGAGGGGCTGATCGCCACCAC
>CAZVVC010000419.1:0-2244 GCA_964630425.1 uncultured Bifidobacterium sp. | reverse complement strand
ATTCGGGATGGCTGGGATCGATGCCGGTGTCGACCACGCCGACGACGATGCCGGCAACCTGTCGCCGCTGAGCAAGGACGTGGTGACCGGACGCAACACGCTGATCCCCTCCTCCAGCCACGGCACCCAGGTTTCGGGCCTGATCGCCGCCGAGAAGAACGGCGTAGGCATCCACGGCGTCGCCTATGACGCCACGCTGCTGATGGTGCGCGCCGACAATCCGGGAAGCTGCAATCCCGGCTGCTCGTTCAGCGACGCCAACCTGGCCGCCGCCATCAACTATGCGGTCGACAACGGCGCGAAGGTCCTCAATTTCTCGCAGGCCGGCAACCGCGCCGTGACGGGCAGCCTGCTGACGGCGCTGGAAAGGGCGGCGGACGCGGGCGTCATCATGGTGTTCGCCGCCGGCAATGACGGCAGCCCCAACCCCGACACATCCAGCATGTTCGCCGCGACGGCGGCCGCGAAGGGGCTGGGCATCATCGCGGGGGCGACCGGCACGGCCAACACCATCGCCAATTTCAGCGACCGGGCGGGCACCGCCCGGGACGTCTATGTGGTCGCGCCCGGCCAGGGCATCAGGACGACCGATGCCGGCGCGGGCAACGCGACCGCCATCGTCAGCGGCACGTCGTTCTCGGCGCCCCTGGTGGCGGGCGCCGCCGCCCTGCTGCTCGAGAAGTTTCCCAATCTGAGCGGCGCGCAAGTGGTCGAGATCCTGCTCGATACCGCGCGCGACCTGGGCGCGCCGGGCCGTGACGACATCTACGGCGCCGGCCTCATCGACCTGGAGGAGGCGATGGCGCCGCAAGGCGCGACCGCGTTGCCGACCTTCGCCGGACGCGTGTCGGCGACGGCCAGCACCATCAGCTTCGGCGCGGCGTTCGGCGACGCGGTGACGGGCGACGCCACCGCCGCGGCCATGCTGCGCTCGGGCATCGTCACCGACAGATACGACCGGACCTATGTGGCGGACCTGAACGGCCGGTTCGGCCGGATTCCCGACAGCCGCTTCGACCTGGACGGCTTCGCCCGCCAGAGCGTCTACCGCCGCGGCACGAGCGGCTTCGTGCCCGGCGTCGGCGCGTTCCAGATGTCGTTCACCGACGCCTGGGGCGCGCTCGACGAACGCCAGCTCTTCTCGAACATGAACCGCGACCGCGAATTCGAGGATCTGTCGTTCAGCTTCGTGCACGCCCTCGACGGCCGGACGCAGGTGGGCGTGACCCACGGCACCGCCTTCGCCGACACCTTCGACGCCGCGCCCGAGGCCGGGATGCTGCGCTCGATCGAGCGCGGCGGCGCCTTCGTGCGCTTCGCCCAGGACGGCACCGGCCTGTCGCTGACCCGCCAGATGGACGAGCGCACCACCATCGGCTTCGCCGGCGCGTCCTCGCGCTTCCAGCCCATCGACGGGCGCGAGCCGGTGACCCGCCAGCTGGCGGCGATCCAGCTCAGCCACGCGGTCGGCGACCGCACCGTGCTGGGCGCCCAGTTCGGCGTGCTGCACGAGCAGGGCAGCCTGCTCGACACCATCGCCACGGGCGCGTTCGACGGCATCGAAGGGGCGGTCACCCGCTTCGCCAGCCTGAGCGCCGCCTATCGCCTGGGTCCGGTGACGCTGGTCGCCAACGCCGGCCGCGGCTGGACGTCGGTGTCTGAGCACGGCAGCGCCTTGCTGCATTCCTATACGGGCATCGAGACCTCGTCCTACAGCGTCGGCGCGGTGTGGCAGACGCCGCTCGCGGGACACACGCTGGGCTTCGCCCTGTCGCAGCCGCTGCGCGTGGAGAGCGGGCGCGCCACGCTGGACGTGGCCACAGGCCGCGACTTCGCCGCGGACACGCTGCTGTTCGAGAGCCACACCCTGAACCTGGCGCCCACGGGCCGCGAGATCGACCTGGAGATCAGCCACGCGTTCTGGAACGGCGGGCCGTTCAGCATGCAGACCAACCTGATCTACCGCATGAACCCCAACCACATCGCCGCGGCGGCCGACGACCTGCTGATGATGCTGCGCGCGGATGTGAGGTTCTGAACGCGGCTTGCCGCTGCCATCCCGCGTGGCGGAATGCGGTGGCCCGGGCTTCGCGACGGCCCTGCGGGCCTCCTCAGCCCTCTCGGACGGGGGTGGCCTTGGATAATGGGATATGCTTGCCAACCACTGGAAGACCCCGCTATTCCGTCCCGCCCCCAACACCGAGAGCCCTTGTAAGTTATCAGGGCTGTCATCTGGTAAGCTTA
>CAZVVC010000418.1:0-2248 GCA_964630425.1 uncultured Bifidobacterium sp. | reverse complement strand
CAACTGCTGCTTCTCGCGCCTCGGGCGCGCTAAGGCCCGCTACCACAGCTTGCCGGAGGCGAGGCAGGCGCTGGAGCGGGCCGAGCGTAAGCGCGGCGCGGCGCTCGAGGTGTACGCCTGCGAGGTCGAGCCGAACACGTGGCACCTCAGGAAGGTGCGGTCGTGAGCCGCCGCAGGCAGCCGCGGTCGTTGGAGCAGCAGGCGCGGCGCATCGTGCGGGACCTGGAGGCGTCGGCGGAGCTGACGGGTGAGGAGTGGCCGACGGCGGCGAGCGTGCGCGGTACGGCTGATCACTTGAGCCGCATGCCGGAGACGGTCGATGACGCTGCGGCTTGGTACGCGGCCGCGGCGTTGCTCGCGGCGAAGGAGGGTGTGGCGTGAATCAGATCCTGGGGCGCATGGGTCGGGTGACGGCGCCGAACTTCGCGGACAACCCGGCCAGGTGGGGCGCCTGGTACGTGGTGCACGGCGCGGATGTCTACCGTGAGTTCCGGCGCCTCACTCTCGAGATGCTGCGCTCGCGGCCCACCACGAAGCTGTCGGCCGACCAGGTGCTGCACGTGGTGCGTTGGAATTCGCAGCTTCGCGCTGAGGGCGACGTGGTGGCCATCAACAACAACGCCAGCGCCTTGTTCGCGCGGCTGTTCGCTGCGGAGTTCCCGCAGCACGCCGCGGCCTTCGAGTTGCGCCGCAGCGTGTGGGACGACCTGAAGCCTCCCGAGTGGCAGTTGATCATGAACGCCTTCGAGCGGTTGCGGCCGCGGCGGCGGTACGCGTGAACGGCGTCGACCCGCTGCTGGTCGATCGCACGACGCGCACGGCGCTGCAGTTGCAGCGTTGGCGGGCGGAGCACGTGACGCGGGACTTGTGGCGCGTGATGCAGGGGCGGGCGCACTGGGCGGTGATCACGCGCAGCGGCAGCACGACAGGTGGCGGCACGGTGGTGGCTGGCGCCAGCAGCCTGGCGAGCCTGCGGGCGGCGTACTTGGACGTGGTGGTGCCGGCCGTCGCCCGCCTGGGTGTGGAGGATCACCAGTTGCGCGTGTGGCGCGGCAGCCTGCGCGTGGCCTGGCGGGCCCTGAAGCCCGACGAGAGCTTCGCGCTGGAGGACTGGCTGCACCGCGAGCGTCACTCCAGCATCTTCCGCCTGGAGGGCGCCACGGTGCGCCGCAATCACGGCGCGACGGAGGAACTCGCCCGCGCCGCACTGAAGTTGTTGTCGGCCGCGACGGCCAAGGAGGATGACCGGTGAGCATAACCAAGGTGGATAAGACCCCGGCGGACGTGGAGCAGCTGATCAGGGCGCAGTCGCGCCTGGAGCTGGTGGCGCAGCGCCTGCAGCGCATGCAGCGCGAGCTGCTCGAGGCGCAAGAGGCCGAGGACGTGGCGGTGGCCGCCCTGGCCGACCGCGTGCAGGAGCTCACGCTGGCGGGCGTCGAGGGTAAGAACTCCGCCGAGAGGGAGGCGGCGTTGGCTAGCCAGACGACGGAGCTGCGCGCGGCGGTGGAGGTGGCCAAGTCGGCTGCCCGCAAGGCCAGGTACCGCGTCGACCGGGCGGTGGTGACGTACGACACGGCCCGTAACCGCGTCAGGAGCTGGCGAGCCGTGGTGGCCAGGGGGTCGGGCGCGGACGGGAACGACGTCTGGTAGGCCGCCAAGGGCTACATGGTTGAGGGCCGGAACGCTTGCTGGTTCCGGCCCTGTTCTTTGCTTGGGTCGTCAGGCTTGGCCGTCGGCTGCTTGCGGGGGGTTTCCTTCCTGGACGGCCTTCATCCATGCCTTCCCGCCCGGCGCGAAGACCGCCTTTGTGACCGGACCCCGCTCGAACGCGATGGTTGCTGCGTGGTAGGCCGTCAAGGCGGCTTCCTGGAGGTCCTGGTCGTCCTCTAGGTCGAATACGTTAAGGCCGACGCTCCTTACCTCCTCGCGGCCGATTCGCCTGCCGTGGTTGAGGTGCACGGCTGCGTCGCTGAAGTGGCTTGCGACCGCCTGGGCTTTCTCGGTGCCATCGGGGACGCCGCGGAACATGTAACTGTTGAGCCACGCTGCAACGACTTTCTGACCGTAGGCAACGGCATAGTGAGCTTCCTGGAGTCGGGAGGGTCCGAGGGTTTGCAGGATCGGCGCCCATAGATGCGCTAGACGCAGGTCGGTGGATATCTGGTCCTTCGCTTGCTTGAACTGGTCGAGAACGGCCTGGGCGGAGACCTGTTCGCGGCCGTTGAGGACCAATTGAGGGGCTATGGGG
>CAZVVC010000417.1:0-2275 GCA_964630425.1 uncultured Bifidobacterium sp. | reverse complement strand
CCGGCCGTGACCGTCGTGTCGACGCCCTCGCCGTCCTTCGTCGCCTGGATGACGTTGACCACGTCGGCGCTGTCCGCGTCGACCAGGCCCTTGATCGAGCCGCCCGACCAGTTCAGCACGTCCGCGTTGCCCTGGTCCATGGCGATCGCCGCGGTGGTGCCCTCGATGAGGCCGCCCTGCTGGTTGATGATCACCGGAACCGGCGCGGTCTCGGCATAGATGCCGATGCCTTCGCCGCCCTCGGTCGAGTTGATGCCCGAGATGGTGCCCGTGTTGTTGACGGTGATGACGCCTTCGGCCAGGGCGACGATCTCGCCGTCGCCGTCGCCTTCGCCCTCGCCTTCACCGCCGATCGGGTCGATGCCCTCCGGGAACAGCGCGGCGCCCTCGCCGCCGAGGCTCGCCAGCAGGTCGTCGGGGAGCGGACCCAGCAGCAGGCCGACCGCGGCCGAGTGCTCGGCATTGCCGCTCAGCTCGGCGGTGATCTCGCCGCTGTTGGTGATCTCGAGGCCGTTATCGGCTTCCGGCAGCCACAGGCCGACGACGCCCGCCGCGGTGGTCGAGTTGTCGCCGGTGACGCCGGTGGCGTTCAGCGAACCCTTGGCCGAGATCGTGCCGCTGTTGTCGATGGTCGCGGGATCGCCCGCCACCACGGCACCGGCCACGACCAGCCCGCCCAGGGTCTCCTGCTGCGGCGTCACCGTCTCGGTGGCCGCGGGCTGGGTGATATCGATGGTCAGGTCGCCTTCGGCGCTGATGGTGCCGCTGTTGACGAAGTCGCTGGCGCCATCCTCGTCGTCGGCGGGAGCCTCGATGTCGGCGAACAGGCCCAGCGAACCGACGAGGGCGACGTTGCCGGAGGCGACATCGCCCAGACCGGCCGTATTGCTCGACGCGATGTCGAGGTCGTACGTGCCTGAGGCCGTGGCGCTGATCGTGCCCGAATTGTCGATGTTGCCATCGACCGGGCCGATGAAGCCGGCGCCGACCGCCGCAGCATAGAGCACGCCGTTGTTGGCGGCGGCGCTGTCCACGTCGCCGTTGCCCGTGAGCGTGGCGGCGTGCGATGCGGTCGCGTCCGCCGTGATCGAGCCCGAGTTGGTGAAACCAGTGGTCTCGCCCACGTCGAGCAGACCGACCGCCAACGCGCCGGTCAGGCTGTTGGCGACGCCGGCGCCGCTGGCGCCCGTGCCGGTCGAGGTGCCCGAGGCGCTGATGGTCGAGGCCGCATCGGCGGTCGCCGAGATGGTGCCCTCGTTGGTCACCGTGTTGGTGTCGGGGTCGTCCACCTCCCCTTCGCCGCCGATCAGCGCGACGCCGATGGCGTTGGCCGTGGTGGCGCCTTCGACGACGGCGATGCCGTCGGAGTCCGCGACCTTGGCGCCGCTGGCGGCGATATCCACGGCCGAGGTGGCCGACGACGACGCCGTGATCTCGCCGTCCGCGGTATTGGCGAAGTCACCGTCGAAGTTCTCGATGTAGACGCCGGCGGCATTGGAGCCGACGCCGCTTCCGGAGACGGCTGTTCCCGGGGCTACATCGGACGCGGCGGCATCGGCGATCAGGGACAGGTCGGCGGTATTGGTTGCCGAGATGGCGCCCGAATTGCTGAAGGTGCCGTCCAGATCGGCGATGGCCACGCCGACGCTGCCGCCCAGCCCGGACGGGTCACCCACGCCGTTGAACAGGCTGACGGTGGCGCCCTTGCCGCCGGTCGCGATCGCATCGACCGTGAGGCTCGAGGCGGCGCTGGCCGAAATCGTGCCCGAATTGGTGAAGGAATCGAGCGTGCCGTCGCTGCGGATGCCGGTCGCCTGGGCATAGGCGCCGTCCTCGCCGACGATCACGGCATTGTCCGTGGCGTCCACGTCGAGCGTGAGGCTGCCCGTGCTCTTGGCATCGGCGGTGATCGAGCCCGTGTTGGTCAGGCTGGCGTCCGTCGCGTCCTCACCGACGATGAGGCCTTCGGCGGAGGCGTAGGCGCCGACGCCGCTGCCGTCGACGATGCCGTTGCCCGCGGTGCCGGTGACGACGCCGTCGAACACCGAATTGGCTTCGGCGGTGGCGCCGATGGTGCCGTCATTGGTGGCGACGTCCACGTCGCCGAGATAGACGCCGCCCGCATAGGCGGAGCTGCCGACCCCGTCGCCGTTGAACAGCGACGCGGAGGTGCCGCTGACGTCCGCGATCGCGTCGGCCGACGCGCTGGCGTCCGAAACGATGCTCGCGTCCTTGGCGTTGGTGAAATCACCGGTGACGTAGGCCTCGAAGCCAT
>CAZVVC010000416.1:0-2284 GCA_964630425.1 uncultured Bifidobacterium sp. | reverse complement strand
CGAACGCCAAGGCGATCCACGGGATGCGTCCGCAGAAATGGCCGCGCAGCAACTACATCTTCGCCAACGGCGAGGACGAGGTTCCGATGGTCAACGACGGCAAGATCCTCGACGAGCCGGAAAAATACGTCAACTTCTACTCGGCGATCAATGCCGACGAGATGACGATGGCCTGGCAGGTGATGGTCTCGGGCAACCTCGACAACACCGATTGCGACTACGACGGCAAATACGCCTTCTCGACCTCCTACAACTCGGAAATGGGCATGACCCTGCCCGAGATGATGGAAGCCGAGATGGACCACGTCGTGGTGTTCAACATCGCGGAAATCGAGAAGGGCATCGAAGCCGGCGATTTCATCGAGCTGAACGGCGTCAAGGTGATCGACGGACGCAAGGGTCAGAACAAGAAATACACCCGCTACATCCCGATCCCGAACAACCCGCATGGCTGCAACATGGCCCCGGACCGCAAGCACCTCTGCATCGCCGGCAAGCTGTCGCCGACCGTCTCGGTGATCGACGTCACCAAGATCGACGCGGTGTTCTACGACGGTGCCGAGCCGCGCTCGGTGGTTGTTGCCGAGCCGGAACTGGGCCTCGGGCCGCTTCACACCTGCTTTGACGGCAAGGGCAACGCGTTCACGACGCTGTTCCTCGACAGCCAGGTGGTGATGTGGAACATCGAGGACGCGATCCGCGCCCATAACGGCGAGAGCGTGGACCCGATCCTGGCCAAGCTCGACGTGCACTACCAGCCCGGCCACAACTCGACCCCGATGGGCGAGACGCTGGACGCGAACGGCGACTGGTATCTGACGATGAACAAGTTCTCGAAGGACCGGTTCCTCAACGTCGGCCCGCTCAAGCCCGAGAACGAGCAGTTGTTCAAGGTCAACGGGACCGAGATGACGCTGGTGCATGACGGCCCGACCTTTGCCGAACCGCACGACTCGATCCTGGTGCACCGCTCGCTGGTGAACCCGGTATCGGTGTGGGACCGCAACGACCATTCCTGGGCCGACACCCGTGCGCAGGCCGAAGCCGACGGCATCGACCTCGACGACTGGCAGGACACCGTGATCCGCGACGGCAACAAGGTGCGGGTCTACATGACCAGCCAGGCGCCGCAGTTCTCGCTCGAGACCTTCACGGTCAAGCAGGGCGACGAGGTCACGGTGATCATCACCAACCTCGACGACATCGACGACCTGACCCACGGCTTCACCATGGGCAACCACGGCGTGGCGATGGAGGTCGGGCCGCAGCAGACCTCTTCGGTCACATTCGTGGCGGCGCAGCCGGGGGTCTACTGGTACTACTGCCAGTGGTTCTGCCACGCGCTGCACATGGAAATGCGCGGCCGCATGTTCGTGGAACCGAAAGGAGCCTGAGCCGTGACCACCCTGCCCCGTTCCGCCATCGCGGCCCTTCTGCTGCTGGTGCCGGCCCTGCCGGCCGGCGCGGCGGAAATCCGCGTGGCGCCGGGGCCGGGCGCCCTTGCCGCGGCGGTCGCCGCCGCCGCGCCGGGCGATATGCTGATGCTGGAACCGGGCCGCCATGACGGCCCGGTGACGATCGACCGCCCGCTGGTGCTGGACGGCGGCGGCGCGGCGGTGGTGGATGGCGGGGGCAAGGGCACCGTCATCACCATCACCGGCGCGGATGCCGTGATCCGCGGGCTGGAGGTGCGCGGTTCGGGCACCCGGCATGAAGAGATCGACAGCGGCATCAAGCTGGTCAAGGGCGCAAGCGGCGCCCTGATCGAGAACAACCTTCTGGTCGGAAACCTGCACGGCGTGGACGTGCATGGCGCCACCGACACCGTGGTCCGCGGCAACACCGTGATCGGCCGGCAGGACCAGCACATGAATTCCCGCGGCAACGCCTTCTACATCTGGAACGCCCCCGGCACCGTGATCGAGGGCAACAGCGTCCGCTATGGCCGCGACGGGATCTTTTCCAACGCCTCGCGCGATGGCACCTACCGCAACAACCTGTTCCGCGACCTGCGCTTTGCCGTGCACTACATGTACACGCACAATTCCATCGTCTCGGGCAACGTGTCGGTGGGCAACACGCTCGGCTATGCGCTGATGTATTCCAACCGGATCGAGGTGCAGGACAACCTGTCGCTGCGCGACCGCCGGCACGGCTTGATGCTGAACTATGCCAACAACGCCGATGTGCAGGGCAATCTGGTGCGCGGCGGGGCCGAAAAGTGCACCTTCATCTACAACGCCCACCGCAACCTGATCGTGAACAACCGCTTCGAGGGCTGCGA
>CAZVVC010000415.1:0-2288 GCA_964630425.1 uncultured Bifidobacterium sp. | reverse complement strand
CCGGTGACCGTCTCGTCCTCGCACAGCACATAGGCGCGCGGCACCGGGAAATCGGTCTGGTTCAGCGCCTTGATCACCCGGAACTCGCGGTCGACCGCATGGGCCGACGGCAGGAGCTTGCCCGGCGGCTTGCGGCGCATCACATAGGAGCCCGACGGGGCATCCAGCCGGTAGGTGGGGTTGGACTGGCCGCCGGCGAACTGGCCCACGGTCAGCGGGCCACGGAAGCCTTCCACATGCGCCTCCATGTAGCGCTCCAGCTTCTTCGTATCGAAGCGGTGGCGCTCGGCCACGTCGACGGTCTCGCCCTGGCTTACTTTCATCTCGCTCATCTTGCTTCTCTCGTCTCAGGCAAACGCCGCGAACAGTTCCTCGGCCGCCTTCACCATGCCGCCCGATACCGAGGACGGCACCAGGATGGGGGTAGTGATACCCGCTTCGCGCCAGGCCCGCACCCCTTCCCTCACCTCGGCGGCGCTGCCGAACAGGGTGACGTCGGCCAGCCAGCGGTCGCCGGCGATGCGGGCGATCTCGTCGCCCCTGCCCTCGGCCAGCGCCGTCTCGACGGCCGCCATCTCGGCTTCGTAGCCGGCGGCGCGCCAGTAGTTCCGGTAGTTTGGCAGGGTCAGGTACATGCGCAGGGTGCGGCGGTGGACCTCCTTGGCCGCCTCCTTGTCCTCGGAGATCACCGTCGGGATCATCACCGCCGTGGTGAAGCCCGCCATGCGCGCGGACTGCGGAATCTCGGCAAGCTGCGCGGGCGTGTAGCTGCGCGCCGCGTTCGCCCAGACGGCGCCCTGCGCCACCTCGGCGGCGAGCGCCAGCATCTTCGAGCGGAGCGTCGCCAGGATCACCGGCGGCAGCGGCCCCGCATCCTTCTCGGCCGCGCGCATGGCCGCCACGTAGTCGCGCATGTCGGAGACCGGCTGGTTGCGGCCCTCGACGCCGTACTGGACGCGCGAGACCTCGTGGCTGACGCCGATGCCCAGCCGGAACCGGCCGCCCCCGATCTCGTGCAGATAGTTGCCGATGCGGGCCATCTCGCGCGGGTTGATGTAGTAGATGGGCTGAATCGACGTGGCCACCTCGATGGTCGAGGTCGCCTCCAGCACCGACTGGCAGAATTGCGGCGCGGCGGCGAGGCTGGGCACGTAGATGCCGGAGAAGCCGCGCGTCTCGGCCTCGCGGGCCAGCTCGATCATCCTGGCGCGCCGCCCCGGCGTGGCGACGAGCGTGATCGCCGGCATCTGGGTCATGGAAGTCTCCCCTGTCGTGGTGCGGTGGAGAGAAGGTCCCTCACCCTAACCCTCTCCCAGAGGGAGAGGGGACGCCGCTGGAGCCCTCCCTCTGGGAGAGGGAGGGACCCGCGAAGCGGGAGGGTGAGCGGGAGGGTGAGGGGGCGTTCTCTCCACCCCTCTAACTCAGACGTGCTCCACTTCCCGCTCGATCACGTCCGCGTAACGCGTCAGCGCCTCGGCGCGCTTGGCCGGGATGTGCTGGGTCGGGAACATGCCGTTGGTGCCGTTGTACTCGCGCAGCACCTGGCGGGCGACGGTGACCTTGTGCACCTCGGTCGGGCCGTCGGCCAGGCCCATGTGGAAGCTTTCGGTGATCAGGTAAGAGAACGGCATCTCGCCCGACACGCCCAGCGAGCCGTGCACCTGCAAGGCGCGGGCGGCGACGTCGTGCAGCACGCGCGGCATCATCGCCTTCACGGCGGCGATGTCCTTGCGGACCTTCATGTAGTCCTTGTACCGGTCGATCTTCCAGGCGGTCTGCAGCACCAGCAGGCGGAAGGTCTGAATGTCGGTCCACGAGTCCGCGATCTTCTCCTGCACCATCTGCTTGTTGGCCAGCAGCTCGCCCTGGGTCTCGCGGGACAGGGCGCGCTCGCACATCATGTCGAAGGCGAGCTGCGCCTTGCCGATGGTGCGCATGGCATGGTGGATGCGGCCGCCGCCCAGGCGGGTCTGCGCCACGGCGAACGCCTGGCCGCGTTCGCCCAGTAGGTTCTCCCTGGGCACGCGGACGTTCTCGTAGCGGATATAGGCGTGGGTGCCGGTCTCCTCGGCGCCGATGCCGACATTGCGGATGATGTTGACGCCGGGCGTGTCGGTCGGCACCAGGATCATGGACATCCGCTCATACGGCTTGGCGTCCGGCTCGGTCACGACCATGACGATGAGGAACTCGGCATAGCGGGCGTTGGACGAGAACCACTTCTCGCCGTTGATCACCCATTCGTCACCGTCCAGCACCGCCGAGCAGGTGAACTCCTTGGGGTCCGA
>CAZVVC010000414.1:0-2298 GCA_964630425.1 uncultured Bifidobacterium sp. | reverse complement strand
TCATCGAGACCCAGGCCGGCGACGTGTCGGCCTACATCCCGACCAACGTGATCTCGATCACCGACGGCCAGATCTTCCTGGAGACCGAGCTGTTCTATCGCGGCATCCGCCCGGCCATCAACGTCGGCCTGTCGGTGTCCCGCGTGGGCTCGGCCGCGCAGATCAAGGCGATGAAGCAGGTCGCCGGCACCATCAAGCTCGAGCTGGCCCAGTACCGCGAGATGGCGGCCTTCGCACAGTTCGGCTCGGATCTCGACGCCGCCACCCAGCGCCTGCTGAACCGCGGCGCGCGCCTGACCGAGCTGCTGAAACAGGGCCAGTACCAGCCCATGCCCGTCGAGGAGCAGGTGGCGGTGATCTTCGCCGGCGTGAACGGCTACCTGGACAGGATCCCGGTGTCGGACGTGGGCCGGTTCGAGAAGGGCTTCCTCGCCGAGCTGCGCTCCAGCCGGTCGGACCTGCTGGCGTCGATCCGCGACAAGCGCGAGATCACCGACGACATTCGTGCCGGTCTGCGCGACGCGCTGGACCAGTACGCCAAGACCTTCGCCTGATCACGGACGAGCGGCGGGACCGATTGAATGGCTAGCCTCAAGGACCTGAGGAACCGGATCAACAGCGTCAAGTCGACGCAGAAGATCACGCGCGCCATGCAGATGGTGGCGGCATCCAAGCTTCGCCGCGCGCAGGAAGCGGTGGAAGCGGGCCGCCCCTATGCCGAGCGCATGGAGAAGGTGCTGGCGTCGCTGGCCGGTTCGCTGAAGAACCAGCCGGGCGCGCCCCAGCTTCTCGTGGGCAACGGCAAGGACGACGTGCATCTGATCGTGGTGGCGACGGCCGAGCGCGGCCTGTGCGGCGCGTTCAACTCGTCCATCGTCCGCGCCGCGATCCAGAAGATCGAGCTGCTGAAGCGGCAGGGCAAGACGGTGAAGATCCTGGCGGTCGGCCGCAAGGGCGCCGTCCAGCTTCGCCGCAACTACGGCAGCCTGATCGTCGACGTGATCGAGTTCCCGGGCGTGCGCCAGGTCGGCTTCGCCCAGGCCCAGCCGGTCGCCGAGCGTGTCCTGGCCATGTTCGAGGCCGGCGAGTTCGACGTCTGCTCGCTGTTCTACAACCGGTTCCAGTCGGTCATCAGCCAGATCGTCACCGAGGTCCAGCTCATCCCGGCGCAGATTCCGGAAGCCGACGGCGCCTCGCTCAACGAGGGCCTCGGCCTCGCCGTCTACGAGTTCGAGCCGGACGAGGAGACCATTCTGCGTGAGCTGCTGCCCCGCAACCTGGCCGTCCAGGTGCTGCGCGGGCTGCTGGAGAACGCCGCGTCCGAGCAGGGCGCGCGGATGTCCGCCATGGACAACGCGACCCGCAACGCCGGCGATCTCATCAACAACCTCACGCTGACCTACAACCGCACCCGCCAGGCCGTCATCACGACGGAACTGATCGAAATCATCTCGGGCGCGGAAGCGCTTTAGACCCCGCATGGGAGCTAGGAAATGACCACCACCACCGGCAAAATCACCCAGGTTATCGGCGCCGTCGTCGACGTTCAGTTCGACGGGCATCTGCCGGCCATCCTGAGCGCGCTCGAAACCGACAACCACGGCAACCGCCTGGTGCTCGAAGTGGCGCAGCACCTCGGCGAGTCCACCGTGCGCACCATCGCCATGGACACCACCGACGGTCTCGTGCGCGGCCAGGCCGTGTCCGACACGGGCGCCCCGATCCAGGTGCCGGTCGGCGCCGCGACGCTGGGCCGCATCATGAACGTGATCGGCGAGCCGGTGGACGAGCGCGGCCCCATCCAGACCGAGCAGCGGGCGCCGATCCACGCGGCGGCCCCGGAATTCGTCGACCAGTCGACCGAGACCGAGATCCTCGTCACCGGCATCAAGGTCGTCGACCTGCTGGCGCCCTACGCCAAGGGCGGCAAGATCGGTCTGTTCGGCGGCGCCGGCGTGGGCAAGACCGTGCTCATCATGGAGCTGATCAACAACGTCGCGAAGGCGCATGGCGGCTACTCGGTGTTCGCCGGCGTGGGCGAGCGCACCCGCGAGGGCAACGACCTCTATCACGAGATGATCGAATCCAAGGTCATCCAGCTCGACGGCGGCGAGTCCAAGGTGGCGCTGGTGTACGGCCAGATGAACGAGCCGCCGGGCGCCCGCGCCCGCGTCGCGCTGTCGGGTCTGACCGTCGCCGAATACTTCCGCGATCAGGAAGGCCAGGACGTGCTGTTCTTCGTGGACAACATCTTCCGCTTCACCCAGGCGGGCTCGGAAGTGTCGGCGCTGCTCGGCC
>CAZVVC010000413.1:0-2316 GCA_964630425.1 uncultured Bifidobacterium sp. | reverse complement strand
CATGATCCCGGCGATCCCGCTGTCGGCCCTGGTGCTGCTGCTGCCCGCGGCGATCTATCCGGTGTTCGGCATCCCGGTGCACACCTATGTGATCTCCATCGCGCTGATGGCGCTGCCCGGCGCGGCCTATTCCTGCTATCTGGGCCCCGTGAACGCGGTCATCCAGCAGAGCGTCGGCCTGCGCATGCGCGCCACGGCGGTCGCCATCTTCCTCACCGTCACCAATCTGGTCGGCATGGGCCTGGGCCCGTGGATCATGGGCGACGTCAGCGATTTCATGGCCGCCCGATTCGGCCACGAATCCCTGCGCTACACCATGCTGTCGTTCCTGTTCATCTATGCCTGGGCGGCGTTCCACTTCTTCCGCGCCGGCAAGTTCATCCGTGACGATCTGCAGGTCCAGTATCGGTAGACCGCCCGCCGGGCCGCTGCTATCACGGCGGACATGACCGAGGCTGAAACCCCATCCGGCAAGAACGCCGCTACCGAGAACTTCCCGGTGGGCTCGTTCCTGCTGCCCAGGCATCTGCGGCCGCATGTGGCCGTTTTCTATGCCTTCGCCCGCGCCATCGACGACATCGCCGACAATCCCTCCCTTTCCGCCGACGAGAAGGTGGCGCGGCTGGAAGGCTTCGCCCAGGCGGTGCGGGGCGAGACCGACGATCCCGCCTATGCGAAGGGCCACGCCATCCGCCGCGGCAACCGCGAGACCGGCGTCACCGACAGGCACTGCCTCGACCTGATCTCGGCGTTCAAGCAGGACGCGGTGAAGACCCGCTATGAAAGCTGGGACGAACTGATCGACTATTGCGACCGCTCCGCCGCGCCGGTCGGCCGCTATCTGCTCGACCTGCACGGCGAGGATCCCGCCGGCTATGCCCAGTCCGACGCCCTGTGCAACGCGTTGCAGGTCATCAACCACATGCAGGACTGCGCCGACGACTATGCCGAGATGGACCGGGTCTACCTGCCGCGGGCATGGATGCGCGAGGCCGGCGCCGTCACCGGGGACCTGGCCGGACCCGCCGCCACGCCGGCGCTGCGCCGTGTGCTGGACCGGCTGGCGGACGGCACCGAGGCGCTGCTCGCCGACGCCCGCCGGCTGCCTTCGGTGCTGGCGAGCCGCAGGCTGGCCCTGGAATCGGCCGTGATCGTACGCATCGCCGACAGGCTGACCGTGCGGCTGACGCGCGAAGACCCCGTCGCCACCCGCGTCAAGCTGGGCAGGCGCGAGGTCATCGGCTGCGGCGCGCGCGGCGTGCTCGACGTGCTGCTCCGCCGGACGCGATGAGCATGCTGACGGCGCTCGCGGCCCTCACCGCCGCCATATGGCTTTACCTGCTGGTCTTCCATCACGGCTTCTGGCGCGCCAACCAGCGCCTTCCCGAGGCCCCGGCGCTGCCGTCCTGGCCTTCCGTGCTCGCCGTCGTGCCCGCGCGCGACGAGGCGGCCTCCATCGGCGCCTGCGTCGAGGCGCTGGCGGCGCAGGCCTATGCGGGCCGCCTGACCATCATCGTGGTCGACGACGGCAGCACCGACGGCACCGGCGACATCGCCCGCGCCGCCGCGGGCGGTGCCGCGCAGGTCGTCCAGGGACGCCCCTTGCCCGAAGACTGGAGCGGCAAGCTGTGGGCGATCGACACCGGCCTGCGCGCCCCCCGCGCGCCCGCCGCGGACTATGTCTGGTTCTCGGACGCGGACATCGTTCACGGCCCGGACGTGCTGGCGCGGCTGATCGCCCAGGCGGAAACCCGCAAGCTCGATCTGGTGTCGCTGATGGCGCGGCTGCATTGCCGCCATTTCTGGGAAAGACTGATCGTCCCGGCCTTCGTGTTCTTCTTCCAGATGCTCTATCCGTTCCCGGCCATCAACGATCCCCGCTCGCGGATCGCCGGTGCGGCCGGCGGCTGCGTACTGCTGCGGCGCGGCGCCCTGGAGCGCATCGGCGGCATCGCCGCCATTCGCGGCGACCTGATCGACGACTGCGCGCTGGCGGCGGCCGTGAAGCGGTCGGGCGGACCGATCTGGCTCGGCCTGGCGGACGACACCTACAGCCTGCGCGAAGCCCCGGGGCTGGGCGATCTGTGGCGCATGGTGTCGCGCACCGCCTTCACCCAGCTTCGCTACTCGATCCCGCTGCTGGCCGGGACGCTGCTCGGCCTGACGCTGACCTTCCTCGTCCCGCCGCTGCTGGTGCTGACGTTCCCCGTTCACCAAAATATGATCGCCGCGGGCGTTGGATTTTTTTCCTGGCTGGTGATGGCCGGCGTATATCTGCCGACGCTGCGCGATTATGGGCGCGGCGCCGCCGAAAGC
>CAZVVC010000412.1:0-2322 GCA_964630425.1 uncultured Bifidobacterium sp. | reverse complement strand
AGATGGGCGGCTCGGACCAGTGGGGCAACATCATCAACGGCGTCGAACTGGGCCGGCGCGTGGCCCAGAAGGAGCTTTACGGCCTCACCTCGCCGCTGATCACCACGGCGTCCGGCGCCAAGATGGGCAAGACGGCCCAGGGCGCCGTGTGGCTCAACGCCGAACAGCTCTCGCCATACGACTACTGGCAGTTCTGGCGCAATACCGAGGACGCCGACGTGGGACGCTTCCTGAAGTTCTTCACCGACCTGCCGCTCGACGAGGTCTCCCGCCTGGCGGCGCTGGAAGGCGCCGAGATCAATGACGCCAAGAAGGTGCTGGCCACCGAGGCCACGGCCCTGGTGCACGGCCGCGAAGCGGCGCTGCACGCCGAGGAGACGGCGCGCGTCACCTTCGAGAAGGGCGGGCTGGGCGAGGACCTGCCCACCGTCGAAATCGAGCGCGCGGTGCTTGAAAAGGGTGTCGGTATCCTCAATCTTCTAAAGCAAGCGGGGCTGAGCGCGTCGAATGGCGAAGCCAGGCGTCTCGTTCAGGGAGGCGGCGCCAGGGTCAACGATGCCAAGGTCGAGACCGAAACCCAGGTCCTCGGTCTGGATGCACTGAACTCCGATGGTGTCATCAAGCTGACGGCGGGCAAGAAGCGCCACGTGATCGTCAAGCCCGTCTAGACGGCCAACGGGAAACGGAGCCATCCATGAACAAGATGCTGACCATCGGCCTGCTCGCGGCCATCGTCGCGGCCGGCGCCGGGCCGGTCATGGCCGCCGACACGAGCGACAAGCCGCTGGTGCGATGCATCGACATCACCCGCATGTCCAGCAGCAAGGTGATCGACAACAGGACCGTCATCCTGAAGATGCGCGGCGGCCCCGACTACAAGATGACGCTGGCGCATCGCTGTCCCGGCCTGAAGAGCCAGGGAACGTGGCGCCACGACGCCCGCTCGCTCGCCAAGCTCTGCGAGGTCGACACCATCGAGGTGCCCGTCACCACCACGGGCGGCGTGCTGGGCA
This sequence comes from uncultured Bifidobacterium sp., assembly GCA_964630425.1. GTDB lineage: Bacteria > Pseudomonadota > Alphaproteobacteria > SMXS01 > SMXS01 > RI-34. Next base: position 1,309 of record CAZVVC010000412.1, on the reverse strand, counting down.
GCAACTTCACCCCCTGCATCATCGACAGCATCACCGAGATCCCGAAGGGCAGCGACGGCAAGGCCCAGTAAGGGCGCCGCGCGAAGCGGCCGTCACCGCCGGCCGGACTCCCCTTCCTTTTGCCGCTCCCGCTTCTCGTGGTCCGGCGCGCTGTCGAACACATTGAACAGGTTCCGCAGGAAACCGGGGGTCAGCGCCGACAGCGGATTGACCGACACCTCGGGCTTGTCGGTCGTGCCCTTCACGCCGAACCGGATGGCGATCAGCCCCTCGTTCTCGCCGCCCGACAGGATCTGCCCGACGATCGGCACGTAATCGAGCACGGTGTTGAGCGTGTAGGCGGGCGCCAGCGTGCCTTCCAGGTCGAGCCGGGTCTGCTGGTCGTAGATGCGGCCCGACACGCGGATGCCGAGCTGCGAGCCGAACGCGCGCCCGTCCTTCAGCCGCAGCGTCCCCTCGCCCAAGTCGAATTCGCTGTCGAAGCGCGTGAAGCCGATGCCGTCGCCGGTGAGGATGTCGCGCATGCCGCTGAGCGAGCCGACGGTCAGCATCTGCGCCATCATCGGCGAGTCCTTCACCCGGAAATCCCGCGCGCTGATCGTCCCCACGGTGTGCCGCCTGCCCCGCGGGCCGCTGATGCTGCCGCTGATCCTGAGGGTGCCGCCGGTGACGCCGTTGAGTACGCCCAGCGTCCGCAGCAGCTCGCCGGCGTCCTCGGTCACCACCTCGACGCCCGGCTTCTCGCCGGTAAGACGGAGATCGATCGCCATGGGCTTGCCGCTCTTGAGCAGGCCAGTGATCTGGCCGTCGACGATCTCGCCCCGCTCGATGCCCACGACTGCGTCCATGTCGCGAATCGGCACGCCCTTCGGCAGGACGGCCTCGTCCACCTCCAGGGTGACCGCGGCGGCGAAATCGGAGTCCTCTTCCTCCGCGGGCGGCTGGCCGCGTGCCGTTTCCTCTTCCTCCAGCAGCGGGCGCAGATCGGCCTTCCTGCCGGATATCCTCATGTCCAGCGGTCCCTCGGCGGGCTTGAGCATGGTGAAGGCCACGTCGGTCTCGCCCAGTTGCAGCCTGGGCAGCTCAATGCCCGTGAAATCGCCCTCGGGCGAGAAGGACAGGCGCCCCGACGCGCTCAGCCGGGGCATGGAGACGGTCAGCTTCCCCGGCAGCAGCCCGCCGGGCTGCGAGGACATCTCCATCGCCAGCGTGCCCGCCGCGCCCACGGCCTTCTTCCAGCCCATGACGGGAAACGCGAAGGAGGCGCCGCGCAGGTCCGCGATCACCGTTCCCTGGACGATCCGCGAGC
>CAZVVC010000411.1:0-2334 GCA_964630425.1 uncultured Bifidobacterium sp. | reverse complement strand
GTCTACGGCACGGCCGCCGCGCTGCCCGCGCTCAAGGCGGTGGGCGAGGACATGCGCGAGGACTACGTGCTGCGCGCCGCCGACTGGATCGCCGCCCACCAGAACGCCGACGGCGGCTGGGGCGAGACCTGCGCCTCCTACATGGACCGTTCGCTGGCGGGCAGGGGCGACAGCACCGCGTCGCAGACGGCCTGGGGCCTGATGTCGCTACTCGCCGCGGGCCGGCCGCAGGACAGGGCGGTGATCGAGAAAGGGCTGCGCTACCTGTCCTCGCGGCAGGATGGCGGCACCTGGGACGAGGCGGAATATACCGGCACCGGCTTTCCCGGCTACGGCCTCGGGCGGCACATAGACCTGAAGGGCGCCGAGGAGAATTTGGGCCAGTCCATCGAGCTCAGCCGCGGCTTCATGATCAACTACAACCTCTACCGCCACTATTTCCCGCTGATGGCGATGGGCCGCGCCCGCAAATACCTGGCCCGGCTGGGCAACCAGCCGGCCTGAGGCTTTCCGCCCGGCCGGACGGCGCCCGGCGCCGCCGTGGCGGATGATCATAAAAGACGCGGCGACCCGGAGGGCTTCCGGATTGCCGCGCATCTTTCAGGCGGCCGCCACGGCGGGGGCGAGCGTAAGAACCTGAACGACGCCTCTGGTGGCCCCGCGAGAATTCGCGGATCAGGTCGTCGCCCACGCCGCCCTGGAGGAACGGGCGGCTTTTGCTCTCGTGGCGCATTCCATTCCCGCTCACGTCGAGTGCCCGGCCGCAGGCCGGGTGTATCGAGACGCGCACCGCGTTTGCCCGTGTCTCGATACGGTCTGGCGCACAGCGCCAGATCACTCGAGAGGAGCGGGGTTGGGAGCATGCCGCGAGGGCGGCGCATGGTCCGGCGTTCGGCCGCCGAATCCGTCGTTCTGCGCGAGACATAAAAAAACCGCCTCGAATCGAGGCAGTTTGGCAGGCGAGCTTCTGGATGAATTTATCTCAGCCCCCCGGTGCGCGATGTCCGGGAGCGAAGGGCTGCATGAGAGGGCTCACCGAAATGAGACCCTCCCGGCAGTTCGCCGGCGTGTTAGCCGATGACCTTCAGTTCTTCAGCTGAGCTTTTGCCGTTGCGGCCACGAGTCAGTTCGTAGGAGACCTTCTGGCCTTCACGAAGGCCCGACAGGCCGGCCCGCTCGACGGCGGAGATGTGAACAAAGGCGTCGGCCGAGCCGTCATCCGGCTGGATGAAGCCATAGCCCTTGGTCGCGTTGAACCACTTCACGGTTCCGTTGGTCATAGATAGTGCTTCCTTAATGATCACATAACGACCTTCCGCACCTCGCGGTCCGGAAGGTTTCTCAGCTCGCTCAAGTCCTGGAGATCGGTACTCTGTCGGCGACGAAGCAGATGCCGGGTCTTAGGTCACTGATCTTGCGGATATAATCCGGGACCGGCGCGAACACAACTCAATTCGGCCCGCACACGGAAACGCTCCGGGCCGGAAACCGGCCCGGAGCCAAGGATTTCCCGGAAGCCTATGCCGCTTCGCGCAGCGGCGCGCGGCGGGGCCGCCGGCGCCGGCGGCGCGGGTTGTGGGACGCGTCGGTGCGGCGTGCCTCCTGCCCCCGCGATTCCTGCGGCGTCCGAGTCTCGCGCGTCTCGCTCCGCGGCGTCTCGCCCCGAGGCATCTCGATCGCCGGGGCGCCGTTGACGGCCAGGGTGACGCGGGTCAGCTTCTCGATGCTCTTGAGATAGGGCTTCTCGGTCGGATCGCAGAACGCGACGGCCACGCCGCCCGCCCCGGCCCGCGCCGTGCGGCCGATGCGGTGCACGTAGCTCTCCGGCTCGTTGGGCAGCTCGAAATTGACCACGTGGCTCACGCCGTCCACGTCGATGCCGCGCGCGGCGATGTCGGTGGCGACCAGGACGCGCGACGCGCCGTTGCGGAACCGCTCCAGCGCGTTCTGGCGCGCGCTCTGCGACTTGTTGCCGTGGATGGCGTCGGCCTCTATGCCCGATTTGGCGAGCTGTTCGGCCACCCGGTTGGCGCGGTGCTTGGTGCGGGTGAACACGATCACCTTGGCCATCGCCTCGTCGCGCAGCAGGCTCGTCAGCAGCGCCTGCTTGCGGGCGGCGTCGACGAAATAGACGCTCTGCGCGATGCGCTCCACGGTGGTCGCGGCCGGCGTCACCTCGACGCGGACCGGATCGATCAGCATGTCGTGCGCCAGCTTGGCCACGTCCTCCGGCATGGTGGCCGAGAACAGCAGCGACTGCCGCCTGCGCGGCAGCAGGGAGACGATCTTGCGCACGTCCCGGATGAAGCCCATGTCGAGCATCCGGTCGGCCTC
>CAZVVC010000410.1:0-2340 GCA_964630425.1 uncultured Bifidobacterium sp. | reverse complement strand
TCAGGCTGACCTTTGGCGTGAACTTGGACCAGCTCGCCTTCACAGGGGTGGTCCTGACGATGTTGCCGGCGGCCAGGCTCGGCGGGAGCACCGCGATCGGATCGGCTTCCTCGGTCGTGCCGTAGATGAAGATCGTGCCGTCATTGACGAGACTGGTCTTGCGATCGTGGGTGTAGCGTCCGCCCAGTGTCAGCTTCAGCCTGTTGGTGAACTTGTAGTCGCCTTCGAAATAGCCGGCATAGGACTTCGTCGTCTGCGTCACATCCTGCGCGCTGGTCAGCAGCGGCGCGCCGGCGAAGCCGACATAGTTCTTCAGATTGATCGTGTAATCCGAATCCCACATGTAGCCGCCCATGACGAAGGTCAGCGGTCCGGTGCCGCCCTTGACCAGGCGAAGTTCATGGGTGGTCTGGCGCCAGCGGGCGGGGCGATCCGTATGATACAGGGTGAGGGGGCTGCCGTCCCAGTCCTGATGGGCTCCTTCATCGGTCTTCAGCCATCCGAAGATGTAGTTCATTTCGAAATCGCCGCCGAGATCATATTTGGCCCGGGCCGTCACCATATCCAGCCGGAAGAAGGCGCTCTTGTCGAGTTCCGCGTTGGTGAGCGTGACATAGCGGTCGCCCGAGGTTGGCACGCCGGGAGCCGGCGAGCACTGGCCATAGGCCGAGCAGAACAGATCGGTCGGCCGGTTCACCGCCAGCAGTTGCGGCGGGTCCTGCTTGGTCTTCTGGTGATCGTAGCTGACGATGACCTCAAGCTCGTCGGTCGGCTCGATCAGGAAGGCCGCGCCGAAGCCATAGAATTCGGAGCGCTGGGCCGGCCGATCGTAGAAGGCGTTGTGGATATAGCCGTCGGACCGCTCATAAGCGCCGGTCACCTTGACAGCCAGTCCTTCGGCAAGACCGGTGCTGACGACACCCTCGGCCTTGTATGTATCAAAGCGACCGGCGGTGACGCGCGCCTTGCCGGTGAGATCGTACGTGGGGCGCGAGCGCGCGATGTTGATGACGCCGCCGGTCGCGTTGCGGCCGAACAGCGTGCCTTGCGGGCCGCGCAGAACCTCCACCCGATCGATGTCGATGGCCTTGAGCAGGCTGCCGGAGGTCTGGCCGATGTAGATCTCGTCGAACACCACGCCGACCGCCGGATCGATCGATTTCTCCACCTCGGAAACCCCGATGCCGCGGATATTGACCGAGGCGACGCCGCCCGGACCCTGTTGCGTATCGTCGATCACGACGTTGGGCGCCGAGTTTGCGAAGTCGCGCACGTCGGAATCGAAGCGCCGGGCCAGATCCTCGTTGGAAAGCGCGCTGATCGAGGCGGAGACATCCTGGATATTCTCGACCCGTTTGCGCGCGGTGACCACGATGGCGCCCAGGCCGCCGGTCTCGTAGCTCTCCGCCTCCTCCTGCGCATAAGCAGGTAGCGAGCCGGCCGCGAGGCAGATCACGGATGCGGAGGCGAAAAGAGCGGGTATCTTCCGAGCATTCATAGCAATTCCTCCCCAGGGCGCGCTGACCGCGCCTTCAGGCCGCCTTGCGAGCAGGCTTTGTCGCTGCTCGCTCCGCCGCCATTTCAGCATCCCTCTGTTCGCGCTTCCGGGCGATTCGCTGCGGGACTTGGGTGCACCATGCTAGATTGTTTGACGCAAGCAATATGCTTCGGCCGCAGTTTTGAGCTTTCCGAGGCGGATTTATAAATATCTCATTGATATATAATGATATATTGAGAGATCGATCATTTGGAGGCCAGTCATAGGTTATTCCACAAGAACAATTTAGACTTGTCATGAGCTAGTATGTTCGTCATCTGGGTATCGAGAGGGATGCGGAACGGAGGGAACCATGTCGCAACGCATGTCAGGCAAGGTGGCGCTTATTTCAGGTGCCGCGAGCGGTCTGGGAGAAGCCCAGGCGCTGCTGTTCGCGCGCGAAGGCGCGCAAGTGATCATCGGTGATCTCCAGGAAGAGCTGGGAGCTTCGGTCGTGGACCGGATCGCCGGGGCAGGCGGCTCCGCGAAATTCGTGCGGCTGGACGTCACCAGCGCGCAAAGCTGGGCTTCGGCGGTGAGCGCGGCGGTGGACGCCTATGGCAAGCTCACCACGCTGGTGAACAATGCCGGCATCTTCCACCCCGGCGGCGTCGAGGCGGAAACCGAGGAAGGCTGGGCCCGGATGATCGCGGTCAACCAGACCGGCCCGTTCCTCGGCATGAAGGCGGCCGTTCCCGAACTGCTCAAGACCGGCAACGCGGCGATCGTGAACATCTCCTCGCTGTTCGGCCTGATCGGCAGCCCCGATGCGATCAGCTATCACGCCTCCAAGGGTGCCGTGC
>CAZVVC010000409.1:0-2347 GCA_964630425.1 uncultured Bifidobacterium sp. | reverse complement strand
CGCCCCCCTTCCCCTCAATCAAACCTTCCAAACGAATACTCAGACAGGCTCCTAGGTCCCGCCTTCCCTGCGCAAGCCGGGACCCAGCGGCGCAATACGCAAACTTCACACGGATGGGATTTCAACCGCATCTAGACTGGGCCCCGGCAAAAAGACGGGATGACAAGGATGGCGTGAGCAAACGCATCCCAGCCTTCCGCTGAATTCCCTTGTTATCCGGTCCGGCATGGCCAACATAACGCGCCACGAGAGACGTCATCCAGCCGGGAGCGGGCGCAAGCCCGGATGATGCCAATGAACACCACGGTGCTCGACAGGCCCAAGGGCAACCTGAAGCCGCTCAACATCACCGAGATCGATCCGTTCATCGACCTCGCCGCCGAGATCGGGCGCCTGCGCAAGGAGCGCAACGCGGTGATCCTGGCGCACTACTACCAGGAAGGCGAGATCCAGGACATCGCCGACTTCGTCGGGGATTCGCTCGACCTGTCGCGCAAGGCCGCCGCCACCGACGCGGACGTGATCGTGTTCTGCGGCGTGCGCTTCATGGCCGAGACGGCGAAGATCCTGAGCCCGCGGAAGACCGTGATCCTGCCCGACATGAAGGCCGGCTGCTCGCTGGAGGATTCGTGCCCGCCGGACGAATTCCGCCGGTTCCGCGAGGCGCATCCGGACCACGTGTCGCTGACCTACATCAACTGCTCGGCCGAGGTGAAGGCGCTGTCCGACATCATCGTGACCTCGAGCAACGCCGAGCACATCGTGGGCCAGATTCCCCGGGACAAGCCGATCCTGTTCGCGCCGGACCGCTTCCTGGGCGGATACCTGGCCAAGAAGACCGGCCGCGACATGCTGCTGTGGCAGGGCTCGTGCATCGTCCACGAGCAGTTCTCGGAACGCGAGCTGGTCAAGCTGATGGGCAAGCACGCCGGCGCGCCGGTGCTGGCGCACCCGGAATGCCCCGGCCACATCCTGCAGCACGCCGATCATGTGGGCTCGACCTCGTCGATCCTGAACTATGCGCTGACCTCGGACGCCGACACGTTCATCGTCGTCACCGAGCCGCACATCATGCACCAGATGCAGAAGAAGGCGCCGCACAAGACCTTCATCGGCGCGCCCAACGACGACGGCAACTGCAACTGCAACAACTGCCCCTTCATGGCGCTGAACACCATGGAGAAGCTGTATCTCTGCCTCGCCAACATGACGCCGCAGATCGAGGTGCCCGAGGACATCCGCGTGAAGGCGCTGCGCTCGGTCCAGCGCATGCTCGACATGTCGCCGCCCGCCGCGCCGGCCAAGAATGGTTGAGTTGCTTCATGGCTGAGCCGCTGCCGCTGTCGCGGGAGGCGCTCGACGACTTCATCACCCGCACGCTCGCCGAGGACGTGGGCACGGGTGACGTGACGGCCGAGGCCACCATCCCCGAAACCGCCCGCTTCCGGGCGCGGATCGCCGCGCGCGAGCCCCTCGTCGTCGCCGGCCTGCCCGTCGCCGCCGCCATCGTCAGGCGGCTGGCGCCCGATGCCGAGGTCGCGCTGCTCGTCGACGACGGCGCCAGGGCCGCGCCGGGCGACGCGGTGATGCGGATCGAAGGACCGGCCCGCGCGCTGCTGACCGCCGAACGCTCGGCGCTCAACGTCCTCCAGCACCTGTCGGGCATCGCCACCCTCACCCGCGTCTATGTGGACCGGATCGCCGGCACCGGCACCCGGCTGCTCGACACCCGCAAGACCATTCCGGGTCTGCGGCTGCTGGAGAAATACGCCGTGAAGATGGGCGGCGGCACCAATCACCGCATGGGCCTCTACGACGCCGTGCTCGTCAAGGACAACCACATCGCCGTGGCCGGCGGCGTGACGGCGGCGGTCAAGGCCTGCCGCGCCCACACCGGCCTGAAGGTGCAGGTCGAATGCGACACGCTGGACCAGGCCCGCGAGGCCGTCGCCGCGGGCGCCGACAGCCTGCTGCTCGACAATATGAGCCTCGACGACCTGCGCGCGGCCGTGGGCTTCGCCGGCGGCAGGGTACCGCTGGAAGCCTCGGGCGGCGTCAACCTCGACACCATCCGCGGCATCGCCGACACCGGCGTGGACTTCATCTCCGTCGGCCGCCTCACCCAGTCCGCCCCCGCCGTCGACCTGGGCATGGATTTCGAAAGCCTGGGCTGACGCCGCTCGCGCGGCGGACCCTCATCCGGCCGCCCTGCGGGCGTCCACCTTCTCCCCGGCGGGGAGAAGGGCTCGATACGGCACCGGCCCAGTCCCCTCGCCCCAACGGGGAGAGGGCTAGGGTGAGCAACTGTCTTTCATACGGCTCTGTTTTGCCATTGGGTGCCGTCTCG
>CAZVVC010000408.1:0-2349 GCA_964630425.1 uncultured Bifidobacterium sp. | reverse complement strand
CGCGAGGTCGAGCGGCTGGAGCGTTATCTGGGTTTCCTCGCCACCGTGGGCTCGACCGCGCCGTTCGTCGGCCTGTTCGGCACGGTGTGGGGCATCATGAACAGCTTCCAGTCCATCGCCGCGCATGGCGACGCAGGCCTCGCCGTGGTGGCGCCGGGCATCGCCGAGGCGCTGTTCGCCACCGCCGTCGGCCTGGTCGCCGCCATCCCGGCGGTCATCGCCTACAACAAGTTCGCCGCCGACATGGAGCGTTTCGCCAACCGGCTGGAAGGCTTCGTGGACGAGTTCAACACCATCCTGTCGCGCCAGATCGACGAAGAAGGGAACGCCTGATGGGCGCGGACGTCAAATCGCGTGGCGGCGGGCGCAAGGGCAAGTACAAGCCCATGGCGCAGATCAACGTGACGCCGTTCGTCGACGTCATGCTGGTGCTGCTGATCATCTTCATGGTCACCGCGCCGCTGCTCGCCACCGGCGTCAAGGTCGACCTGCCGCAGACCTCGGCCAAGACGCTCTCGCAGGACGAGAAGCCGCTGTCGGTGTCGCTGCGCGCCGACGACAAGGTGTTCCTCAACGAGACCGAGGTCCAGATCGACACCCTCGTCGAGCGGATCCGCGCCATCGGCGAGGTCAGCAACGAGACGCGCATCTTCGTGCGCGCCGACGAGAACCTTTCCTACGGCAAGGTCATGCGGGTCATGGGCATGATCAACGGCGCCGGCTTCAACAAGGTGGCGCTGGTCACCCAGCCGACGAAGGGCGGCAGAGGCAAGTAGCGACGTGCGCAAGCCCCTCCTTTATTCGGGTCTGTTCCACACCGGCGTGCTGGTGCTGATGTTCGTCAGCTGGGCCTGGCTCGGCAATCCCGAGCCCACCTCGACCAACGAACCGGTCATCATGGTGTCGCCGGACGCGCTCATCACGCCCGACGCCATTCCCACGCCGGCCAACAAGCCCGAGGAAAAACCCGAGGCCAAGCCCGAGGAGAAGCCGCCGGCCGAGAAGGCGCCCGAGGAGCAGCCCGAGCAGGCCTCGCCCACGCCGCCGCGGGTCGACGAGGCGGCCGAGGCGCCGCCGCCCGAGCCGGCGCCCACGCCCGATCCGGTGCCCGAGCCGCCCAAGCCGAAGAACGTCACCAAGGACATCCCCAACGTCCGTCCGGCCGACAAGCCCAAGCCGCCGAAGAAGTTCGACGTGGCGGCGATCGAGAAGCTGCTGCTGGACAAGCGCGACACGGTGACGCCGCAGACCAAGGACAAGACGGCCAGGAAGCCGACCAATCCCAATCCGTCGCAATCGACCGATCCGAACCGCAATCCGATGGAAGCGGCGCGGGCGACCGCCAATATCCAGTCGGCGATCGCGTCGCAGATCGCCAAGTGCTGGACCGCGCCCGTCGGCGCGACCGGCGCCGAAACTTTGGTGGTCAGGATTCGTATCTATCTGCAACCGAACGGCGCGCTCGCGGACGAACCGCTGATCGTCGACTCGGGGCGGATGGCGTCGGACAATCTGTACCGGGTCGCGGCGCAGGCGGCGCGGCGTGCCGTCCAGCGGTGTGCGCCGTTGAAACTGCCGCCCGAGTACTATGATATCTGGCGCGACGTGATCCTGAATTTCGATCCGAGCAAGATGCTATGAGGAGGAAGGGCCCCATGAATGCACTGTTAGCCTGGCGCAGCCTGCCGTCACTTGGACTGCTGGGCGCCCTGATGATCGCCGTCGGCGGCCTCGTCCTGCCTGGCGCGGCGCGGGCGCAGCTCATGGTCGACATCAACAGCCCCACGGTCGAGCCGATCCCGGTGGCGTTGCCCGCCTTCTCGGCGCAGAGCCAGGTGCCCTCGCGCCTTCCCGAGATGGCGAAGATGGGCGACGACATCGCCAACGTGATCGCCGCCGACCTGGAGCGCTCCGGCCTGTTCCGGCCGATCCCGCGCGCCGCCCATGTGGAGCAGGGCCTGGTGCCCGAGCGCCGCCCGCGCTTTCCCGACTGGAAGGCCATCGGCGCCCAGGGCCTCGGCGGCGGCAGCGTCAACTTCCTGGCCGACGGCCGCGTCGAGGTGGTCTTCCGCCTTTGGGACGTCTATGCCGGCCAGCAGATGAACGGCATCAAGTACCAGACCACGCCCGACAACTGGCGCCAGATCTCGCACCGCATCGCCGACGCCATCTACCAGCAGCTCACCGGCGAGGAAGGCTATTTCGACACCCGCATCGTCTATGTGGCGGAATCGGGCTCGCCCACCGCGCGGGTCAAGCGCCTGGCCATCATGGACCAGGACGGCGCCAACCATTCCTACCTGAGCAAGGGCGACTTCATGGCGCTGACGCCGCGCTTCTCGCCCAGCA
>CAZVVC010000407.1:0-2373 GCA_964630425.1 uncultured Bifidobacterium sp. | reverse complement strand
GGGGACGTGATGTGTGGCGGCTGGAAGTCCGGGGCGACGGCGTCCACCGGCAGGACGGGGGGGATGCCGAACGGCGCGTCGTCGAGGACGGTGGGCGGCGGCGGAATGCCCAGGACGCTGCGCAGGATGCCCGAGACGATCCAGATGCCCACATAGCACCCGGCCATGATCCCCAGCCAGCGCCACACCGCCTGACGCCCCACGCCGCGCAGGGCCAGATAGGCGGCGCTCAGGGCGGGCGCGCGCATCTCGGTCAGCTTGACCAGCACCGCCAGGCCGATGAGCTGGCCGATGATCGGGGCGACCATCCGCCGGTCGCCCGACAGCCGCTCGGCCGCGCCGCCCATCATCAGCGCCGCGAGTTCCGCGCACAGATGCGCGCTGAACAGCACCGCGCCGGTCAGCGCCAGCGTCGCCCACGGCCCGTAGGGAATGAATGTACCGCTCGTGCCCCGTTCCATGCCGGCCAGCATAGGGAGCGCGGGCGCGGGGCCGCAACGGAAGACTCGGCCGCGGCGCGGATGCCGCCAAAGCCGGCACCGATGCTTATAGTCAACAATACTGACTGAATTTTTTATTTCATATTCGACGATTTCCGCGCAATGTTACAGGGCGGTAAATTTGGGGGAAGACGAACATCCAGCAAGGCACGTGCGGGACCCAAGCGCCTGTAAGCGCTGCGTGTTCTCGCATCTCGAAGCTCGCGCCACGTATCGGGGAGGATACTGTCATGCGTTCTACGGCCGCCTTTGTTTCCACACTGAAGTCCTCGACGAAAATTCTGGTCATCTCGGGCGTCGCCCTGTCGGGTGTCGCTCTGTCCGGCGGCGCGGCGTTCGCGCAGGATTCGCCGGCCGAGCCGGCGGCCAAGGCGCCGCAGACGCGCCTCGACACGGTCGTCACCCAGGCGACCCGTGTCGAGACCACCGTGCAGACCACGCCGGTCGCGGTCACGGCGTTCGACACCAACCAGATCGCCCGGACCTTCGCCGCCGACCTGCGCGACCTCACCGGCCCCGCGCCCAATGTGCAGCTCGAGCCGGTGGGCGCGTTCCAGAACGCGGCGGCCTTCGCCATCCGCGGCTTCGCCGGCGGCGACATCGAATCGGCCAGCGACCCGAACGTGGCCATCATGATCGACGGCGTCTACCAGGCCCGCACCTCGACGGCGCTCAGCGACCTGCTCGACATTTCCCACGTGGAAATCCTGCGCGGCCCTCAGGGCACGCTGTTCGGCCGCAACGCCATCGTCGGCGCGGTGCTGGTCAACCACACGGCGCCCCAGATGAACGAGTTCAGCGTTTTCGGCGCGGTGAAGGCCGGCAATTACGGCACGCTCGACGTCACCGGCATCGTCAACGTGCCGCTGGTCGACGACAGGGTCGCCCTGCGGCTCGCCGCCAAATCCACGAACAATGACGGCTTCTACAAGAACCTGACGGACGGCAGCAATTACGGCGGCACCGACCGAATCACCATCCTGCCGTCGATCCGCTTCACCCCCAACGACAACCTCGACGTCGTGCTGCGCGGCGAGGTCATCCGCGAGCGCGACGACAGTTGGGGCAACGTCCCCTTCAGCACCTGCGGCGGCGCGGGCGGCATGTTCAACCCGTTCGATCCGGTGACCCAGACGGGCGCGCTCGTCAGCTGGGCGGCGCAGGGACAGGAAGGCATCGACAAGATCTGCGGGGCGGAGGTCAGCGACGACAACCGGCCGTTCGACGTCCATGGCGACGGCAGCGCGGGCCGCGGCTCGAACTTCGACGTCTGGGGCATCACCGGCGAGATCAACTACACGATCCCCGATGTCGGCACCTTCACCTACGTGGGCAATTATCGCCATGTGAGCGAGGACGTGTTCAACGACTTCGACACGACCGACCTGCCCATCTTCATGACGCGGCGCCAGCAGGAGCATCGCCAGACCACCCACGAGCTGCGGTTCTCGTCGGATTTCTCGGACCGGTTCGACCTGATCGCGGGCCTCTATTATTTCGACCAGAAATACGTGATGGACCAGGGCACGTTCGGCTGGCTGTTCGATCCGAATTTCGGCGCCGCGCTGGGCGCGGCCATCGGCAACCAGCTGTTCGGCGTGCCCAACGCCGGCGCGCCGCTTTTCGCCCTCGACGCGCTTTCGGAAGGCTTCGGGCGTACGACCCAGACCAACTCGTCCTGGGCGGCCTTCGCCAACGTCAACTGGAACTTCTGGGCCGGGTTCACGCTGGTGGCCGGCGTGCGCTACACCACGGAGAAGAAGGATTTCGAGAGCTGCGCGCCGGCGACGGTCAACACGCCGTTCAAGGACACCGCGATCGGGTGCGACCTCGATCCGGCCGCCCTCGGCTACAACTACTTCAACAGCGACAC
>CAZVVC010000406.1:0-2405 GCA_964630425.1 uncultured Bifidobacterium sp. | reverse complement strand
CCAGTTCACATAGCACGCCCGCCGAATCGCAGGTCGGACCGGCCAAGACGCAGGCCCCAACCGCAGCGCCATCGCGCGGGGTGCGGATGGGATAACGGATGGATTCGTCCATGGTTTCCGCCAGGCCGCCGAACTTGCCGATGTCCAGATACACCCAGCGGACATTGTCCTCGTCCGACTTGCGCGAGATCAGCACGACCTCGGTCTTGATCACGCCGGCGTCGCCGACCATGCCCCGGCCCGGCTCGATGATGGTCTCGGGCAGACGGTTGCCGAAGTGTCGTCGCAGCGCGCCGAAGATGGCCTGCGCGTAGGCGTCGACCTTCGGCACGTCCTTCAGGTACTTGGTCGGGAAGCCGCCGCCCATGTTGACCATGGACAGCTGGATGCCGCGCTCGGCCAGGGTGCGGAACACCATGGACGCATCGGCCAGCGCACGGTCCCACGCCTCCACGTTGCCCTGCTGCGAGCCGACGTGGAACGAGATGCCGTAGGGCGACAGGCCCAGGTCGCGCGCCTTCTCCAGCACGCCGATGGCCATGGCCGGGACGCAGCCGAACTTGCGCGACAGCGGCCACTCGGCGCCTTCGCCGTCGGCCAGGACGCGGCAGAACACGCGGGCGCCGGGCGCCTGGCGCGCGATCTTCTCCACTTCCTCGACGCAGTCGACGGCATAGAGGTCGATGCCCAGCGCGTGGGCGCGGGCGATGTCCCGCTCCTTCTTGATGGTGTTGCCGAACGAGATACGCTCCGGCGTCGCGCCGGCGGCCAATGCCATCTCGATCTCCGGCACCGAGGCGGTGTCGAAGTTGGAGCCCAGCTCGGCCAGGAGCTTCAGCACCTCCGGCGCCGGGTTGGCCTTCACCGCATAGAAGATGCGCGTCTCCGGCAGCGCCCGGGCGAACGCCATGTAGTTTTCACGAACGACGTCGAGATCGACGACGAGGCACGGGCCTTCCGGCCGCGCGGTTGCGAGATAGTCCAGAACGCGTTGGGTCGCCATAAGCTCGATCCCCTACCTTCATTGCTGCCTGAAGGCCGCCGCAGGGAGACGCGATGGAGGCGCCTGGTCCCGAAACGGTAACCTTACAGACCGGAATGGAGAGCGCCGAACCCCGGCGAACTCCGGTGGGTGCCTTCAGGTTGGAGCGGGAGAGCCGATCCGCACATGGGGCAAAGATGGTGTGCCTCTTCAGTGTCGCCGGCTTGTGGACAGCCGACTGAGACCAAAAAAGCCCTCACCGTCGTTGCTATATGACGCCTCGTCCCGGGGGACGTTGTGCCGGCGCCTATGGGCACGTGCGACTATGGGCAGAAGGGGAAATACGGATTCCATATTCCGGAATCAAGCAGTTTTTTGTGAAATTTTCGTCCGGCCTCCCAAGGGGTTGCCGGATCGTGCCCGGTCCGCGGAACGGCCCGGTTTCGAGGGGTTTCCGTCGCCCTTGCCGGGCCGGGAACGATGGCCGGTCCGGCGGCGTCGACGCCCGGCGGCGGGAAGGGGCGCGCGAAAGGCCGCGGATTCGCCGCCGCGGCCCGCGACCCCGCCCGGGCATGGGACTTTTCCGTTGCCGGGCCGCATCCCGAAGGGGATACTCCGAAGATATTCACGGAGCCTGGGCGGCTCCCCTGGAGGCCAAGATGATCCTCATGGGCTCGGATCGTCCCTCGTCACGGCTCGGACGGCTTTCCGCATGGTGGGGCGCATGCGGGTGAAGACCACGACGAGGGCTATCATCGACGAACTGGTGAAGACGCTGCTGCAGCGGGTGCTGCCCGCGACGTCCGACGTGGCCGTCGCCGCGACGGTCAGGGCGGTGGCGGCCGAGATGGACATGCTGGCCGTGCGCATCGAGCGCGAGGGCGAGATCGTGTGGTCGGACATCGCCGACCAGCGGCTGATGCTCGCCGCGATCGAGCAGGAGACCCGGCAGATCGCCGGCGAGCCGTGGTCAGGCCTGGCGGAATCCATCGCCCGGGAACTGGACCGCGTCTGGCACACGCCCGCGCACTATCCCGAGATGGCCGTGCTCGAGGCCGAGAACCGCCGGCTGCGCGCGCTGATCGACAGCGCGCTCGCCGCCGTCCGGTCCTCGCCCGGCCCGCTCGGCGAAAAGCGCGCCCAGCGGATGCTCAAGGCGATCGAAGGCTACCTCAAGCGCCAGGCCGAACGGGAAGCGCCCCTGCGCGCGCCGCTGGAACGGGTGGATTAGGGCAGGGGCCGCTGTCGAAGCAAGCCCGCGGGCTGTATGCCGACGAGCGCCGCCGCCCGCGTTACCGGCCGCCGTCCACGCGCAGCACCGCGCCGGTGGTGTAGGTCGAGGCGTCCGAGGCGAAATAGAGCGCGGCCTCGCCGCACACCTCGCGCGCGTGAATCCGGATGCGCGGGTGCTTTTGACGACGTT
>CAZVVC010000405.1:0-2436 GCA_964630425.1 uncultured Bifidobacterium sp. | reverse complement strand
GGCGTTTCCCGCCCTGGTCTGGGTCAAGGTGGCGCGGCCGAGCTGCTCGGAATACTGCCTCTACCGCCTGCGGGACTGACGCCTTCGGGCGGGTTGCCCCTGTCCGGGGGCTGCCGTAACGTAAGGGCCGTCTTGGCAAGGGGCCTTCATGTCGGCTGAAAGCGCGCGCAATCTCATCGAGATGTTCCTCGACCAGGCGGAAAGGCGCGGCGACCGGCCCTGTGTCTGGTCCAAGCCCGACAAGGCCAAGGCCTTCCAGCCGGTGTCATGGCGGCAGGTCGCCGAGCAGGCGGCCAGGCTGGCGGCGGCGCTGAAGGCCCTGGGCGTCCGGCCCGGCGACCGCGTGGCCCTGGTCAGCGAAAGCCGGCCCGAATGGCTGATCTCGGACCTGGGCATCATGGCGGCGGGCGCCGTCACCGTGCCGACCTACATCACCAACACCGAGCGCGACCACGCGCACATCCTGGGCGACAGCGGCGCGCGGGGCGCCATCGTCTCGACGGCCCGGCTGGCGCGGGCGCTGCTGCCGGCGGCCATGGACGCGTCCGCCCTGGATTTCGTCATCTGCATGGAGCAGCCCAGGCTGGCCCAGAGCCTGAGCCTCGACGTGCATCTGTGGCACGACGTGCTGGCGGGCAGCGCCGGCACCATCGCCGACCTGCACGCCGCCGCCGGCGGCATGACGCGCGACGACCTGGCCTGCCTGATCTACACCTCGGGCACGGGCGGCGCGCCCAAGGGCGTGATGATCAGCCACGGCGCCATCCTGCACAATTGCGAGGGCGCGCGCGACGTGATCGGCGAGCTGGGGCTGGACGACGGCCTGGACCGGACCGAGGTGTTCCTGTCGTTCCTGCCCCTGTCCCACGCCTACGAGCATTCGGGCGGCCAGTTCTTCCCGCTCTCCATCGGCGCCCAGATCTACTATGCCGAGGGCATCGACAAGCTGGCGGCCAACATGGCCGAGGCGCGCCCCACCATCATGACCGTGGTGCCGCGCCTGTTCGAGATGCTGCGCACCCGCGTCACCCGCGCCATCGAGGAACAGGGCGGCACGCGCGCCAGGCTGTTCCGCCGGGCGCTGGCCCTGGGCGAGCGGCGCTTCACCGACCGCCGCTCGCTGAGCCTGAAGGAGCGGATCGAGAACCGGGTGCTCGACCGGCTGGTGCGCCGCAAGGTGCGACAGCGCTTCGGCGGACGGATCAAGGCGCTGGTGTCGGGCGGCGCGCCGCTCAATTCGGACGTGGGCATCTTCTTCCATGCCCTGGGCCTGCGGCTGCTGCAGGGCTACGGCCAGACCGAATCCGGCCCGGTGGTGAGCGTCAACCGGCCCGGCCTGGTGAAGATCCACACCGTCGGCCCGCCCTTCAAGAACACCGAGGTGAGGATCGCCGAGGACGGCGAGATCCTGATCCGCGGCGAGCTGGTGATGAAGGGATACTGGCGCGACGAGGCGGCGACGGCGCGCACCATCGTCGACGGCTGGCTGCACACCGGCGACATCGGCATCATCGACGAGGACGGCCACCTCCAGATCACCGACCGCAAGAAGGACATCATCGTCAACGACAAGGGCGACAACGTCGCGCCCGCCCGCGTCGAGGGGCTGCTGACGCTCGAGCCCGAGATCGGCCAGGCCATGATCTATGGCGACCGCCGCCCGCACATGGTGGGCCTGCTGGTGCCGGACATGGACTGGGCCGGCAAATGGGCGGCCGACAACGGCAAGCCGGCGGACCTGGCGGCGCTGGCCGCCGATCCGGCGTTCCACGCGGCGCTGGACGCGGCGGTGAGCCGGGTCAACCAGCGCCTGTCCGCCATCGAGAAGGTGCGGCGCTTCGCCATCGCCACGGCGCCCTTCGGCATCGACAACGAGCAGATGACGCCCACCATGAAAATCCGCCGCCACGTCATCGTCCGGAAGTACAAGGACGTGCTGGACGCCCTGTACTGAAAGGCAACGGATGGGATCGATCGCGGTCTATGTGGGCGCGGCGCTGGCCGAGATCGCCGGATGCTTCGCCTTCTGGGCCTGGCTGCGCAACGGCCAGTCCGCCTGGTGGCTCGCGCCCGGCATGGTCTCGCTGGCGCTGTTCGCCTGGCTGCTGACCCGGGTCGACGCCGACATGGCCGGCCGCGCCTATGCCGCCTATGGCGGCATCTACATCGCCGCCTCGCTGTTCTGGCTGTGGGGCGCCGAAGGCGTGCGCCCCGACCGCTGGGACATGATCGGCGGCGCCGTCGCCATCACCGGCGCGCTGGTGATCCTGTTCGGCCCGCGGGGTTAGGGGCTGAGTTCCGTTCCCCATTTCTAAACACACATAACCGAGAGGGCTGAGGAGGCCCGAAGGGCCGTCGCGAAGCCCGGGCAGGGTGAGACGCGCGGCATCCCGCCCCCTTCGACGCCGCCTGCGGCGTCGCTCAGGACAGGCTTCG
>CAZVVC010000404.1:0-2455 GCA_964630425.1 uncultured Bifidobacterium sp. | reverse complement strand
GGCGGCATCATGGACCTGTGGGTGCGCGAGGCGCGCCTGTTCAAATACGGCTCGGGCACCGGCACCAACTTCTCCAACATCCGCGGCGAAGGCGAGAACCTGTCGGGCGGCGGCACGTCGTCGGGCCTGATGAGCTTCCTCAAGATCGGCGACCGCGCGGCCGGCGCCATCAAGTCGGGCGGCACCACGCGACGCGCCGCCAAGATGGTGGTGGTCGACGTGGACCACCCGGACGTCGAGAAGTTCATCAACTGGAAGGTGGTCGAGGAGCAGAAGGTGGCGGCGCTGGTCGCCGGCTCGCGTCTGGCCGAGCTGCACCTGAACCGCATCATCGCCGCCTGCGCGCCCCATGACGACCTGACCACCGAGGCCCGCTTCGATCCGAAGCAGAACAGGGAGCTGAAGAAGGCGGTCATCGGCGCGCGCAAGGCCATGATTCCCGAGAACTACGTCCAGCGGGTCATCGAGTTCGCGCGCCAGGGCTATACCAGCATCGACTTCCGGACCTACGACACCGACTGGGATTCGGAGGCCTATCTGACCGTCTCGGGCCAGAACTCCAACAATTCGGTGCGCGTCACCGACGAGTTCATGCAGGCGGTCGCCGCCGGCCGCGACTGGAACCTGATCCGCCGCACCGACGGCAAGGTCGCCGACACCGTGCCGGCGCGCCAGCTCTGGGAGGCCATCGGCAACGCCGCCTGGGCCTGCGCCGATCCGGGCCTGCAATTCCACACCACCATCAACGACTGGCACACCTGCAAGGCGTCGGGCGAGATCCACGCCAGCAATCCGTGCTCCGAATACATGTTCCTCGACGACACGGCGTGCAATCTGGCGTCGCTGAACCTGATGCGCTTCCAGAAGCCGGACGGCGGCTTCGACGCCGACAGCTTCCAGCACGCGGTGCGCCTGTGGACCGTGGTGCTGGAAATCTCGGTGCTGATGGCCCAGTTCCCGTCGCGCGAGATCGCCGAGCTGAGCTACCGCTACCGCACGCTGGGCCTGGGCTATGCCAATATCGGCGGCCTGCTGATGGCCTCGGGCCTGCCCTATGACAGCACCGAGGGCCGCGCCCTGTGCGGCGCCATCACCGCGCTGATGACCGGCGTCGCCTATGCCACCTCGGCCGAGATGGCCGCCGAGCTGGGCGCCTTCCCCGGCTACGAGCCGAACCGCGAGCACATGCTGCGCGTGATCCGCAACCACCGCCGCGCCGCCAGGGGCGAAACCAGGGGCTATGAGGGCCTCAATACGCCGCCGGTGCCGCTGGACATCGCCAACTGCCCCGATCCGGCGCTGGCCGAGGCCGCCGCCGATGCGTGGGACGAGGCCCTGAAGCAGGGCGAGACCCACGGCTTCCGCAACGCCCAGGCCACGGTGATCGCGCCCACCGGCACCATCGGCCTGGTGATGGATTGCGACACCACCGGCATCGAGCCCGACTTCGCGCTGGTGAAGTTCAAGAAGCTGGCCGGCGGCGGCTATTTCAAGATCATCAACCAGATGGTGCCGACGGCGCTGCGCAAGCTGGGCTACGAGGAATTCGAGATCGTCGAGATCGTCGACTACGCGGTCGGCTACGGCACGCTCGACGGCGCGCCCGGCATCAACCACGAGACGCTGACGGCCAAGGGCTTCGGCCCCGAGGAGATCCAGGCCATCGAGGACAACCTGGCCAGCGCCTTCGACATCCGCTTCGTCTTCAACAAATGGACCCTGGGCGAGGCATTCTGCCGCCACGGGCTGGGCTTCACCGAGGAGCAGCTCGACGATTTCGGCTTCGACATGCTGACCGCGCTGGGCTTCACCAAAGCTGAGATCGAGGCCGCCAACCTTCACGTCTGCGGCGCCATGACGCTGGAAGGCGCGCCGCGGCTGAAGGACGAGCACCTGCCGGTGTTCGACTGCGCCAATCCCTGCGGCCGCATCGGCCGGCGCTTCCTGTCGGTGGAAAGCCACATCCGCATGATGGCCGCCGCCCAGCCCTTCATCTCGGGCGCCATCTCCAAGACCATCAACATGGCCGGCAACGCCACGGTGAAGGACTGCCAGGACGCCTACGAGCTGTCCTGGCGCCTGGCGCTGAAGGCCAACGCGCTCTATCGCGACGGCTCCAAGCTGAGCCAGCCGCTCAGTGCCTCGCTGCTGGACGACGCGGACATGGAGGAGGAAGAAGCGGTGGCGGCCCCCGCGGCCGCGCCCGTCGAACGGATCGTCGAGCGGGTCGTCGAGAAGCTGGCGCCCGCCGCGCGCGGCCGCCTGCCCCACCGCCGAAAGGGCTATACCCAGAAGGCCGTGGTCGGCGGCCACAAGGTCTATCTGCGCACCGGCGAGTACGACGACGGCAGGCTGGGCGAGATCTTCATCGACATGCACAAGGAAGGCGCGGCCTTCCGCTCGCTGATGAACAATTTCGCCATCGCCATCTCCATCGGCCTGCAATACGGCGTGC
>CAZVVC010000403.1:0-2457 GCA_964630425.1 uncultured Bifidobacterium sp. | reverse complement strand
CGCGTCGCTCCCCAGCGCCTGCTCCAGCCGGGCCAGCCGGCGGCGCACCTGTTGCAGCGACTCCACCGTCGATTGCAGCCGCTTGGCGTCGATCAGGACCTGGGCCGACACGCCCATGAACCTGGCCAGCGTCTCGGTGCTGACCTTGATCGACTGCATGGCCCGCGCCTCGGCCTCGCCGGTCTCGGCGGCGGCCTTGGGGGCCGGCGCGGGCGCGGGATCGGGCGGTGGCGCTGCCGGCGGAGGCGCGGCCTGCGCTTCTTCCGGGACGAGGGGCGCCTCGGGCGCCGGCGGCGCGGGGGCTTCGGCGGGAGCCGGACCGGCAGCGCCGCGGCCGATGGCTTCCAGCTCGGCGATCAGCGCGGCGATGGCCGGCGCTTCCCCTTCCAGCCATGCCGTCATCCCCTCGATGTCGACCTTGCCGAGATGGGCGAGATAGTCGCCTGCCGCCAGCAGCCGGTCGATGTGGCCGGCGTCGAGGGTCAGTCGCCCCTGGCGCGCGCCCTCGAAGGCGTCCTCCATCGCATGGGCGAGATGGACGCCCGGATCGATGCCGACGATGCGCGCCGCGCCCTTCAGCGAATGGGCGGCGCGCATGCAGGTGGCGAGCTGCTGCGCCGGATCGCCGCCAGCGTCGAGCGCGACGATCGTGTCCTGGAGGACGGCGATCTGCTCCTCCACCTCGGCGCGGAACATGTCCAGCAGCTCGGCGTCGACCTCGATGCTCATGCGAGACTCGCCCTGAAACGCCGCAGCAGGGGATCGGGCGCCAGCAGCGACACGCGCTTGTCGTCCACCTCGAAGACGCCCGAGCTGGCGGGATCGGGCGAGCGTTCCAGGGTGGAGGGCAGCGGCTGGATCGCCTTCCGGTCCACATGCACCACGCCCATGATCTCGTCGACCGGCGCGACCCACCGCTCGTTGCCCAGCCTCAGCACCAGCCAGCGGTGGATGCCGCTGATCGACTGCTCGCCGCCCTCGACGCCCAGCACCGCGTGCAGCGACATGCACAGCTCGATCTGCCCGCCGATGGAGGTGAGGCCGAGGAAACCGGGATTGCCCCGGTGCGGCACGCGGCGCACCGGCTCCTCCGCATGGATCTGCTCGATCACCCGGACCGGCAGACCGTGCCATTCGCGGCCCAGCCTGAAGGTCATGACCGGCACGCCCGCGTCGCGCACCGCGCCGCCCGACATGTTGGTGTTCAGGCCGGTGACCTCGTCGATGTAGTCCTCTTCCGGCCGCCGGTCGAGGAACCAGCGCGCGGCGTCGACGAAGGTCGGGCAGTTGCGGCAATGGATGTGCTCGGCCAGTTCCGGGCAGCTCCGGTCGCCGTCGATGCCGATGATCTGCCAGCAATCCACCTTCATGGACGGCCGTCCAGCAGATGCTCGAGGCCGACCTTGCTGGCCTCATCGGCGGGGTCGAGGAACAGGGCCTTGCGCAGGTGCCGGATCGCCCCGCTCCGGTCGCCGCGGCTGGCGAGGATCAGTCCCGCGAGCGCATGGCCTTCCGCGCTCATCGGCTTCAATTCCAGGAACCGGCGCAGCGGCGTCATGGCGTCGGCCAGCGCGCCCTGGTCGGCCAGCCTGCGGGCCTCGGCCATCAGCGCCGCCGGATCGGCCTGCGGCCTCGGCTCGCGCAGCTTCGGCGGCGGCGCGGGCGCGGGTGCGTGCCGGGCGGTCGGAGGCGGGGGAAGCGCGCAGGGCGGCGCCGTCTTGGTGGCGGTGCCCGTCGCCGCCGTCAGGCAGAAGGCGCGGCTGGGACCGGACGGCTTGAACCCCATGCCCATCAGCATGGCGGCTTCCGCGTGCCCCACGAACAGCGGCGCGTCGGGCGCCAGGGATGTGCGGATCAGCCCGACGATCTGCCGGCGCGCGGCGTCGTGCATGTACATCAGCGCGTTGCGGCAGAACACCGCGTCATAGCGTCGGCCCGACGGCAGGTGCAGCAGGTTGACCTGCGAGAACGCGACGCGGGCACGCAGCGCCGGGCCGATCCTGACGCCGCCATCGGGCAGCGGCTCCACATAGGGCCCCAGCATGTCCGCATGGTGGTTGCGCAGGCTGCGCGGCCCGTAGACGCCCCGCCGCGCCACCTCGACCATCGCGCCGGAAAGATCGACGGCCTCGACCGCGACGGCGTCCGGCGCCATCCCGGCGGCCAGCAGCGCGGCGGCGATGGACCAGGCTTCCTCGCCGCTGGCGCAGGGCGCGCTGAGCACGCGCACCGGATCGGCCGCCGTCCGCCGCAGCCAGCGCCGGCGGGCCAGGTCCATCAAATGGTCGAACGGCGCGACGTCGCGGAAGAACCAGGTCTCGTGCACCAGCGCGCGCTCCACCAGCGCCGTCTGCTCGGTCTTGTCGGTCCTCAGGCTGGCCAGCCATCCGGCGCAGTCGATGCCGCGCTGGCGCAGGCGGTGTTCGACCAGCGAGTTCAGCCAGCTCTCCGTCATCA
>CAZVVC010000402.1:0-2465 GCA_964630425.1 uncultured Bifidobacterium sp. | reverse complement strand
GCTCTACAACGTCTGCAACCATCGCGGCAACAAGGTGAAGTTCGACCAGTGCGGCAATGCCCGCACCCTCCAGTGCGCCTACCATTTCTGGGAGTACGACCTGACCGGCAAGCTGATCTTCGTGCCGGACGAGGGCGACTTCCACCAGGGCTGCCCGCCCGAGAAGCTGAGCATGAAGCCGATCCGCACCGACACCTGGGGCGGCTTCGTCTGGTTCAACCTGAACCCGGACGCCGAGCCGCTGGCCGATTATCTGGGCGTGCTGCCCCAGCATCTCGACCCCTACCATTTCGAGAACATGGCCATGGTGATGGACGTCACCGTGGAGTGGGACTGCAACTGGAAGACCTCGGTGGACGCCTTCAACGAGGTCTATCACGTCCAGGCGATCCATCCCGAGCTGTCCTACAGCATCGACGACGTGGACGTGCAGATCGATCTCTACAAGCGGCATAACCGCTATCTGGTGCCGTTCAAGACCTACAGCCCGCGCCTCGGCGTGGAGCTGGAGGACGTGCCCGAGGCGCTGGCCGAGCAGCTCCGCGAGATCGGCATGGATCCAGAACCGTTCACCGGCCGGGTCGCGGACATCCGCCGCGCGGTGCAGGAGTACAAGCGCGAGAACGAGGCCAGGCTGGGCTACGACTATTCGCAGATGAACGACGACCAGCTCTCGGACGACTATCACTACTTCATCTTCCCCAACATCACGCTGAACGTGCATGCCGAGCACTTCCTGTTCTTCCGCCAGCGGCCGCACGAGACCAGCCCGGACAAGATGTACTACGACGTGAAGATGTTCCGGGCGATCCCCAAGGGCCAGCCGCGCCCGCCGCTGCCGGACCACGAGCACTGCAAGCATGGCGAACGCTCGCTCGGCCTGGTGATCGACCAGGATTCGGTGAACCTGCCGCACGTCCAGAAGGGCATGCATTCGGCATCGTTCGAGGGGTTGTGGATCTCCAGCCAGGAACGGCGCATCCGGCACATGCACAAGACCCTGCTGGACTACGTCGACGGCCCGGTCGCCAACGAGGCGTAGGCATCCCCGCCGAGCGTATGTGACTCCGTGTTGTCCCCGGGACAGGCTGTGCTAGCCTGCCCCGGGGAAACGCGCGTCCACGCGCCGCCAGTCAAGGGAGTCTTCGCCATGAACACCATCTTCGATCCGGCCGCCGCGCACGGGGCGGCATAGATGGCGGGCGAGGGCAAGGTCGCGCTGGTCACCGGCGCGGGCAGCGGCATCGGCAGGGCGACGGCCTGGGCGCTGCTCGACGCGGGCTACCGCGTGGCGTTCAACGGCCGCAAGCGCGAGAAGCTGGAGGAGGCCGCCGCCGCCCGGGACCCGGCCGGCGGGCGCAGCCTGATCCTGCCGGGCGATGTGTCCGACGCGGAACAGGTCGCGGCGGTGTTCGAGGGGCTGACGGCGCGGTTCGGCCGGCTCGACCTGCTGTTCAACAACGCGGGCGGCGGCTCGGTCCCGGTGTCCGTCGACGAGGTCAGCCTGAAGGACTGGAATCGGGTGGTGAGCGCCAACCTCACCGGCACCTTCCTGTGCACCCAGCACGCCTTCCGCATCATGCGCGCGCAGGACCCGCAGGGCGGGCGGATCATCAACAACGGCTCGATCTCGGCCCATGTGCCGCGGCCGCACTCGGCGCCCTACGCGGCCACCAAGCACGCGGTCGGCGGCCTGACCAAGGCGACGGCACTGGACGGGCGGCCCTTCAACATCGCCTGCAGCCAGATCGACATCGGCAACGCCGCCACCGACCTGACGCGCCAGATGCAGATCGGCATGCTCCAGCCCGACGGCTCCACCCGTCCCGAGCCGGTGATGCATGTGGACGACGTGGCGCGCGCCATCGTCTTCATGGACAGCCTGCCGCTCGACACCAACGTGCCGTCGCTCACCATCATGGCGACGCTGATGCCCTATATCGGCCGGGGCTGATGTTCCGCTTCGCCGCCAACCTCAGCTTCCAGTTCGGCGACGCGCCGTTCCTCGACCGCTTCGAGCGCGCCGCGAAGGCGGGATTCACCGGCGTCGAGTACCTGTTTCCCTACGAGCACGATCCCGCCGGGCTGGCGGCGCGGCTGCGGGACAACGGCCTGGAGCAGGTGCTGTTCAACATGCCGCCGGGCGACTGGACGGCGGGCGATCGGGGCCTGGCCGCCGTGCCGGGCCGGGATGCCGAATTCCGCGCCTCGGTCGACGAGGCGCTGCGCCATGCCGACGCGCTGGGCTGCCGGCGGGTGCATGTGATGGCCGGCGTGGCGGACGGCGAGGACGCGCTCGGGACCTATCTGCGCAACCTGGAGTTCGCCGCCGGCCGGTTCGCCGCCGCCGGCGTGACCGCCCTGATCGAGCCCATCAACCGCCGCGACATGCCCGGCTATTTCCTGTCCGATTTCGGCGTCGCGCTGGCCGTCGCCGGGGCCATCGGGGGCGTGCGGCTGCAATT
>CAZVVC010000401.1:476-2468 GCA_964630425.1 uncultured Bifidobacterium sp. | reverse complement strand
GGTGCTGACGCTGATGACCCTGCCCACCATCATCATCGCCACCCGCGCGGCGCTGGGCGCGGTGCCGCCGTCGATCAAGGAAGCGGCGCTCGGCGTCGGCGCCTCGAAGATGCAGGCGGTGTTCCACCACGTGCTGCCGCTCGCCATGCCGGGCATCCTGACCGGCCTCATCATCGGCCTGGCCCGCGCGCTGGGCGAGACCGCGCCGCTCATCATGATCGGCATGGTCGCGGCGGTGTTCGAGGTGCCGAGCAACCCGTTCGAGCCCGCGACCGCGCTGCCGGTGCAGATCTACATGTGGGCTGGCATGCCCGAGCGCGGCTTCGTCGCCTTGACATCGGCCGCGATCATCATCCTGCTGGTATTCCTCCTGACAATGAACGCGACCGCCGTCGTGTTGAGAAAGCGGTTCGAACGGAGATGGTAACAATGGACACGAGGCAGTCGGAAATGGCCGAAAAGCAGATGATCGAAGGTCAGTCGGAAACCAAGTTCGTCACCCGCGGAGTGCATGTGTTCTACGGCGAGAAGGAAGCCATCAAGGGGGTCGACCTCGACATCTACAACAACGAGGTGACCGCGCTGATCGGCCCGTCGGGCTGCGGCAAGTCGACCTATCTGCGGTGCCTGAACCGCATGAACGACACGGTCGAGAGCGCCCGCGTCACCGGCTCCATCCTGCTCGACGGCACCGACATCTACGACAAGAAAGTGGACGTGGTGCAGCTTCGCGCCCGCGTCGGCATGGTGTTCCAGAAGCCGAACCCGTTCCCCAAGTCGATCTACGACAACGTGGCCTACGGCCCCAAGATCCACGGCCTCGCCAGCAAGAAGGCCGATCTCGACGCCATCGTCGAGACCAGCCTGAAGAAGGCCGGCCTGTGGAACGAGGTGAGCGACCGCCTGGACACCCAGGGCACCGCGCTCTCGGGCGGCCAGCAGCAGCGCCTGTGCATCGCCCGCGCCATCGCGGTCAGCCCCGAGGTGATCCTGATGGACGAGCCGTGTTCGGCGCTCGATCCGATCGCCACCGCCAAGGTCGAGGAACTGATCGACGAGCTGCGCGAGAACTACGCCATCGTCATCGTCACCCATTCCATGCAGCAGGCGGCCCGCGTCTCGCAGAAGACCGCCTTCTTCCATCTCGGCGACATCGTCGAGCATGGCCACACCGAGCAGATATTCACCAATCCGCGCGAGGAGCGTACCCGGGACTACATCACCGGACGCTTCGGTTAGCGCCTCCGATCGAGGGCCAGACGGACATGCCTAGCGACCACATCGTTTCTTCCTACGACAAGGAACTGGAGAACCTGCGTTCCAGCATCGCCCGCATGGGCGGCCTCGCCGAGACGCAGATCGCCGGTGCGGTCGATGCGCTGTTCAAGCGCAGCGCCGAACGGGCCGAGCAGGTCGTCGCCGGCGACAAGGCGCTCGACGACCTGGAAATCGCCATCGAGCGCGAGGCCATCTCCATCCTGGCCCGCCGCCAGCCGATGGCCTCGGACCTGCGCGAGATCGTGTCGGCGCTCAAGATGTCGAGCGTGCTGGAGCGCATCGGCGACTATTCCAAGAACATCGCCAAGCGCGTGACCGCCATCAACGAGGCCGACAATTTCCGCGTCGTGCGGACCGTGGGCGACATGGCCCACCTGGTCCAGAAGATGCTGAAGGACGTGCTCGACGCCTATATCGACCAGGACGCCGTGAAGGCCATGGACGTATGGGAGCGGGATGCGGCGGTCGACGAGCTGTACAACAGTTTGTTCCGCGAGCTGCTGACCTACATGATGGAGGATGCCCGTTCCATCACGCCGTGCACGCACCTGCTGTTCGCCGCCAAGAATGTCGAGCGGATGGGGGACCATGTGACCAACCTGGCCGAGATCGTGTTCTATCTGGTGAATGGCGAGATCCTCGAGGACACCCGTCCGAAGGGCGACCGCACCAGCTTCACGGTCCTGCGCCCCAGCGACGATTGATCCCCGACGA
>CAZVVC010000401.1:0-466 GCA_964630425.1 uncultured Bifidobacterium sp. | reverse complement strand
GAATAGCCGACATGAAGCCGAATGTCCTGCTGATCGAAGACGATCTCAGCCTGGTGGAACTGGTCCGCTACAATCTGGACAAGGAAGGATTCGAGGTCCTTCACGCCACCGACGGCGAGGAGGGGCTGGTGATGGCCAAGGAGCGGGCGCCGGACCTGATCCTGCTGGACTGGATGCTGCCCTTCGTGCCGGGCATCGAGGTCTGCCGGCGCCTGCGCAAGTCGCCGGAGACCGCGAGCATCCCGATCATCATGCTGACGGCGCGCACGGAGGAGGGCGACCGCATCCGCGGCCTCGACACCGGGGCGGACGACTACATCACCAAGCCCTATTCGCCGCGCGAGCTGCTCGCCCGCATCAACGCGGTGCTGCGCCGTGTCCGGCCGGCCTATTCGGGCCAGGTGCTGACCTATGCCGACATCGCGCTCGACGCCAGTGCCCACAAGGTAACGCGGGCCGGCAAGCC
>CAZVVC010000400.1:0-2512 GCA_964630425.1 uncultured Bifidobacterium sp. | reverse complement strand
AGTAGGGCTCGCGCAGCTCGCGCTTGAGGATCTTGCCCGATCCGGTGCGCGGGATCTCGTCGATGAAGTCCACCGAGCGCGGCACCTTGTAGCCGGCCATGCGGTCGCGGGCATAGGCGATCACGTCCTCGGGCGTCAGGCCGCTGCCGGGGCGCGGCACCACGATGGCGTGCACGCTCTCGCCCCATTCCTCGCTGGGGATGCCGAACACGGCCACGTCCATCACGTCGGGATGGTGCTCCAGCGCGTCCTCGATCTCGGCGGGATAGATGTTCATGCCGCCCGAGATGATCATGTCCTTCTTGCGGTCGCAGATGTAGTAGAAGCCTTCCTCGTCGAAATACGCGACGTCGCCCACGGTCTGCTTGTCGCCCTTGCGGTCCTTCAGGTACTGCTCGCGCGCCTTGTAATATTCGGTGAACACGCCGGCGCTGCGCACGAACAGCTCGCCCGGCGTGTGCGGCGTGGTGACGACGTTGCCGTCGTCGTCCAGCAGGAAGATCTCGACGCCCGGCGCCGGCTTGCCGCACGAGCCGGGCTTCGACAGCTGGTATTCGGGCGTCAGCACCGTGTTCACGCCCAGCTCGGTCGAGCCGTAGACCTCGAACAGCGAGATCGCGGGGAATTTCTCCAGATACATCTTCTTGAGCGCATAGGACCAGGGCGCCGCGTTGGCGATCAGCCGGCGGATCGAGCCGACGTCGTAGTGGGCGAACACCGCGTCGTCCACCTGGCAGATGCGCCGGACGGGCGTGGGCGCCGAGAAGGTGGAGGTGACCTTGTACTTGTCGACGAGGCGCAGCCAGTCCACGGCGTCGAACCGGCGTTGCAGCACCACGGTCTGGCCCATGCCCAGCCCCATGCTCATGAACGAGGACGGTCCCGAATGATAGAGCGGGCCGGTGGTGATGTAGATGTCGTCGGGGCGATAGCCGATCAGCTCCACCAGCTTCGCCGCGAGCTGGGCGTTGCCCATGTTGTCGCGGTAGGCGCCCTTGGGCCGGCCGGTGGTGCCCGAGGTGTAGATCATGGAGTTGGCCTGGCCGGGCAGCAGCCGGGGCATGATGGTGTCGGCCGGCGCCTTCGCCACCAGGGCCTCGGCGCTCAGCATGTCCCTGCCGGGCGGGCCGTCGAAGACGATGATCTCGCGCACCTTCGGGATGTCGCCGCGGATCTGCTCCAGCACGGGGACGAACTCGGCGTCGGCGACGATGAAATCCGCGTCCGAATTGTCGGCGATATAGGCCACTTCCTCGGGGGCGAGACGGTAGTTCATGGGCACCGACGTGGCGCCGCATTTGCGGCCCGCCGCCATCACGGCGACGATCCAGGGCGAGTTCCGGCCGAACCACACGATCCGGTTCAACGGCTCGAGGCCGAGGGCGATGAGGGCGTTGCCCAGCCGGTTGGCGTTTTCCTCGAGCTGGGCGTAGGTCCAGGTGACCAGGGTGCCGTCGGGCCGGTCGTCGATCACCGCCAGCTTGTCGGGCTGCGCGCGCGAGATGTCGGTCAACGGATCGTTCATCGCCATGTCCCCATTGTTACCGTGCGGTTCTTCCCCGCACGCAGGAGACCAGCAGGCGCGGCGGCGCGTCAAGCCTTCTCAGGCTTTGATGACGTGCTCCATGACGATCATGATGTCCCGGGCGGCCGGGTCCTTCATGGCGGGCGAGGCCTGGTGGGCGGCGCCCGGATTGGCGAACCACGAGGAATCGTAGCCGGCGCAGAAGGTGGGCGTGCCGCCGCGCACGGTGCTGCGCGCATAGCGGCCCACCTGCGGCATGGCGAACACCGGCGGCACCTTGTTGCCCATGCTCCCCAGCGTGCGGATCACCTTCATCCCCTCCCGCGGCCAGGCCCCGCCCTTCACCACCTTCTCGTCGACGGGGATCACGGTCTGGCTGTCGGTGTCGATGAACATGGCCTCCTGGACCGCCACCTCCTCCCAGAAGGGCGAGCCGGGATCGCGGCGCAGCGCCTCCTCGCTTTCCAGCCACACTTCGGCGACGCCGTGGAAGGGCGAGCGGTCGCTGAGCGTGCCGGGCAGCGGATGGTTCTGCACGTAGCGGACGAGGCCGGGCATCCGCAGCACCAGCTCGGCATGGGTGCCGATCCAGTATTCGTGGAAGTCGGCATGGCCGATATCCGGCCGCTTGCGGAAGAACGAGGCGAATTTGAGCATGGACTTCAGGGCTTGATCACGTGTTCGGCGACCATCAGGCGGAGGGTCGCGGCGGTATCCTTGAACAGCGGCTCGTCCGCGTCCACCCTCTTGTGCTCGGGCGTCGGGCCAGACGCGCGCGCGGCGTCCAGGCTGTCGAACCAGGTGGCGCCGTAACCGTCGCAGAATATGCGTGCGCCCGATCGGTAGGCGCCCGGCTTCACATGGTTCTGCACGTGCCGGCGCACGCCGGGGATGGCGGCGACCAGCGGGCCGTGCACCTCCTTCCAGTGGCGCTGGAACGCGGCGATGTCCATGCCGGGCCGGTGCGCCGTGGTCTTGATGCTCTTG
>CAZVVC010000399.1:0-2518 GCA_964630425.1 uncultured Bifidobacterium sp. | reverse complement strand
GGGCCGCGAGGAGAGGACGGCAATCGTGAGTGGTTCGCGTGGTTGGGGGAAGCTCGTGTCGTTGGCGGCGGAGCCGTATTCGGCGCAACCGGTTGAGTTTCTCAGTTCGCCGGTCGATCCTCGAGTCCTCGAAGGATTCGGTCTCGACCTTCGGCGACCACTCGTTGAGCGAGTTCGGGGTCAAGGCCGAGGTCGAGCATCTCGGTCAGGAATTGCTGGGACGTCCCGTCTACGGAGTTTCGCAGCAGGTCGTTGTAGTCGAGTTGTCGCCTGGCTATCGGCTGCAGTAGGGCGTCGTGGGCGGTTAGGTGGACGCTCAGCCAGTAGCAGCGGAGGAGCAGTAGGGCGATCGCGGCCTCCATCTGGTCCTTCTCGGTCTCGGTCATCTCGCGAGGTTAGCGGTCGGGAGCGTCGACCGTGACCGTATTCGGTTGGCTGGCGTACACGGCGGCCTACGTGGTGGTCGGGAACTTTGTGGCGTTGGCGGTGTTCGCTGCTGCGGCTCGTCATCGGGAGATCCCGAGTGATTCGGGTGCTCCGTTGGTGCTGGGTCTGATCGTCGTGACGTGGCCGGCGTGGGTGTTGTGGGCGTTGTGGGTCCTTGTGGCCCGGAGGGGAGCGAAGTCGTGAATGTCGATAAGAACACTCTTGAGCGGGTCCAGCGGATCTTGGAGTTGCCGTCGTTGATCGGGCCGTTGGAGCGGCAGCGGGTGGCGTTGCGCGCGGAGCGCCGCACTACGGAGGCGAAGGTCGCGCGGCAGCGGGTGCTGGTGCTGAACGAGGTCATCGACCTCGATGAGCGGTACCGGGCCGCGGCGAACCAGAAGGAGCGGGATGTGTTGATGGACGCGGCGTTGCATGCGGATGACCAGTGGTGCGAGCTGGTGGAGCGCGTGGATCAGCTGACCACGACGATTGAGCGGGTTGAGGCGGACTTGAGTGTGCTGGATCACGAGCGCAAGGCGTTGAAGGCGGCGCTTGAGCGCGAGTACGCGTCGATCATCGAGCAGTTGTTGAGCGACAAGGTGCTGGCGGACGCGGCGTCGTCGCGGCGCCTGCGGGGGGTGGAGGCGTGAGCGGTTCGAGTTGGGCGACGTGGTTGGGCGAGTCGGTGGAGGATCGCCTGGAGCAGCGTAGGGCGGCGCGTCGTGAGCGGGAGGAGGCGCTGCTGGGCGGCCTGACCGAGATCGTTTACGCGGTGACTGCGGTGACTGGGACGCCTGGGGTGGTCGAGTCGTCGGGCCGCATCCAGGAGTTGGAGCGGGCGATCACGGCGCACATTGCGGCGGTGGAGCTGTCGGAGTTGGAGGTCTTGACGCCGAGTCAGGAGGCGGCGGTAGCGGGGATGGTGGCGGCTACGTGGCTGCGGTTGCGGGAGCTGGTCGGTTTGGAGGTGGAGTCGTGAGGGACGCTCTGGAGGTGCTGCAGGAGTTTGGGCGGCGGAACGTGGGGAACTCGTGGGCGCAGCGGCTGGTGCGTCAGAAGACGTTTCAGGCGGTGCCGGGTGAGCCGGCTCGTGGTGGTGTGTCGCGCGTGGTCCTCGAGGAGTGGGCGCCGGTGGTTGGTGAGGCGTGCGTGCACGTTGGGGCGGCTGGCCGGCCGCGGGTGGTGAGCGTGGCGGCGTTGGAGGGCCGTTTCGCGCGGGTGTTGGTGGATGGCGAGGTGGGGGAGTGGGTGCTGGTGGCGGACTTGCAGCCGGTGGTGGGTTCGTGAGTCGGCTGCGGGGGTCTGAGGCTCGCCGGTCGGCGTCGGCTGGGGTGTTACGGGCGTTGGCTGATCGGCTTGAGGGCGGCGCCATCGGGGACGCCTCGGCGGAGCTCGCGGAGCGCCTGGCGCGGTTGGTGCGTGAGGCGGTGGACTTGTCGGCGGAGTTGCAGCGCGGTTCGCGTTTCTGCGCGGCCTGCGTGTCGCTGTTGGTGCGGAAGCCTTACGAGACGCCGCGGTCGTTCGCTGCTCGGCGGTCGTGTAACCAGGTGTGCGCTGGGGTGGTGCGTTCGGCGACGCTGGCGGCGAAGCGGGCGGCGGCGAATGCCGCGGCGCCGGTTGAGGTGAAGGTCTGCCCGCAGTGCCGGCGGGAGTTCGCTCGTCGGGTGCGGTCGGGCGCGGGGTACGAGACGCCGCGGGAGTTCGCGTTGCGGCGTTTCTGCTCGCGCGGCTGCTCGACGGCGTGGCAGCACGCGCATCGTGGGGAGCCGCGGCCGCGGGTGACGCGCCCGCGGGCCAGGCCGCCCCGGCCGGCGGTGGCTTCGCGTGAGGCGCGGCCGCTGCCCGACCCGGGGTTCTTGAAGCCTGCGCTGGTCGTGGGTCCGCCGGCGCCGATCGTGGGGTCGGCGACGGTGGCTGGGCGCACGTTCGACGCCTCGATCTGCGAGGCGCATCACCAGCAGCGCGGTTGGTTCGGTTGCCCGGCTTGTAACGCGTCGGCGGCGCACCGGGCGGCGGTGAGGTCGCGGCCGTTCAGGCCGCACCCGGAAGGGGGCCGGTGATGTCGTGGCCGGAGGCGCTGGTGGCGATCGTG
>CAZVVC010000398.1:0-2519 GCA_964630425.1 uncultured Bifidobacterium sp. | reverse complement strand
CACGATCGCATTCTTGCCCTTCAATCCAAGATCCATGGTCATCTCCCAACCAGATGTGAAAACTCGTCTCAACCCTCAAAGGGCCACTGCCGCGCGCCTGGGGCGCATCGTCGTCCTGCAAACGGTGCGGAGCAACCACACTCCGATATGGAAAGCGCCCGGAAGGTCTCCCCTGCTCCACGGGACGAAACGGCAGTTTTGGAGCCATAACATAGATTTTTGCGAGCGAACAGGATAAGAGCGGGCAACCAACCAGACAGCGGAAGCGGAAGCATGACACAGACCATCATCGTCGTCGGCGCGGGCCATGCCGGCGGTCAGGCCGTGGTAACCCTGCGGCAGAAGGGCTTCGACGGCCGGATCGTCCTGATCGGCGACGAACCCTATGTCCCCTACGAGCGTCCGCCGCTGTCCAAGGCCGTGCTGGCCGGCGAGCTGGAGCTGGAGCGCACCTTCCTCAAGAAGGAGTCCTGGTACGACGAGAAGCAGGTCGACTTTCGCCCCAACCTCCGCGTGACCTCCATCGACCGGCGCGCCAGGACCGTGACCACGGAGCCCGGCGAGAACCTCGCCTATGACAAGCTGCTGCTGGCCACGGGCACGCGCGTGCGCAAGCTCCAGGCGCCCGGCGCGCATCTGGAGAACATCTTCTACCTGCGCGCCATCGACGATACGCTGGCGATCCAGAAGCAGATGAAGCCCGGCGCGAGGGTCGTCATCGTCGGCGGCGGCTACATCGGCCTCGAGGTCGCGGCCGTCGCGGTCAAGATGGGCTGCGCGGTCACCGTGCTCGAAGGCCTCGACCGGGTGATGAGCCGCGTGGTCGCGCCGGAAGTGTCCGAATTCTATCACCGGGTGCACACCGAGGCCGGCGTGGTCATCAAGACCGGCATGGCCGTCACCGGCTTCGAGGGCACCGGCACGGTCGAGCGCGTCACCTGCGCCGACGAGTCCTCCTATCCGGCGGATCTGGTGGTCATCGGCGTCGGCGTCGTGCCGAACGTGGAACTGGCCGCCGAAGGCGACCTGGCCGTCGACAACGGCATCGTCGTCGACGAATTCTGCCAGACCAGCGATGACGGCATCTGGGCTGCGGGCGACTGCACCAATCACCCCAATGCGCTGCTGGCCCGGCGCCTGCGGCTCGAATCCGTGCAGAACGCGGTGGACCAGGGCAAGACCGCCGCCGCCGCCATGTGCGGCGAGCTGAAGGCATATGCCGAAATCCCGTGGTTCTGGTCGGACCAGTACGACCTGAAGCTGCAGATCGTCGGGCTGTCCGAGCCGGGCGACGAGGTCGTGATCCGCGGCAATCCCGAGGACCGCAAGTTCTCGGCGCTCTATTTCAGGGACGGGAAGCTGGCGGCCATCAACGCCATCAACATGATCAAGGATTTCATGGCCGCCAAGAAACTGATCGCGGAAGGCCGGACGATCGACCGCGAGAAGGCCGCCGATCCCGAGGTGGCGCTCAAGGACCTGTAACAGCGGAATCGGTTGCAATGACGGCCGCCTTTGGCTAGGAAGCGGCAAAATCAGCAGCAGTCACCCCGGGGATCCCACATGGCGAAAATCTTCATCACCAACCGCGACGGCGAGCAGAGCGAGATCGAAGGCGAAATCGGCATCTCGGTGATGGAGAACCTGCGCGACAACGACTACGAGCTGGAAGCCATCTGCGGCGGCCAGTGCTCGTGCGCCACCTGCCACATCTATATCGACGAGGCATGGATGGAGAAAGCCGGCGCGCGCAACGACGAGGAAAACGAGCTGCTGGAGGAATTGGACTCCGTGCGCCCCACCTCGCGGCTGAGCTGCCAGATGGAGTTCACCGAGGAGCTGGACGGCCTGGTGCTGACCATCGCCCCGGACGAATGAACATCCCGGTCATGTGAATCGAAAAGCCCGGCCACCGCGCCGGGCTTTTTGTTTCCGGATTTCTCCACCCTTCCCGGCCGTCACGACGACTCAGGTCGGCCGCCCCCCACCCTAGAACGGGGCGGCCATGTAGACGCCCCCGCGATACCGGTTGTACGACCTGGTCCCGTCGGCCGAGCCGGAGAACGAGAAATTGACCGGAGGCTGGGACGCGGCCTTGCCCGGCGCGTCGGTCCCATCGGCGGCCGGCGGCGCGGCCGCCGCGGCAGAGGCCGGCCCTGTGGCGGGACGGATGGCGAAGCTGGGCATTTCGTCCGTACGGCAGGCGGGACACGCCAGGGCGCGCTTCTTCCTGGGCTGCGCCTCCTGAGCCACGGGCGATGCCTGCGCGGCCGTCACCTGCGCGGGTTCCGCGCCGGCGGCTGGCTCGGTCCCGGCGGCCAGCGCCGGAAACGCCGGCAACGCCAGCAGAAGCAAACAGGACAACATCCGCATCGGATTCCCTTCTCGGTGCCTTCCCCAGGATTTTAGGACGTTCGCGCCCCGAGTCCACTCCCTCGGCGCTTGGCCGCCCCTGCCCGCTGGCATAGGCTTGGCGCAGACAAGGGGAGAGTCATGAGCCGCAAGAGCATCGTGGTATT
>CAZVVC010000397.1:0-2546 GCA_964630425.1 uncultured Bifidobacterium sp. | reverse complement strand
TCGGCGGCGAGACCCTGCGGCGCGGCGACATCATCACCCTCGACGGCTCGACCGGCGAGGTCATCCGGGGCGCGGTGCCGACCATCAATCCGGAACTGTCGGGCGACTTCGCCATGCTGATGGGCTGGGCCGACGAGGTGCGCCGCATGAAGGTGCGCACCAACGCGGAAACCCCGCTCGACGCGCGGACCGCCCGCGAGTTCGGCGCCGAGGGCATCGGCCTGTGCCGCACCGAGCACATGTTTTTCGAGGCCGACCGCATCATGGCGGTGCGCGAGATGATCCTGTCCGAGACCGAGGGCGAGCGCCGGGCGGCGCTGGCCAAGCTGCTGCCGGTGCAGCGCCAGGATTTCGTCGACCTGTTCACCATCATGAAGGGCCTGCCGGTCACCATCCGCCTGCTCGATCCGCCGCTCCACGAGTTCCTGCCGAAGACCGACGAGGAGCTGAAGGAGATCGCGGACCAGGCCGGCGTGTCGCTCGCCACCATGCGCAAGCGCGCCCACGAGCTGCACGAGTTCAACCCCATGCTCGGCCACCGCGGCTGCCGCCTCGGCATCTCGTTCCCCGAGATCTACGAGATGCAGGCCCGCGCCATCTTCGAGGCCGCCCAGCAGGTCTGCAAGGAGACCGGCGATACGGTGGTGCCCGAGATCATGGTGCCGCTGGTCGGCGCCAAGCGGGAGCTGGACATCCTGAAGGGCCGGATCGACGCCATCGCCGCCGAGCTGGGCTTCAAGGCCGACGGCTATGTGGTCGGCACCATGATCGAGCTGCCGCGCGCCGCGCTGCTCGCCGACCAGATCGCCCAGTCGGCCGAGTTCTTCAGCTTCGGCACCAACGACCTGACCCAGACCACCTACGGCCTCAGCCGCGACGACAGCGCCAGCTTCCTCGAGGATTACCTGCGCAACGGCATCTACGAGAAGGATCCGTTCGTCACCCTCGACCGGGAAGGCGTCGGCGCGCTGGTGCGCATCGCCGCCGAGAAGGGCCGCTCGAGCCGCCCGAAGATCAAGCTGGGCATCTGCGGCGAGCATGGCGGCGACCCGGCCTCGATCGCGTTCTGCGAGGAGGTCGGCCTCGACTACGTGTCCTGCTCGCCCTACCGGGTGCCGATCGCCCGGCTCGCCGCGGCGCAGGCGGTGCTGAACAACGCGCCGGCCAGGGACTGAGATTGGCGCGGGTCCCGGATTTCGAGACCCTCGTCGCCGGCGGCAAGCCGGCCATGGCGGCGGCGCTGGCCGCCATCGAGCGCGATGCGGGCGCCCCGGCGGTCGTCGAGCTGCTCGACCGCGCCTGGGCCGCGCCGAAGGCCCATGCCATCGGCCTGACCGGCCCGCCCGGCGTCGGCAAGTCGACGCTCACCGGCGCGCTGATCCGCGCCTGGCGGTCCGAAGGGCGCACGGTCGGGATCATCGCCGTCGACCCGTCCTCGAAGCGCACGGGCGGCGCCCTGCTGGGCGACCGCACCCGGCTGGCCACCGATCCCGAGGACCAGGGCATCTTCGTGCGGTCCATGGCCGCGCGCGACCGGCTGGGCGGCCTCGCCTCGCTGACCTTCGCCGCCATGGTGCTGATGCGCGCGGTCTATGACGTGGTGCTGGTGGAGACCGTCGGCGTCGGCCAGTCGGAGACCGACGTGGTGACCGTCGCCGACACGGTGGTGTTCTGCATCCAGCCCGGCTCGGGCGACAGCCTGCAATTCATGAAGGCGGGCATCATGGAGGTGCCGCATGTCATCGTCGTCACCAAGGCCGACATGGGCCAGGCGGCGATCCGCGCCCGCGCCGACGTGAAGGGCGCGCTCAGCCTCGCGGGGACCGGCGACGGCTGGGACGTGCCGGTGCTGCTCGTGTCCGCCTCGACCGGCGCCGGCATGGACAGGCTGGCGGAGGTGCTCGCCGCGCGCCGGGCGTGGCTGGGCGAGGGCGGCCGGCTCGAGCGGGCGCGCCGTCTCCAGGACCGCCACTGGCTGAGGGAGACGCTGCGCGACCGCTTCGGCCGCGAAGGGCTGTCCGGGATCGGCGCGGAGATCGACCGGGACCGCGCCGGCTCGCCGTTCCTGCGCGAGGCGGCGCTGGCCGCCGGGCTGTCCGCGCGGCTGCACGGCGGCTGAGAAAGACGCGGGGACGCGGCGGTCGATCCGACGGACGCCGCGGCGGATCGCCGGGATGCTTTCAGGCGGCGAAGCTCAGCGCCACGATCGCGAGAACGGCGCCCGCGCCGAGGACGATCCACACCCATTTTTCCTGGTTGTTCTGCTGCTGCTTGCGTTTGCGCGACGTCATGCTCACACCGGTTCATTGCGTTGCCGTGACGCATCGAGCTTAGCCGGTCGCGGCAACAGACCCAAGAGGCAGGCGCACGCACACCAGCGCTCGGAGAGACGCAAGGGTCTTCAGCCGTCATTCCGGCGACGGAGCATGTGAAGCAATCAACAAAACGTGGTCGGTCCCGCATGCACGGGAATGACGGGGATTGATTATGTGGCGTGGAAGAAAAGATACATAACTATATAAAATATAATAAAAATTACCCACCCA
>CAZVVC010000396.1:0-2546 GCA_964630425.1 uncultured Bifidobacterium sp. | reverse complement strand
TGGCGCACGAGCGCGGCCACAAGACCCCCGCCGCCGCCATCGATCATGCCTACGAACTGTTCAGCGCGCAGGGCAAGCGCATGGCCAGGAACGGCGTCGCCATCACCGATCCCGAGGAGAACAAGGCCGAGTTCCGGCGCGAGGCGACCAGCATCGCCGAGAAGCATCTCCCCATCTACAAGTCCCTGGGCATCGCCTGACCGCCGGCCTTTCCCCCGCCCCGCGAGAGAACGGGGAAAGGGCCATCCACCATTGACGCAGTGCCCGCCCTCCCCTCAGCCGTCATCCCGCCATTGGCGGGATGACGGCTGAAGAGGGGACGGCGGGTTCCGCCCGGCTGAAGAGGCGGCGGCGGACGAAATCGTCACACGATTCGGGGCCGGAATGATGAACAGTCCCGCTCGCCCCGCCACCGTGCGCGAAGCCCGGTAATCCAGCCTGGTCGGCACACGTTCCACCGCAGATAAAACCCTACCTTGACGACGCCGAACGGCGGCGCGTGTCTTCGCTTTCCCGCGCCCATCTGCCGGAAAACACTTCACGGACAAGTAACGAAATCATGAAATACTTCCTCATGGACTCCGCCCAAACCTGCTGTTGCATTCATACCACGTCCAAAAAAGACGATAATAGGGCGTCATCATCGTCCCGTGAAGCGCGCCTTGCGCTTCTCGACGAACGAGCGCACGCCCTCCTGCACGTCCTCGCTGTCGCGGAGCCGCCCGCTCGCGGCGTCCAGTTCGGCGGTCGCCGCGTCCAGTCCGCCGCCGGCCGCCGTCCGGCCGTTGGCCAGCACGGCCCTGACCGCCAGCGGCGCCTGCCCGGCGACGCGGCGCGCCAGCACCAGCGCCCGGCCCAGCACGGCTTCCGGGTCGACCACCTCCTGGACCAGGCCCAGGCGCAGCGCGGTGGCCGCGTCCATCTCGTCGCCGGTCAGCAGCCAGCGCATGGCGTTGCCCCAGCCCGCGCGCTCGATCAGCCGCGCCGTGCCCCCACATGTGGGCATCAGGCCGCGCTTCACCTCAAGCTGTGCGATTCGCGCGTCGGACCCGCAGATGATGAAGTCCGCCGCCAGCGCCAGCTCCAGGCCGATGGTGTAGGTGATGCCCCGCACCGCGGCGACCAGCGGCTTGCTCCGCCGCCGGGGATGGAGCCCGACCGGGTCGATCAGCGCCCGGTCGAACAGCGGCCGCGAGCGGTCGATGCTCGCCAGGTCCAGCCCGGCGGTGAAGTGCCGGCCCGTGCTGTGCAGCACGGCGCAGCGCCACGGCCCGGCCTCGTATGCCTCATAGGCCCGCGACAGCCCGTCGAGCATGGGATTGGTGAAGCCGTTCAGCTTGCGCGGCCGGTCGATGCCGATCAGCAGCACGTCGCCTTCCGACGACGTAACGATTCTTCCATATGGATTGTCGTCGGTGTTCTGCCCGGTTTCCGCCGGGTTTGGGGTGGGTGAGTGCTTCATGGACATGCCTGGCCTCCCTATGTGTGTCATTTATGATACAGCATGGCGGGATCATGATACCGTCCCCCGGCCTAACTGAGGCGGAAAGATGACCCAGGGCGCGGGATTCTGCCGCTAAGTGCGTAAAATTTTTGGTATTCCAGCCTTGTGGGCTTGCAAAGCGACATTACTGCGGCGTATTAATATCGTCGACCGAAAGGCCCAAAAGCCTTCGGCGCCGTGGGGGTGAGGGAAACGTTCCGCTGCTGGTACGGCCTCCGGGAGGGGTATAGAGGAGCCTATCTGCTTGATCTGTAACCGAAAGCAACGACTTTTGGCGCCGTGTTCCATCACGCGTCCAGGCCATCCGGCCGGAATTTTCCAATCCATGGCGCCCGCCGAGGGCGCTTTTGCTGCTGTTTCCGCTTAATAGGGAGTCGAGATCGATGAATCTCTCCAACGAAAAGAAGACGCTGTTGAATTCCGTCTCGCGCGTAGCCGTGGATTTCGGCACGCGTCTGTCCGGCAAGTACGTGACCCGCGGCGCCATGGCGGCCGCCGCGCTGACGGTGGCGACCTATGCCGTCGTCGATACGTCTCCCGCGATCGCGGCCTGCTCGCCGGCCACCGTCGGTTCAAACACCAACAGCGTGACCTGCGGCACGGATGACGCGGGCGGCTTCGACGCCAACGGCTTCGACAGCAATACCATCGTCGTTGGCGCCAATGCTGGCGAGGTTGGCACCGCCGGCGGCGGCGCGGGCGTCGCCATCGACCTGGGCGCGGGCGGCAAGGGTGGCGGCGGCAACGCCAACAACAACGTCGTGATCGTCCTCGAGGACTTCGGCGGCCTCTTCGCCGGCCTCAACGCAGCCGACGGCCTCCCGTCGACGATCGACATCGAGTACCAGGGCGAGCTGGCCGGCTACGACACGAGCCTGCTCACCCTCTCGGTCCTCAAGGGGATCTTCGAGGCCGGCACCGACGAGCCGGTCTCCTACGTGAACGCCCCGCAGCTGGCCGAGGAGAGGGGCATCACCGTCACCGATTCCTCGACGAGCAGCTCGGTCGACTGGATCAACCTCGTCACGATCACCGGCGGCGA
>CAZVVC010000395.1:0-2564 GCA_964630425.1 uncultured Bifidobacterium sp. | reverse complement strand
CGATCAGGCGCTTCAGGCGGTTGTTGCGGTTGATGACGCGGCGGTACAGGTCGTTGAGGTCCGAGGTGGCGAAGCGGCCGCCGTCCAGCGGGACGAGCGGGCGCAGCTCCGGCGGGATCACCGGGACGACGGTCAGGATCATCCATTCCGGGCGGTTGCCGGATTCGATGAACGCCTCGACCACCTTCAGCCGCTTGATGAGCTTCTTCGGCTTCAGCTCGGACTTGGTCTCGGCCAGCTCCTGGCGGATCTCCTCGCGGATGACCGACAGGTCGAGGCTCTCGAGCATGTTGCGGATCGCCTCGGCGCCGATGCCGGCGGTGAAGGCGTCGTCGCCGTAATTGTCCTGGGCGTCGCGGTACTCCTCCTCGTTGAGGAGCTGGCCCTTCTTCAGCGGCGACAGGCCCGGCTCGATGACCACGTAGGATTCGAAGTACAGGATGCGCTCCAGATCCTTCAGGGTCATGTCGAGCAGCAGGCCGATGCGCGACGGCAGGCTCTTCAGGAACCAGATGTGCGCGACCGGCGCGGCCAGCTCGATGTGGCCCATGCGCTCGCGGCGGACCTTCGACAGGGTCACTTCCACGCCGCACTTCTCGCAGACGATGCCGCGATACTTCATGCGCTTGTACTTGCCGCACAGGCACTCGTAGTCCTTGATCGGACCGAAGATGCGGGCGCAGAACAGGCCATCGCGTTCCGGCTTGAACGTCCGGTAGTTGATGGTCTCGGGCTTCTTGATCTCACCGAAGGACCAGGACCGGATGCGATCCGGCGACGCGATCGAAATCTTGATCGAGTTGAAGTTCTGGGCCTTGTTCTGCGGGCTGAAGAGGTTAGTGACCTCTTGGTTCATGTTCTGCTCCTAGACTGGACCCGGTTCGGGCCCTGCTCGGTAAGATATGTTCGCGACCTAGTGTACCAACCCTGTCAAGTGGGTCACTCGTCGATGGTGACCAGCTCCACGTTGAGCGCCAGCGACCGCATTTCCTTCACCAGCACGTTGAAGGATTCCGGAATGCCCGCCTCGAACGTGTCGTCGCCCTTGACGATCGCCTCGTAGACGCCGGTGCGGCCGGCCACGTCGTCCGACTTCACCGTCAGCATCTCCTGCAGCGTGTAGGCGGCGCCGTAGGCCTGCAGCGCCCACACCTCCATCTCGCCGAAGCGCTGGCCGCCGAACTGGGCCTTGCCGCCCAGCGGCTGCTGGGTCACCAGGCTGTACGGGCCGATGGAGCGGGCGTGGATCTTGTCGTCCACCAGGTGGTGCAGCTTCAGCATGTAGATGTAGCCCACGGTCACCTTGCGGTCGAACGGCTCGCCGGTGCGGCCGTCATACAGCGTGACCTGGCCCGAGCCGGCCATGCCGGCCGATACCAGCGCGTCGACGATGTCGGCTTCCTTGGCGCCGTCGAACACCGGCGTGGCCACCGGAATGCCCTTGGACAGGTTCCTGCCCAGCTCGCGGAGCTGATCGGCGTCGAGATCGCGGATCACCTCGTCGTACTGCGCCTCGCCATACAGCTCCTTGAGGCGTTCCCTCAGGGCCTGGTCCGATCCGGCCTGCTGCACGTCCTCCAGCAGGTGCTTGACCTGTCGGCCGAGGCCGGCCGAGGCCCAGCCCAGATGGGTCTCGAGGATTTGGCCCACATTCATGCGCGAGGGCACGCCCAGCGGGTTCAGCACGATGTCGGCCACGGTGCCGTCGGCGAGGAACGGCATGTCCTCGATGGCGGCGATGCGCGAGATGACGCCCTTGTTGCCGTGACGGCCGGCCATCTTGTCGCCCGGCTGCAGCTTGCGCTTCACCGCGACGAACACCTTGACCATCTTCATCACGCCGGGCAGCAGCTCGTCGCCGCGCTGCAGCTTCTCGACCTTGTCCTCGAACCGCTTCTGCAGCCGGTCCTTGGCGTCGTCGAACTGCTTGCGCAGGGCCTCGATATCGGCCTGGCGCGCCTCGTCCTTCACGGCGACCTGCCACCACTGGCCCTTGCTGAGCTCGTTCAGCAGGTCCTTGGTCACCTCGGCGCCGGCCTTGAAGCCCTTCGGGCCCTTGGCGACGGCCTGGCCGATCAGCAGGCCTTCGAGACGGGCGTAGGAGCTGCGCTCCAGGATCGCCAGCTCGTCGTCGCGGTCCTTGGCCAGGCGCTCGATCTCCTCGCGCTCGATGGTGCGGGCACGCTCGTCCTTGTCGACGCCGTGGCGGTTGAACACGCGCACCTCGACGACGGTGCCCGAGTCGCCCGGCGGCACGCGCAGCGAGGTGTCGCGCACGTCCGAGGCCTTCTCGCCGAAGATGGCGCGCAGCAGCTTCTCTTCCGGCGTCATCGGCGATTCGCCCTTCGGCGTCACCTTGCCGACCAGGATGTCGCCCGCCTTCACCTCGGCGCCGATATAGACGATGCCGGCCTCGTCCAGGTGGGACAGGCTTTCCTCGCCGACGTTCGGGATGTCGCGGGTGATTTCCTCGGGACCCAGCTTGGTGTCGCGGGCCATCACCTCGAATTCCTCGATATGGATCGAGGTGAACACGTCATCCTTCACGATCCGTTCGGAGATCA
>CAZVVC010000394.1:0-2583 GCA_964630425.1 uncultured Bifidobacterium sp. | reverse complement strand
GGGATCGGCTTCGGCCGCCGCCACGCCGTCCATCTCCCGGATCAGCGTGTCGATGTCGCCCTCGCTCATGGTGCCGGCCGAAAGGAACGTCGCCGAGGCGCCGCCTACCAGCGTCGCCACCTCGCGGCCGTTGAATTCCAGATGGTACTGCGTCGCCCAGAACTCTCCCGCGCCGCGCCGCAGGATCGCGGCCTGGACCCTGGTGTGGGCATTGCCGGCGAGCAGCTCGGCCCCTTCGGGCAGGTCCCTGACGGCGTCGTTGTGCCAGCACAGGGCGTCGAAGCGCCCGGGCTTGCCCCGGTACATGGGATGGGCCC
Source organism: uncultured Bifidobacterium sp. (assembly GCA_964630425.1). Lineage (GTDB taxonomy): Bacteria > Pseudomonadota > Alphaproteobacteria > SMXS01 > SMXS01 > RI-34. The sequence goes on along the minus strand of CAZVVC010000394.1, from coordinate 2,266 downwards.
GGCCCTGGCCGGTCAGCGTGACGTTCCGCGCCCAGCCGATCTCCGGACCGGAGGGATTGGCCTCGACCACGCCGCCCGCCGCCACGGTCGCGAGCTGCAACCCGTAGCAGCAGCCGAATTGCGGGATGCCGCGATCGAACAGCGTTTGCGCCACGGCGACCTGCGCGTCGATCAGCGGGTTGCGGCGGTGGATGGTGAGGTTGGAGCCGCTCCAGAGCACGCCGTCGAACGATTCGAGCGGGGCGGGCATCTCCGGCTCGACGGTGTCGAAGATGACCGAGGCCACCTCCGCGTCCGGCCGGTGAAGCCCGATGGCGCGGGCGAACATGACGCCCGCCGTCGTGCCGCCCGCGGCGACGATGCTGGCGCGGCCGTTGGTGGAATAGACGTCGGCGACGAGAAGTTTGAGAGGCATCCGGTCACCTTAGCGGCGACCGGCGCCTTACGGAATAGCCGGCAGCGGAAAACCGCGCGGTCAGGCGACCGCCGCGCCGTTTCCCCTAGCCACCCGCCGAGGAAGCCCGCGCCGGCGGCATGCCCTTGTCCCACGGATCGTCCGGGTGGCGCGCGCCGCGCGTGCGCAGCATGGCATAGAGACCTTCGTCCCATTCCGCGGTCGAGGGTCCGTTGCGATTCCAGTCCATGACGTAGAGCCTGTCGATGATGCGCCACTCGCCGTCGCGGCACTCGAAGCGGTCCAGATACCGGCCGCCCACGATCCGCTGGACCGGGCCGTCGGGTCCGTCGATCTCCAGATAGCCGGTCACATAGGTCTCGCCGCGCGCGTGGACGCCGTCCTCGTCGAGGATGATCCAGGCGTTGCCGATCTTCTGCTGGCTGGCCCGCATGGTCGCCCGCATGTTGGCGGTCATGAAGTCGGCGAATTCCCAGGCGTTGCCGTCGAAGGTGCCGTGGGTCTCGGTCGCGTCGGGCCAGTAGGCCGATTTCAGCACCGCCGCGTCGCACCGGTCGATGCCGTGGCAATAGCGGCACAGCACGTCACGGATGGCGTCCTTGGCCAGCATCTCGTCTATGCGGCGCGCCCGCGCCGCCTCGGTGGTCGATGTCATCGGCTTTCTCCCGCGTTACGCCGGCAGCGTATCGCGGGCGGCGGCCCGCCGATAGGGCGGGGTGGCGAAAGCGGACTATTCCTTGAAGGGAAGGGCCGCGAGCTTGCGGTCGATGGCGTGCAGGTCGACCTGCCTCGACATGACGGGCGGGCGCAGCGTATCGCGCATCTGGCGCCGCATCGCCAGCTTGTCCGTCGCTTCCTTCGGCAGCATGTCCATGGTGATGACGCCCCTTGCGATGAGGACGTCGATCAGATCCTCGAGGACGCGGATGAAATCCCGGTCCTGCTCATCCATAATCCGATCAATAATGGGTTGTGTCATTCATGCCTCGCGAACTGAGGTGCCTGGACACGTCCGCCCCCATGAACGCCGCGCTCCAGACATCGTCATCAGAAGTGACCACAATCGATACCCATTCTAGGTAGAGGGTAAAAGAGGCGAGTCGTTAAGTTTTGTTAATGTCGCGCAGGCCTGGATAATGAATAATTTTATTAAAATTATATCTATATGGCCTGATGCGAATATTTCCGGTTAGTTGCCGGAGAACTCGCATGTATTGGATCATGCAAACCCGGCTCCGCTCCGCATGGAATAAGCCCCGCCGGAGAGAACTCCTGCGGGGCCTTGTCCAACTGGACACCGTCGAGAGCAAATCGTGGTGCCGCATCCATCCAACGCGGCCCACCGCGCCCGGTTCCCGGGCGCGTCGCTTTCGGCTCAGCGTGGAAAGGTCAGTCTGGAGACGCGCCCCGGAAAGGCCGGCGTCATGTTCGGAAAAGTGGTGAGCCCGTTGGGATTCGAACCCAAGACCCTCTGATTAAAAGTCAGATGCTCTACCAACTGAGCTACGGGCTCCCGAAAACGCGCGGACCATACGGACGGCGCGGGAAGCGGTCAATCCCGTATCTCGGCGTCGTGCGCTCGGCGCATCACGGGATTTTAAACAAGTGTTGTATATCCCCATGCCGTGGCTTAGGGTTTTTCCCGGCGTCGGGGAGGGCGCCGCACTTTTGCATCCGTTGGGGAGAACTGGACCATGAAGCAGTTGCAGGACAGGGTCGCCATCGTCACCGGCGCGGGCCGGGGCATCGGCCGCGCCATCGCGCTCGCCTATGGCGCCGAAGGGGCGAAGGTGGCCGTCGTCTCGCGCACGCCGTCGACCGTCGCGGCCGTGGCCAAGGAAATCCGCGACG
>CAZVVC010000393.1:0-2621 GCA_964630425.1 uncultured Bifidobacterium sp. | reverse complement strand
CCTGGCCGCAGGCCGCCGCCGTGCCGGCCAGGATCACGATCGCCAGCCGTCCGATCGCATGGTGCATGATGCTTCTCCCCCCTTCGCCCCGGAGAAGCATGCGCCCGTCGCGCCCGCGCGCCAAGCGCGGCATGGCGCTTGCAACGTGCAGGCGTGAAGGTATTGTGGCCGGCGGATGCCAAACTGAACGGGGAAAGCCGCCGATGAAAGCCGTGCTGTGCGATGAATACGGGTCGCCCGATGTCCTCAAGCTGGTCGACCTGCCGGCGCCGGAGATGAAGCCCGGCCATATCCGGATCTCGGTCCGCGCGGCGGGCGTGAACTTCCAGGACACGCTGATCATCAAGGGCACCTACCAGTTCAAGCCGCCCATGCCGTTCATCCCGGGCGGCGAGGCCGCCGGCGTCGTCACCGAGGTGGCGGACGACGTGACGGGCTTCGCGGTGGGCGACCACGTGCTGGCGCTGACCAGCTGGGGCAGTTTCTGCGAGGAGATCGTCGCCCCGGCCGATCGCTGCGTGAAGTTCCCGGCGGGCATGGATTTCGCCGAGGCCGCTGGCTTCCTGACCAATTTCGGCACCTCCTATCACGCGCTGGTCCACCGCGGGAACCTGCGCAAGGGCGAGACGCTGCTGGTGCTGGGCGCGGCCGGCGGCGTCGGCCTCGCGGCGGTGCAGATCGGCAAGGCGCTGGGCGCCACGGTGATCGCCGCCGCCTCCAGCGACGCCAAGCTGAAGATCGCGAAGGAGTCGGGCGCCGACCACCTGATCAACTACGCCGAGGGCGAGTACAAGGAGAAGGTCAAGGAGCTGACCGGCGGCCGTGGCGCCGACGTGATCTACGACGCGGTCGGCGGCGACTATTTCGACCAGGCGCTGCGCTGCGTGAACTGGAACGGCCGCATCCTCGTCATCGGCTTCGCCAGCGGCCGCATCCCCAGCGCGCCGGCCAATCTGGCGCTGCTGAAGGGCTGCGCCATCGTCGGCGTGTTCTATGGCCGCTTCAAGCAGGAGGAGCCGGAGAAGAGCCAGCAGGCGATCGAGGAGATCGTCGATTTGTATCGCCAGGGCAAGCTGAAGCCCCATATATCCCGCCGTATGCCGCTGGAGCAGGCGAGGGAAGCCCTCAACCTGTTTGTCAATCGCGAGGCCGAGGGTAAGATCGTCCTCGAAGCGGGCGCTTGAGGTTCATCGGGGAAAAGACAATGACGGATCATTCGGAATCGCAGGAACTGTCGCAGTTCACGCGCATGGACGAAGGCACTTCCGAGGATTGGGAGATCATCGGCAAGGAGTTCATGAAGCTGGCGGGCGGCGTCGCCGACCGCGTGCTCGCCCACATGCAGCTGCTGAAGGACGATTTCGGCGGCTTCCAGGTGGACCGCCTGACCCACTGCCTCCAGACCGCCACCCGCGCCTATCGCGACGGCAAGGACGAGGAATATGTGGTCTGCGCGCTGCTGCACGACATCGGCGACGTGCTGGGCACTTATCATCACGGCGCGGTGGCGGCGGCCATCCTGAAGCCGTTCGTCTCCGAGGCGAACCGCTGGATGCTCGAGAACCACACCGACTTCCAGGGCTACTACTATTACGAGTTCGTCGGCCTCGACAGAAACCGGCGCGACCTGTTCAAGGACAGCCCGTATTACGAGCACACCCGCGAGTTCATCGACAAATACGACATGCCGGCGTTCGATCCGAACTATCCGACCATGACGCTCGACGAGTTCGCGCCCATGGTCCGCCGGGTGATGCGCAAGCAGCTCAAGTCGAAGATCGCCAAATACGCCGCCGAGTAAGCCGGGGCCATGCGCGCCTGGGTCTGCCGCGAATACAGCGACTATCATGACGTGGCGATCGACACCGTGCCCGATCCGGTTCCCGGGCCGGGACAGGTGCTGATCCGGCCACGCGCGGCCTGCGTCACCTTCGTCGAGATGCTCCAGGTCCAGGGCCTGCACCAGCACAAATGGCCGACGCCCTTCGTCCCCGGCGGCGAATGCGCGGGCGAGGTGGTGGCGCTAGGCGAGGGCGCGAGCCGCTTCAAGGTGGGCGACAGGGTCATGGGCGGCGTGCGCACCGGCGCCTATGCGGAACTGGTGGCAGCCGACGAGGCCGGCATCCACCCGCTGCCCGCGCCGTTCGACTGGCATACCGGTGCGTCCTTCGGCAGCGCCTATCGTACCGCCTATGTGGGCCTCGTCACCCGCGGCCAGATCCAGCCCGGCGAGACGCTGCTGGTGCACGCGGCCTCGGGCGGCGTCGGCCTCGCGGCCGTGGAGCTGGGCAAGATCCTGGGCTGCACCGTCATCGGCACGGGCGGCGACGACAAACGGCTGGAGGTGGTCACGCGCATGGGCGCCGACCACGTCATCAACTACCGCGAGACACCGCGCTTCCGCGACAGGGTGAAGGAGCTGACGGGCGGCAAGGGCGCCGACGTGATCTACGATCCGGTCGGCGGCGACGTGTTCGACGAATCCATCCGCTGCATCGCTCCCTTCGGACGCATCCTGATCATCGGCTTCACCAGCGGCCGCATCCCGTCGCTGCCGGTCAACTATCCCCTCATCAAGCAGTTCTCGGTGGTCGCCGTACCCGCCGGAGAAAACGGCCGCA
>CAZVVC010000392.1:0-2624 GCA_964630425.1 uncultured Bifidobacterium sp. | reverse complement strand
GCGCGGGCGCGGCGGGGTCGGCCGCGGGCAGGGCCGCCTGTTCCTCCGCCGCCCGGAGACGTTCGCGGCGGCGTTTTCGCATGCCGCCCAGCCACACCGCAAGCCCGCCGCTCACCGCCCCCAGGAAAAACGCGGCGAAGGCGACGGCCGCCAGCGGCACCTCGGTCGCCCAGGGCAGCGGCCAGAAATTGACGGCCACGGGCGCGCGGTTCACCACGGCGAAGAGGACCACGACGAGGAGCAGCGGCAGGGTGATGAACAGGCGCAGGCGACTCATGCCCTCAGACTAGATCATCCTGCGGGATGATCTATTCCAAAGTGCCGCAGCGAGTGGATATGCGTCGCGGCCGGGGCTATTTGTTGAGGCGCTCGCGCAGTTCCTTGCCGGTCTTGAAGAACGGCACGGCCTTGGCGGAGACGTCGACGGCGTCGCCGGTGCGCGGGTTGCGGCCCAGCCGCGAGGGCCGGTGCTTGACCGAAAACGCGCCGAAACCGCGCAATTCGACCCGATCGCCCCGCGCCAGGGCGCTGGTGATCTCGTCGAACACCGTCGAGACGATTCGCTCCACGGCGCGCTGATAGAGATGCGGATTGTCTTCGGCAAGCCGCTGAATGAGTTCTGACTTGATCACGTGAGTTGTACCCCCGTCGGCAAGAGACGACCGACCCCCAGCACGTCTCGCTCCACCTCTTGTCTCGGAAACCTCAAGGTTGCCAGAGTGCTAGCACCCCGTCAAGTGAAAGCCGGTCGGCCAGGCGGGTGTCGCCGAACACCATCGCCGCGGCGTTCCGCATGAAGGGAAACTCCTCCTTCTTGTCCGCGTCGACGACCGGCAGGTCCTTGGCCAGCTTCTTTTCCTTCTCCAGCCAGGCGATGGCCTCGTCCTCGCCGCCCAGCGCGTCGATCAGGCCCAGCGGCAGCGCCTGCCGGCCCGAGAACACGCGGCCGTCTGTCACCGCGGCAAGCTGCTCGGGCGTCATCTTGCGGCGTTCCCGCACCAGCCCCTTGAACCAGTCGAAGGCGTCGTCGACCATATATTTGATGCTGCCGCGCATATCCTCGGACATGGGCTCGAAGGGCGACGGCCCACCCTTCAGCGGCGCCGACTTCACCTCGTTCACCGCCACGCCGATATTGCCCAGGAGCTTGGAGAATTCCGGCGACTGAAAGATCACGCCGATGGAGCCGGTCAGGGAATTGTCGCGGGCATAGATGCGGTCGGCACCCAGCGCCGCCACATAGCCGCCCGAGGCGCCCATGCTGCTGATGACCGCGACGACGGGCTTGTCCTCGGCGATCTTGCGCAGGCCCTTGTAGATGATTTCCGAGCCGACGACGGTACCGCCGGGACTGTCGATGCGCACGATCACCGCCTTGACCGTGTCGTCCTCGGAAATCTCGGTCAGCAGTTCCTCGCGCTTCTTCTCGTCGAGGATCACGCCGTCGATATTGACCCGCGCGATGTGCGGCAGGACGTTCTTGCCCCTGACGCCGAACACGGCGAGGGCGAGCCCGACGATCAGCACCAGCGCCGCGATACGCCAGAAGGCGAGCCGCCGCTTCAGCTTCCGGCGGGTAAGCAGTTCGTCAACGTCGACGGCCATCGATCACTCCCGTGAAAATGCCGGCCCATCATAGAGAAAGCCCCCTGACCTGAGAACAGGCCAGAGGGCTTTCCAATTCAGCCTTTCCCTGACGGGAAAGCTCAGTCCTCGCTGGCTTCCCGGCGGGCCTTGTCCATGGCCGCGCCCAGGATGTCGCCCAGGCTGGCGCCGGCGTCGGCCGAACCGTACTGGGCCACCGCCTGCTTCTCTTCCTCGATCTCCAGCGCCTTGATCGACAGGGTGATCCTGCGCGACGACTTGTCGACATTGGTCACCAGCGCGTCGACCTTGTCGCCGACGGCGAAGCGGTCGGGACGCTGGTCGGCGCGGTCGCGGGCCAGATCGCCGCGGCGGATGTAGCCCGGATAGTCGCTGTCACCGAACTTCACCTCGAGGCCGTTGTCGGTCACCGCGGTGATGATGCAGGTAACGACCGAACCCTTCCTGGTGCTGGACGACACGCCGGCGAAGGGATCGCCGCCGAGCTGCTTCACGCCGAGGCCGATGCGCTCCTTCTCCATGTCGATGTCGAGAACGACGGCCTTCACGGTGTCGCCCTTCTTGTAGTCCTTGATCGCCTCGTCGCCCGAACGATTCCAGTCCAGGTCCGACAGGTGGATCATGCCGTCCAGCTCGGCATCGAGGCCGATGAACAGACCGAACTCGGTGATGTTCTTGACCTGGCCCTCGACGGTCGAGCCCACCGGATGCTGCTCGGAGAACGTCTCCCACGGATTGTCCTGAACCTGCTTGAGGCCCAGGCTGATGCGGCGCTTGGACGGATCCACGTCGAGGACCATGACCTCGACTTCCTGGCTCTGCGACACGATCTTGCCGGGATGGACGTTCTTCTTGGTCCACGACATCTCGGACACGTGCACCAGGCCTTCGACGCCCGGCTCCAGCTCCACGAAGGCGCCGTATTCGGTGATGTTGGTGACGCGGCCGGTGAAGGTGGCGCGGACCGGGTACTTGGCGTCGATGCCGTCCCACGGATCGGCCTCGAGCTGCTTCATGCC
>CAZVVC010000391.1:0-2640 GCA_964630425.1 uncultured Bifidobacterium sp. | reverse complement strand
GCCCATCGTCGCCGGCAGCCGCAACCGCGACGAGACCTACCACGTGCCGCTCTACCGGGTGCCGCCCGAGCTGGTGATGGTCGATCTCGGCCTGTTCCGCCCCGGACTCAAGGGCGAGCGCATCGCCGGCAGGGTCGAGGGCAACCGGCTGGTGCCCTTCGCCACGCGGGGCGACATCGTGCGCGGGGCGCTGTCCGGCCGGGGGCTGGAACTGATGTATCTGGCCGACCCGGTCGACGCCTTCTTCCTGCAGATCCAGGGTTCGGGCCTGGTGCGCCTGCCCGACGGCGGCTTGGTGCGCCTGGGTTTCGCGGGCCAGAACGGCCATCCCTACACGGCGGTCGGCCGGCTGCTGGTCCAGCGGGGCGAAATGACCCGCGAGCAGGCCAGCATGCAGTCCATCCGCGCCTGGGTGAACGCCAATCCCGTCAAGGGCGAGGCGCTGCTGGACGAGAACCTGTCCTATGTGTTCTTCGAGGAGCAGCAGGCCGAAGGCGCCATCGGCGCGCAGGGCGTGGTGCTCACCGGCGAACGCTCCATGGCCGTCGATCGCAAGCACATCCCGCTGGGCGCGCCGCTGTGGATCGACGTGGAGAGCGAGGACGGCGTGCGCAGGCTGAACCGGCTGGTGATCGCCCAGGACACCGGCGGCGCCATCCGCGGCATCGTCCGGGGCGACTACTACTGGGGCGAGGGCGACGAGGCGGAGGTCCATGCCGGCGCCATGAAGGACCGCGGCCGCTATTACGTGCTGCTGCCCAAGCCGCTCGCCGGGAAGGCCGCGCAGCCCAAGCCCGGTCCATGAGCCGCAAGCCGCTCCGGCCCGAGGACGCGGCGCTGTGGGCGGCGGTCACGAAGGACGTGGCGCCGCTGAAGGGTGGCCGTCCGGTGCGTCCCGAAATCCATCGGTCCGTGCGCGACATCCTCCACCGCGACCGGCCGGCCCGTCGCCATGCCGCCGAACCCCTGCTCGACCTGCCGCCGCGCCAGCTCACGCCCGCGCCGAAATCGCTCGAGGGCCTCGACGGCAAGTGCGCCCGCCGGCTGCAGCGCGGCCAGCTCGAGGTGGAAGGCCGCATCGACCTGCACGGCATGACCCAGGACCGCGCCTGGCAGGCGCTCGGCCCGTTCCTCGCCCGCGCGCAGGAGATGGGCAAGCGCGTGGTGCTGGTGGTCACCGGCAAGGGCGGCGCGCGCAGGAACGACGAGCTGGAGCCGCCCTGGACCGAGCCGCGCACCGGCATCCTGCGCGAGCTGGTGCCCCAGTGGCTGGCCGAAGGCCGGAACGCCGCCCGCGTTGTCGCCTGGCATCCCGCGAGCCCGAAGCATGGCGGCGAGGGCGCGCTCTACGTGGTGCTGCGGCGGATACGGTAGGCGCGCGGGCGAGCCTCAGGCGGCGAACCGCCGCTCCATCATGCGGCCGCCGTCAGAGGATGTGCTTGGACAAATCGGTGTCGCGCACCAGTGCACCCACATGCTGCTCCACATAGGCCGCGTCGACGGTGACGGTGGTGCCCGGCCGGTCGGTGGCCTCGAAGCTGATCTCGTCCAGCACCAGCTCCAGGATGGTGTGCAGCCGCCGCGCGCCGATGTTCTCCACCGACTGGTTCACTTCGGTGGCGATGGCCGCCAGCGCGTCGATGCCGTCGTCGGTGAAATCGAGCGTCACGCCCTCGGTCTCCATCAGCGCCCTGTACTGCTTGATCAGCGAGGCTTCCGGTTCGGTCAGGATGCGGCGGAAATCCTCCTTGCTCAGCGGCTTCAGCTCTACCCGGATGGGAAGGCGGCCCTGCAATTCCGGCAGGAGGTCCGACGGCTTGGCCAGCGAGAACGCGCCGGAGGCGATGAAAAGCACGTGATCGGTGCGCACCGGGCCGTATTTGGTGCCCACGGTGGTGCCCTCGATCAGCGGCAGCAGGTCGCGCTGCACGCCTTCGCGCGACACGTCGGCGCCGCTGCGCTCGCCCGAGCGGGCGGTGATCTTGTCGATCTCGTCCAGGAAGACGATACCGTTCTGCTCCACCGCCTCGATGGCCGCGCGGGTCACGTCCTCGTCGTCCAGCAGCTTGTCGCTTTCCTCGGCCACCAGCAGGTCGTGGCTCTCGGCCACGGTGGTGCGCTTGTCCCGGGTGCGCCCGCCCATGATCTTGCCGAACATGTCGTTCAGGTTGAGCATGCCCATCTGGGCGCCGGGCATTCCCGGAATGTCGAAGGTGGGCAGGCTGGCGCCGCCGGTGTCGGCGACCTTGATGTTGATTTCCTTGTCGTTCAGCTCGCCGTTGCGCAGCCTGGCGCGGAACTGGTCGCGGGTCGCCGGGCGCGCGTCGGCGCCGACCAGCGCGTCCAGCACGCGCTCCTCGGCGGCCAGCTCGGCGCGGGCGCGCACTTCCTTGCGCTTGCGCTCGCGCACCATGACGATGGCCGACTCCAGCAGGTCGCGCACGATCGACTCCACGTCGCGGCCCACATAGCCCACCTCGGTGAACTTGGTCGCCTCGACCTTCATGAACGGCGCCTCGGCCAGCCTCGCGAGGCGGCGCGAGATCTCGGTCTTGCCCACGCCGGTCGGGCCGATCATCAGGATGTTCTTGGGCAGCACCTCGTCGCGGAGCGCCTCGGGAAGCTGCTGGCGGCGCCAGC
>CAZVVC010000390.1:0-2646 GCA_964630425.1 uncultured Bifidobacterium sp. | reverse complement strand
ACTGGAAGTTCTCGTCGGACAATTTCAACGAGTCCTACCACACGCGCACGGCGCATCCGCAGGTGCCGCCGATCATCGACCAGGACCATTTCACCTCCCGGTTCGAGATGTTCCCCAACGGCCACGCGCGCATCATCCAGATGGGCCGTCCGTCGCTCAGGGACCGCGTGCCCCAGGGGCAGCCGCATCCGTTCGACGACACCCTGCGCGCCTGGGACATCGATCCAGCGAAATACGCGACCTACGAGGAAAAGGCCATGCAGGGCTGGCTCGACCTCAAGGAGGCCAAGCGCAGGCTCGGCCCGGCGCGGGGCTACGGGCATTTCGACAAGCTCTCCGATGAGGACCTGACCGAAAGCCCGTTCGGCGTGGTGTTCCCCAACATCGCCTTCGGCGCCGGCGCGGAAGGCATGTCGTTCTTCCGCTGGGAGCCGCACCGCGACGATCCCGAGAAGTGCTATTTCGACCTGTGGGACCTGGCGTTCCCGGTCGAGGGCCAGTACCGCGCGCGCCTTACGGAAACCGACATGGAGATGGCGGAGGCCGAATACGACTTCCGCGTCTACACCGGGAACGAGTCCGTCGCCGACCTGCACGACCAGGTGGTGTTCCAGGACTGGGCGCTCAGCCCCGGCCAGCAGGCCGGCTGGCGCTCGCGCGGCTACCAGGAGCCGTATCTGGCGGCGCAGGAAACCCGCGTCGCCCGGTTCCACGAGGTGCTGAACGACTATCTGGCGGGCAAGCCGCCGGGCCGGTAGCCCGCGCGGCCGGCCCCGGCGCGCGGTCTCCCGCGACATCACCCGTCATCGGCGCGCCCCCGAAGGCGGCCCGCCATCGCTCCATCACAGACGAAAGGCCACCGTCGTGGAACTCAAGGGAAAGAAGATCATCGTGACCGGCTCGGCCCGCGGCATGGGGGCGGCCACGGTCAGGGCCTATGTCGCCGCCGGCGCCGACGTGATCGGCATGGACGTCATGGACGATGCCGGCTCGGCCGCCGCCGCCGATGCCCATGCGGCCGGGCCGGGGACCGCGGACTATCTTCACGTGGACATCGCCGACAGCCGGAGCGTCGAGGGCGCGTTCGCCGAGGCGGTGAAGCGGCTGGGCGCGCTGCACGTGCTGGCCCATCCCGCGGCGATCCAGCGTTCGTCCAGCGCCAGCGACGTCTCGGTCGAGGACTGGGACCTGATGTTCGCGGTCAATGTGCGCGGCACCATGCTCACCAACCAGACGGCCTACCGTTACATCAGGGAGGCCGGCGGCGGCTCGATCATTAATTTCGGCTCGATCTCCGGACAGCGTCCGGAAGTGAGCGCCGCCGCCTATTCGGCGGCCAAGGGCGCGGTCCACGCCTGGACGCGCACCGCCGCGGGGACGTGGGGCGCGGACAACATCCGGGTCAACGCCATCCTGCCGGCCATGGCGACGCCCATGTACAGGGACGCCCTGGCGCGCGCCACCGACGCCCAAAAGACCGCGAGCTTTTGGGTGAACCACAATCCCATCGCCATGGGCCAGCAATATGGCGATCCCGACAGGGACCTGGGGCCGGTGATGGTGTTCCTCGCCTCGGACGCCTCCCGCTTCATCACCGGACAGCTCATCCCGGTCGACGGCGGGCAGACCAACGTGCGGTGATGCTTGAGGCGCCGTCCAGCGGCGAGAACGCCCTTCGGCCATGTTCCTTCCATCTTGTCGTTCCGCCGAAAGACCGTGGGATGCAATCGCCGCCCTAACAAACCTTGTCATCCCGGCGAAGGCCGGGCACCAGGCGGGGCAAGGGCATCGTCCGCTCAGTCAGAAAAGACTCTTTCCTGGGCCAGATCTGTGGTCAGGGCACTGCCCTACGATCGACTGGATCCCGGCCTTCGCCGGGAGACGGCTTGGGGAGGGAAAGGGCGATTGCTTCCCACGTCCTTCCGCCGGGATGAGACGGAAAGGCATCACAGCAGCCCCAGGGATTTGAAGCTGGAATGGGTGCCGCGGCCGATGATCAGGTGGTCGTGCACCACGATGCCCAGCGCGGCGGCCGCGGCCACCACCTTCTTGGTCATCTCGATGTCCGCACGGCTGGGATTCGGGTCACCGGATGGATGGTTGTGGACCAAGATAACCGCGGTGGCGTCCAGCTCCAGCGCGCGCTTGGCCACCTCGCGCGGATAGACCGGCGTGTGGTCGATGGTGCCCTGCTGCTGCACTTCGTCGGCGATCAGGGTGTTCTTGCGGTCGAGGAACAGGATGCGGAACTGCTCCCTGTTCTCATAGGCCATGGCCGCCTGGCAGTATTCCAGCACGGCGCTCCACGAGCTCAGGATCGGCCGGTTGAGCGCCTGGGCGCGGGTCAGGCGCAGGCCCGCCTCGCGCACCAGCTTGAGGGCGGCGACGATGCTCTCGCCCACGCCCTTCACCTCGGCCAGCCGCTCGGCCGGCGCGCTCAGCACGTCGGCCAGGCTGCCGAAGCGGTCGATCAGGGCCTTGGCGAGCGGCTTGGTGTCGCCGCGGGGGAGGGCGGAGAACAGCAGCATCTCCAGCACCTCGTAATCGGGCATGGAAGCGCCGCCGCCGTTCATGAAGCGCTCGCGCAGGCGCTGGCGGCGCGCCAGATGATGCGGCTGATCCTGGCTCTTGCCGTCTTCCGTCATG
>CAZVVC010000389.1:0-2663 GCA_964630425.1 uncultured Bifidobacterium sp. | reverse complement strand
ACTGGAAGTTCTCGTCGGACAATTTCAACGAGTCCTACCACACGCGCACGGCGCACCCGCAGGTGCCGCCGATCATCGACCAGGACCACTTCACGTCACGGTTCGAGATGTACCCGATGGGCCATGCCCGCATCATCCAGATGGGCCGCCCGTCGCTGCGCGACCGCCTGCCCGAGGGCGTGCCCCATCCGTTCGACAACCAGCTTCGCGCCTGGGGGATCGATCCCGACTCCTATCCGGATTTCGAGACCAAGGTGATGCAGGGCTGGGTCGACCTGAAGAACGCCAAGAAGGCGCAGTGGAAGGAGCGCGGCTACCTGCAATACGAGCATCTGACCGACGAGGAACTGACCGAGAGTCCGTTCGGCGTGGTGTTCCCCAACCTGGCGTTCGGCGCGTCGGCGGACGGCAGCTCGTTCTTCCGCTGGGAGCCACACCCGAGCGACCCGGAGAAATGCTTCTTCGACCTGTGGGTGATGGCCTATCCCGTCGAGGGCCAGGGCGAGTATCTGCACCGCACGGCCGGCAGGCCGCTGAAGGTCGAGGAAGCCGAGGTGCAGGACTGCCGCGACTACGACAACGGCCGCGGCGTGCAGGACCTGTCCGACCAGGTGGTGTTCCAGGACTGGGGCCTGACCGCGGGCCAGCAGGCCGGCTGGCGCTCGCGCGGCTATCAGGAGCCCTATCTGGCGGCGCAGGAAACCCGCGTCGCCCGGTTCCACGAGGTACTGAACGATTACCTCGCCGGCAAGCCGCCGGGGCGGTAGGCAAAGAGCCCTCATCCGGCGCTTCGCGCCACCTTCTCCCCGGCGGGGAGAAGGGAAAACCGGATCAACCGCTCAGGCGGAGTCCCCCTCTCCCACTTGTGGGAGAGGGTTAGGGTGAGGGACACGCGGCTGGACGGGCCTATGCCATGATCGCTTCGATCAGCCGGGGCCCCTTCCCGGCCAGCGCCTTTTCCAGCTCGAGCGCCAGCCCTTCGGCCGTGTCCACCGCGACGGACGGCACGCCGAAACCCTCGCCGATCTTCACCCAGTCGAGGAACGGGTTGTCGAGGGCGGCCATGGATCGGGCGACCGGGCCCGGTTCGGTCACGCCGGCGCGCGCCAGTTCCACGTTCAGGATGTTGTAGCTGCGGTTGGAACCGATGACGGTGACCACGTCGAGCCCTTCGCGCGCCTGGGTCCAGAACGCCTGCACCGAATAGGCGCCGCAGCCATCCGACTGGAAGTTGATGACCTTGCGGCCGGGACAGCCGATGGCCGCGCCGGTCGCCGCGCCTGGTCCCTCGCCGATGGCGCCGCCGGTGAGCATCAGGTGCGAGAAGCGCGGCGCGTGGCGCGAGGCGTCGTAATAGGCCGTGCCCACCGTCAGCGCCTCGTCCATGACGATGCAGTTCTCGGGTTGCAGCCCGGCGATGACGGCGGCGACGGACGCCGCATCGAGCGGACCCGCGGGCATGGCCGGCCGTTCGCCGGACACCGGCGCGACCCCGTCCGGCGCCCCCACCTCGGCCGCCAGCGCCGCCAGCGCCCCCAGCGAATCCTCGTGCGGCGCGGTGAGAACGAGGGTCTGCGCCTCGGTGGTCACATGGCTGGGGATGCCCGGATAGCCGAAGAATGCCACCGGCCGGCGCGTCCCCACGACGACGACATGCGCGTATCGGCGCGTCAGCTCGATGGCCTGGTCGGGAAAATAGGGGATCTTCGCCACATGCGGCAGGCCGCCTCCCCTTTCCATGCGGGCGAAGAAGCTGTCGGCCAGCAGGTCGGCGCCCGTCGCCGCGGCGATGCGGCCGGCCATCACGATGCCGTCCTCGCTCAAGGCTTCCGCGCCCAGCAGGAGGGCGCAGCGGCCCGCCTTCAACGCCCGCGCCGCCCGAAGGACGTTTTCCGGGGCATGGGTCTTCCGAGGGACCGCACGGCGCGCGGGACTCGCCGGTCCCGCCTCGCCGAGCTGCGAATCGTGCGGCACGATCAGGGTGGCGACCTGACCGCCCGACTGCCTCGCCCCATCCACCGCATCGGCCAGGTCGGCGGCGACCGTCGCCGCGCCCGCCGCCCCCTTCACATAATGGCTGACCATGCGGGCGACTCCCTCGACATGCGTCGCCAGCAGCGGATCGGCCGGCAGATGCCATGACGCATGCTCGCCGATCACGTTGAGGACGGGCGTGTGCGCCCGGCGCGCGTTGTGCAGATTGGTGAGGCCGTTGGCGAGGCCCGGGCCGAGATGGAGCAGACACATGGCGGGCTTGCCGGTCATCCGGCCATAGCCGTCGGCGGCGCCCGTGGCCACGTTCTCGTGCAGGCACAGCACGCCGCGAATCCCCGGCACCGAATCGAGCGCCAGCACCAGCGGCATCTCGGTGGTGCCCGGATTGGCGAAACAGACATCGATGCCTTCGCCGATGGCGGCGGCGACCAGTGCTTCCGCACCGTTCATGTGGCGGCTCCCCTTCAAGAAGGGCCGACTTTAGTCGAGGGAGGGGGTCGGTCAAATGAATAAGCCCGCCGACACGGGGAGGAGTCGGCGGGCTCGCTCAGGAGACGTCATGGCTGACGTCACGGGGATCTCGTTAGCGCATCTTCCGGCCGGTAGGGGCGCTGGTGAGCAACTGTCTTTCATACGGCTCTGTTTTGCCATTGGGTGCCGTCTCGGAG
>CAZVVC010000388.1:0-2674 GCA_964630425.1 uncultured Bifidobacterium sp. | reverse complement strand
CGGCGCCCTGCGTCTCAAACCGGAGGCCAAGCGCTACAAGGTCGGTCATTCGCGCTTCGCTCCTCGGCTGTGATAGCGTCGCCGCCCGTTGTTGGGAGGTGGACATGTTGAAGTGGATGGTGGCGGTTGCGTTCGCGCTCGGCGGTTGCGCGACAACGGCAGACGTAGGTGCAGAGCGCGTGCGGATTACATCGTCACAAGAGGCCGCAGAGGGCTGTCGCTTCCTTGGTCAGGAAACGGCCCTGGCGCACTCAATGCCGATCAACGTGACGACGCAGAATGTCATCACGACCATGAAGAACAGGGCGGTTGCCCGCGGGGGCGATCTGGTGGTTTCGGCTGGCCCGCAAGTGACCATGCCCGGCCCGGCCGCGACCATGACGGGCGACGTCTACGCCTGCGAGGCGCCCTGAAGCGCGGCCTCGATTAGGGTCCTGATCGCCTCCGGCCGCGTCGGCTGCTGATCTGGCTGTTTAGCAATCCAGGCGTCCAGCGCCGACAGCAGATCGGGCTGAAGCCTGACCTGGACGGGCGTCCCCTTCCCCGTGGCGGGGCGACCTCGCGATTTTGTGGTTGCACGAGCCATTGGTTTTGTGCAACCATAATGGCGGACCAGAGAGGCGCTTGCAACACCTCTCCGGCCCTGACCCGAAGCCCGATCACTAGGAGATCGAGATGCAGGCTACGCAAGCCTCTACCACGTTCGTCGCCGCTTTGCAGGACCTGGCCTTTGCGGCCGATGTCCAGCGCGAGCTGACCGCCAAGACCTTCCCCGAAGTCTACGCCGTCATCCCTGACGGCGACTGCATGGAACCCCTCTACAAGGACAACGAGCCGCTGATCGTCAGCAGCACGGCGACCCTCGAACCCGGCGATACCGTCATCATCCACTTCGCGCCGGGCTTCCGCTGGTCGAACGGCTACGAGGCTATCGTGAAGCGCCTCGATCACCCGCTCTTCGGGATGGTCTTCCCCTGGCAGCCGCCCGAGGGCAGCAACGTCGCTGTCCCCGTGTCGGTGTCGCAACTGAACCCGCCGACCCGCTACAACATCCCCCCGCACGTCATCCTGGCCATCCACAAGGTGCTTGGCCCCGGCAAGCGGACTGTCGACGGCCGGGTCGTCGCCGCAAAGCGTCTGCTGGAGGCCGCGTAATGGCCGCCAAGACCAGCACCGCCATCGAGTTGCCGCCCCTGGCGCTCGAAACCGTCGAAATCCCGCTGATCGGGACGGCGCCGCTCATCGTCCATGCCTGGAGCGAAAAGGCGCTGAGGGCGATGGCCGACAAGCAGCAGAAGAAGGCCACCAAGGGCCGTGAGGCCAAGGACCCAGCCGCCGACTTCCGCGGCTCCCTCTACTGGCTCAGCGAGCCCAGCGAGGACGTCGAGGGCGGCCGTTTCGGCTTCCCCGCCGTCGCTTTCAAGTCTGCAGCCGTTACAGCCTGCACGTCCACGGGAGCCATCACGAAAGTTGCGGCCCGCCAAGCCTTCCACGTCGTCGGCGAGATGGTCGAGATCATCGGCCCGCCCCCGGCCATGCGGGAGGACGTGACCCGCGTCGGCATGGGGGTCGCCGATCTTCGCTACCGCGGCCAGTTCGACCCTTGGGGCGTCCGGGTCCGCGTCGAGATCAACACGGCGGTCATTTCCGCCGAGCAGGTGGTCAACCTATTCGCCCTGGCCGGCTTCGCCGTCGGTGTCGGCGAGTGGCGGCCGGAGCGGGATGGCGGCTACGGCCGGTTCCGCGTCGCGTCCGCCGGCGAGCTGGAGGCTCTGGCATGACGCGGGTGATCTACGGCTGGCGGGCCGGCTCCCGCGTCAACCTAGACGCCCAGGCGGTCGGCGTAGCGATCGAGCGCCTGACGAAGCGCCACAACGGCGTGCTGGAGCCGGGCCACATCGTCGATGCCGCCCGGGACGAGGCCTCGCCGATGCACGCCCACTTTCAGTGGGATGACGCGGCGGCGGCCGAGCTCTACCGCGAGGATCAGGCCCGCGAACTGGTCAGGTCCCTCACGGTCGATATCTCCCGGTCCAACCTGGAGAAGCGGCCGATCCGGGCCTTTGTGAATGTGGAAACGGGCGGCGAGCGCGGCTACGTTTCCACGGCGACGGCAATGTCCTCCGAAGACCTGCGTCGGCAGGTTCTCCAGAGGGCGTTCGCCGAGTTGGAGGCGTGGCGTGCCCGCCATGCGGAGTTGTCGGAGTTGGCGAGGATCTTCTCGGCCATCGACGAAACTCGGGGGCTCCTTAACCCCTAGATCGAGGCAGGGCAGGCAAGGCGCGGCGAGTCAAGGCGAGGCCGGGCCAGGCCGGGCCAGTCGAGGCAGGCCTGGCATGGCATGGCCGGTTCTGGCGAGGCGAGGCGCGGCGCGGCCTGTCACCGCAAGGCAGCCAGAGGGCGATCCGCGAGGGTCGCCCTCACCTTTTCGCCCCCTTCCTAGCCGCCAACCCTCTGAACATCGCCTTGAGGCCGGAGACGTTCTCGACGGGGATTTCTTCGGGCGGATCGGTCGGCTTGGCGGTGGCCCTCGCGCCGTTCCGCATCGCTGACAGCGCGGCGTCGTCCAACCTCATGACCAAGTCCGCCTCCCACGCGCTCATCTCGATCAGAGAGAAGCGGCAGAAGGCGTCGAGCTCGGCGTAGGTGATCGGGTTGATGTCCATGCCGGCCT
>CAZVVC010000387.1:0-2703 GCA_964630425.1 uncultured Bifidobacterium sp. | reverse complement strand
CCCGATCCCGCCGAGCCCGAACACCACCGCCTTGGCGCCCACCTCGACCTGCGCGGTGTTGATCACGGCGCCGATGCCGGTGGTCACGCCGCAGCCGATGTAGCAGATCTTGTCGAAGGGCGCGTCCTCGCGGACCTTGGCGAGGGCGATCTCGGGCAGCACCGTGTGGTTGGCGAAGGTCGAGGTGCCCATGTAGTGGTGGATGATCCGGTCCTTGCCCAGCGAGAACCGGCTGGTGCCGTCGGGCATCAGGCCCTTGCCCTGGGTCTCGCGGATCGACTGGCACAGATTGGTCTTGCCCGAGGTGCAGTACTCGCACTGGCGGCATTCGGGCGTGTAGAGCGGGATGACGTGATCGCCTTTCTTCAGCGTCGTCACGCCGGGGCCCACGTCCACCACCACGCCCGCGCCCTCATGGCCCAGGATCGCCGGGAACAGCCCTTCCGGGTCCGCGCCCGACAGGGTGAAGGCGTCGGTGTGGCAGATGCCGGTGGCCTTGATCTCCACCAGCACCTCGCCGGCGCGCGGCCCTTCCAGGTCGACGGTCTCGATGCTCAGCGGCTTGCCTGCTTGCCAGGCCACGGCGGCCTTCGTCTTCATGGGATTCTCCAGCTATTGGGGTCGGGATTGTTTGGGTAGATGGCGCTCGAGCGCCGCGACGAAGCGCGCGATGCGGGCGGCGTTGCGGCCCATGTCCACGGCGCCGGACCGCGAGGCCGAACGGATGTCGAGGATCGTATAGCCCGAGGCGTTGAGGCGCACCCGAATCACGATGTCGTCGACGAAGCCGAAGATGGTCGCCCAGTCCCGCGCCTCGATGCGGCCGCGGGTCGAATCGGCCGCGACCACGGTCCAGTGCAGGTCCCTGGCGGCGGCCTCGGCGGCGGTGAACACCTGGCGCAGCGACCTGTCGAACACCAGGGTCCGCAGCTTCGGATAGGCGGCCGAGACCTTGCCGCCCGTCATGCGGTCATAGTCGT
Source organism: uncultured Bifidobacterium sp. (assembly GCA_964630425.1). Classification (GTDB taxonomy): domain Bacteria; phylum Pseudomonadota; class Alphaproteobacteria; order SMXS01; family SMXS01; genus RI-34. The sequence goes on along the minus strand of CAZVVC010000387.1, from coordinate 1,723 downwards.
GATAGCCGAGATAGCCGCGGTGGGCATAGTGGTCGGCGCGCAGCGCGTCGAATTCGGGCGGGTTGCGCGGCGCCGTGGTGACGTCGTGGACACGCGGCGCGCTCCATCCGGGGATCACCATCCAGCACAGGATGGCGGCGAAGGCGAGGCCGCCGATCAGGGCGCTGATGGCCGAGCTGACGCCGGTCGCCGGCTTGGCGGCGCGGCGGACCGCCTGGACGATGCCGACGAGGCCGGTGGCCACGGCGCACAGCGCCAGCGCCGCGCCGATGACGAACAGGCCGATGGCGATGTTCTCGCCCAGCAGGCCGATGCGATAGCCGAACGGCGCGCCGAGCAGCATGAACAGCGCGCCCACCACGAACCAGCCCGCCATGCGGGAGGCCGCCGACATGGGCGGCGGCGGCGTGCCGGCACTGTTCATCCGATGAGCCCTCCCTGGCGTCGAAGGCGTTCATTCTAGTCGTTGGCCGCCGCCGCGATAGGGCGATTTTGCCCGCGCGGCGCCTCACGAGCCTGTGCCTTGCGCGGGGCGGGCAAGGGGTTCACAATCATTTTCCATCAAGTGAACGGGGAATGCGGCGATGAAAGTTGAAGCTGTACTCCAGGGCAAGGGCCGGGACGTCTTTACCATTGCCCCCAGCGTGACGGTCGCCGAGGCCGTCGACACCATCCACAGGCGGCGTATCGGCGCGGTCGTGGTGGTGGGGTCGGACAGCACCGCGCTCGGCATCTTCTCGGAGCGCGATCTGGTCCGCGGCATTGCCGAAATCGGCCCGCGCGTGCTCGACCAGCCGGTGAGCGAGGTGATGACCATGGTCATCCACACCTGCAACCGCGGCCATACGGTCAACGAGGTGATGGAGATGATGACCCGCCGGCGCATCCGGCACATCCCGGTCATCGAGAACGGCGGGCTGGCAGGCATCGTCAGCATCGGCGACGCGGTCAAGGCGCGAATCGCCGAGGCCGAGCTGGAAGCCAGCGCGCTCAAGGAATACATCGCCGCCAACTGACCGCGCCGGCACGCGCCCCGTGCGCGGCCGCACGGCATCCATGCCCGCGACCGGCGCGGCCTGCGCTATGCTCGGGGCCGGTTCAACACATCCACAGGCGGATTCATGATCGATCTCTACAGCGCCTCCACGCCCAACGGCTGGAAAGCCTCCATCATGCTCGAGGAGCTGGGCCTGCCCTACGAGCTGCACCGCATCGACCTGGGCAAGGGCGAGCAGAAGGCGCCCGACTACCTGAAGATCAACCCGAACGGCCGCATCCCCGCGATCGTCGACCGGGACGCCGGCGATTTCGCCGTGTTCGAATCGGGGGCGATTCTCCTCTACCTGGCCGAAAAGACCGGAAAGCTGATTCCCGCCGACCCCAAGGGCCGCTCCCTGGTGATCCAGTGGCTGATGTTCCAGATGGCCGGCGTCGGGCCCATGCAGGGGCAGGCCCACGTGTTCCTGCATTCGGCCCCGGAGCCGATTCCCTACGCCATCGAGCGCTACCAGAACGAGACGCGCCGGCTCTACGGGGTGCTCGAAACCCGGCTGTCCGACACCAGATACGTGGCCGGAAGCGAATTCACCCTGGCGGATATCGCGAACTGGACCTGGATATGGTTCCACGGTTTCGCGGGAATCGCCCTGGAGGAGTTCCCCTCCCTCGATCGCTGGTTCGAGGAACTGGGGGCGCGGCCCGGGTTCCAGCGGGGCATGGCGGT
>CAZVVC010000386.1:0-2734 GCA_964630425.1 uncultured Bifidobacterium sp. | reverse complement strand
CGGCGTCAACGTCACCGTCGACGGCGGACAGAACAAACGCGTCAAGTTCTGAGGCCCTGAAGGCCAGACATGCGAAAACCGGGCTCGTGGCCACCGAGCCCGGTTTTTCATGCCCTTCACAAGGGCATATTCCCTGAGCCTCTCCGGCAGGAGGGCGTCAATGTATCGCTTTTGCGATGCCGGCTGAGTCGCCGGTCAGGAATCATACCACGACCGGCCCCTCGCCCCAAACCGCGATCACGCCGCCTCGTCGTGATGGAGCACGGGATGGTGGGTATCCTGGACAGGGGCGTGCGCGTGGCGCACCTCCATCTCCACCATCATCGCCTCCCGCTGCTTCATGTAATCGCGGAACTGAACGACGATCCAGCCCATCACCAGGAAGGTGAAGGCGAGGACGGGAACGACAAGGACCATTTCGGCATGCAGCATGGCTGGCTCCATCGGTAGGTGATGGAGCCAGGATCGCGCCAAAGGGCCTGTGCGGCATTGATCAGGGTCAACCACACAGCCGTCATGCCGCCCTGCCAGGCTGTGTGAAAACTCCGTCTCGTATAGGAGAATTGAAATTTAATTACCAAAATTTGTATATTCAGGAATTATTAATTCTAATCTGGATGTATTTTTGCACGGAAGTTTTAAAAACCGAACTGAGTGTTGAGTTTTCACACAGCCTGCTGCGGCGGCATGACGGCTGGAGGAAGAAGGCGGCACGAGACTGAGGAAGGGCGGAGCCTACCGCCCCCGCTTCTTGCCCTTGCCGCGCCACTGGCGGGTGCCGGGGCGGCCGGAGAGGGAGCGGCCCTTGCCGGCCGGCATACCGGCCTCGAAGCCGGTCGAGCGGGCCATCGGGTCCTCGGCGACGGCCAGTTCGCTGGCCTCCAGCCGCTTCACCTCGTCGCGCAGCCGCGCGGCCTCCTCGAACTCCAGATTGGCGGCGGCGTCGAGCATGCGCTTCTTCAGGTCGTCCAGATGGGCCTTCAGATTGTGGCCGACCAGGTGCTGCACGTCGCTGTCGCCGGTGTCGACGGTGACGTAGTCGGCCTCGTAGACGCTCTGCATCACGTCGCTGATCTCGCGCCGGATGGTCTCCGGCGTGATGCCGTGCTCGGCGTTGTAGGCTTCCTGCTTGGCGCGGCGCCGCTCGGTCTCGTCGATGGCGCGCTTGAGCGAGCCGGTGATCCTGTCGGCATAGAGGATGACGCGCCCCTCCACGTTGCGGGCGGCCCGGCCGATGGTCTGCACCAGCGAGGTCTCGGAGCGCAGGAAGCCTTCCTTGTCCGCGTCGAGGATGGCGACCAGCGCGCATTCGGGGATGTCGAGGCCCTCGCGCAGCAGGTTGATGCCCACCAGCACGTCGAACACGCCGAGGCGCAGGTCGCGGATGATCTCGATGCGCTCCAGCGTCTCGATGTCCGAATGCATGTAGCGGACGCGCAGGCCGTTCTCGTGCAGATATTCGGTCAGGTCCTCGGCCATGCGCTTGGTCAGCGTGGTCACCAGCACGCGCTGGCCCTTGGCCGCGACCGCCTTGCATTCGGCGATCAGGTCGTCCACCTGGCTCTCGACCGGCCGCACGAAGATGTCCGGATCGGTCAGGCCGGTCGGCCTGATGATCTGCTCGGCGAACACGCCGCCGGTCTGCTCCAGCTCCCACGGGCCGGGCGTCGCCGAGACGTAGATCGTCTGCGACCGCATGGCGTTCCATTCCTCGAACTTCAGCGGCCGGTTGTCGATGCAGCTCGGCAGCCGGAAGCCATATTCGGCCAGGACGGATTTGCGCCTGAAGTCGCCATTGTACATGGCGTTGAGCTGGCCGATGGTCACGTGGCTCTCGTCGATGACGACGAGCGCGTCCTCGGGCAGGTATTCGAACAGGGTGGGCGGCGGCGCGCCCGGCGGGCGGCCGGTCAGGTAACGGGAATAGTTCTCGATGCCGGCGCACACGCCGGTGGCGGCCATGGTCTCGATGTCGAAGCGGGTGCGCTGCTCCAGCCGCTCGGCCTCCAGCAGGCGGCCGTCGCGGCGCAGCTCGGCCAGCCGGATCTCCAGGTCGCGGGCGATCTGCTTGATCGCCTGGTCGAGCGTCGGGCGCGGCGTGACGTAGTGCGAGCTGGGATAGGCCTTGATGCTCTCCAGCTTCGCCGTCTTCTCGCCGGTCAGCGGGTCGAACTCGACGATGCTCTCCACCTCGTCGCCGAACAGCGAGACGCGCCACGCGCGGTCCTCGTGATGGCTGGGGAAGATCTCGATCACGTCGCCCCGGGCGCGGAACATGCCGCGCGACAGCGACTGGTCGTTGCGCTTGTACTGAAGTTCGGCGAAGCGGCGCAGCAGCGAGGTGCGGTCGATGGACTGACCGGTCTTTACCTCGCAGGTCATGGCCGAATAGGTTTCGACCGAGCCGATGCCGTAGATGCACGACACCGAGGCGACGATCACCACGTCGTCGCGCTCCAGCAGCGCCCGCGTCGCCGAATGGCGCATGCGGTCGATCTGCGCGTTGATGCTGGATTCCTTCTCGATATAGGTATCGGTGCGCGGGACGTAGGCTTCCGGCTGGTAGTAGTCGTAATAGGAGACGAAGTACTCGACCGCGTTGTTCGGGAAGAACGCCTTCATCTCGCCGTAGAGCTGGGCCGCCAGCGTCTTGTTGGGCGCCAGGATCAGCGCCGGCTTCTGGGTCGCCTCGATCACCTTGGCCATGGTGAAGGTCTTGCCCGAGCCGGTGACG
>CAZVVC010000385.1:0-2737 GCA_964630425.1 uncultured Bifidobacterium sp. | reverse complement strand
TCACGCACTCCGACTGCAAGCTCGCCACGGCGAAGGCCGCCGAGCGGCTGAAGGCCAAGTCGGTGAACAACTACCTGACGGTTCTCCGGGACGTGTTCGAGAGCGCCATGCACGACAAGCATATCGAGTTCAACCCGGCGCGCAGCGTGCCGTACCTGGCGGTCCAGCGGCCGACGCCGGACCCCTTCACGCTGGCGGAGGCGAACCAGATCACCGCCGACATGTTCGAGCGATACCACCCGGCGGTCGGCAACTACTTCGACAGCCAGTTCTCCACCGGGCTGCGGCCGAGCGAGGCCATCGCCGTGGGCTGGCCGGACTACGACCCGCGCAAGCGGAAGATCCACATCAACAAGGCGAAGGTGCTCTACGAGGTCAAGGAGACGAAAACCTACCAGCCCCGCTGGATCGACCTGAGCGACCGGGCCGTGGCCGCCATCGAGCGACAGCGCGAGCACACCTACCTGGTGGACCGGCAGGGGCCAATCTTCCGCAACCCTGTCACCGGCAACCCCTGGGCCGACCCTGGCGACCTGAGCAGCCACTACTGGCGGCCGTGCCTGGAGCGCCTGAAGCTGCGGCACCGCGACGCCTACAACACACGGCACACCTACGCCACGGTGTTGATCATGTCAGGCGCTGTGCCGCTGGCCTACGTGTCGAAGCAGCTCGGCCACGCCACGATCGAGACGACCCTGAAATACTACTACCGCTGGATCGAGGATGCTGATAATGGTGCCTCGGCCTTAGCAGCCAATAGCGTATTTGGTCAATCTTTGGTCACGGCGAAAGCTAAGTAATTGATTTCGCTCGATTACCTTATGGGGCGTAGCCAAGTGGTAAGGCAGCGGATTTTGATTCCGCCATTCGGAGGTTCGATCCCTCCCGCCCCAGCCATCCTCCTATCCGATTGATCGATCTGGAAACGGCTTCCGCGTGGGCAGGCCCGTCTCCAGGCGGCGTGGCGAAGGGACAAGGCGGTCCCCGACGCCGCCGGGATCGCCGCAAAAAAGGGTTTACAGAAAACTATATTTCCATAAATATAAAATTATGGAAATCATTGATGCAGTTCAGGCGCTCAGCGCCCTCGCGCAGGACAGCCGCTTGCGGGTGTTCCGGCTGCTGGTCGGGCAGGGGGCGGACGGGATGGCGGCGGGCGACATCGCCCGCGCGCTGGACATTCCTGCCAGCACCCTTTCGGCCCATCTCTCGATCCTCGTCAATGCGGGGCTGATCCGGTCCACCCGGCAGAGCCGGTCCATCGTCTACGCGCTGGATGTGGAGGCGGCACGGAGCCTGCTGGGCTTCCTGCTCGAAGACTGCTGCCGGGGCCGGCCCGAACTGTGTTCGCCCCTGCTCGACACCATCCTCGCCGACTGCTGCGCGCCGGCGTCCCCATCGGTTTCGTCCTGCTGTTGAGGCGGCGTCATGAATCCTGCCAAGACCTTCAACGTCCTGTTCCTGTGCACCGGAAACTCGGCGCGTTCGATCCTCGGTGAAGCGATCCTGAACCGGCTCGGGGCGGGGCGTTTCGGGGCGTTCAGCGCCGGCAGCCGGCCCAGGGGCGAGGTGCATCCCACGGCCGTCGAACTGCTGCAATCCCTCGGCCATCCGACCGAAGGCCTGCGCTCCAAATCGTGGGACGAATTCGCCGCGCCCGGCGCCCCGAAGATGGATTTCATCTTCATGGTCTGCGACAACGCCGCCGGAGAGGTCTGCCCGGTCTGGCCGGGGCAGCCCATGAGCGCCCATTGGGGCATTGCCGATCCTGCCGCCGTGGAAGGGTCAGGCGCGGAACGTCACCTCGCCTTCGCCGAGGCCTACCGGCAACTCACGAACCGCCTCTCGGTCTTCACCAGCCTGCCGCTCGAGGCCCTCGACAGGGTCTCCCTCCAGAAACGGCTGGACGGGATCGGGCACACATTGCCCGAAGCCTCCTGAACCCGAAGGGGCCGACCCTGAGCACGCTCCCCCGCCGCCTGGTGTCGGAAGGATTGGGGACGGCCCTGCTCCTGGCCGTCGTCGTCGGCTCGGGCATCATGGGAGAGCGGCTGGCCGGCGGCAACGCGGCCATCGCGCTGCTTGCCAACGCCCTGGCGACCGGCGCGGGGCTTGTCGTCCTGATCACGGTCTTCGCGCCGCTGTCGGGCGCGCATTTCAACCCGGCCGTGACCCTGGCGGCCGGGCTGAGGCGGGAGATGGCGGTGGACGTGATGGCGTTCTACGTCATCGCGCAGACGGCCGGGGCGGTGTTGGGCGTCTGGGTCGCGCATCTGATGTTCGACATGCCGGTTCTCCAGATATCGGCCGGGATGCGGAGCGGTCCGGCGCAGGCGTTCTCGGAATTCGTGGCGACTTTCGGCCTGCTGGCGACGATCCTCGGGACCGCCCGCGCCAGGCCGTCCTTCGTAGCTCCGGCCGTCGGGCTGTACATCACGGCGGCCTACTGGTTCACCGCATCGACTGCCTTCGCCAATCCGGCGGTCACCGTCGCCCGCTGCCTGTCGGATACGTTCGCCGGCATCGCGCCTGTATCGGCGCCGATGTTCATCCTGGCGCAGGTCGGTGGTGCTGGGGCTGCGGTCGGAGTGTTCGACTGGTTGCTCCGGGAAACCGAGGCGTCCTGATCGCCGCCTCTCCGATCCGGTCAGCCCTTCGAGCCGGGACGGCGGAACTCGGCCTACTTTGCCTTCTTCGCCGCCTTTTCGGCCTTGGCCTGTTCCGCCGCCTCACGGTC
>CAZVVC010000384.1:0-2764 GCA_964630425.1 uncultured Bifidobacterium sp. | reverse complement strand
GTCGATGAGGTTCTGCCGTGCGACGAGCCCGCCGCCGATCACGAGCAGGGCGAGCGCGCCCACGAACAGGATCTGGAGCAGCGCGTTGCGGACTTTCTGATTGCGAAGCAGTCGTTCCATCGACCGGCCTTTCCTGCATTGCTGGCCCCGCCCGGCGCGCGCCGGGCGGGGCGTGTCGCGGGATCAGTCGAAGACGAGCGGGTAGAGGACGCCGCCGTTGCTCCACAGATTGGTCAGTTCGCGGTCCATCCTGTAGGGCGAGTCCGCGCCGAGGTTGCGCTCGAAGATCTCGGCGTAGTTGCCGAGATGCCTGATCACGTCGTAGGCCCAGTCGTCGGACAGGCCGAGCCCCTTGCCGACGCCCGGCGTGGCGCCGAGGAACTTGGCGATCTGCGGCGACGGCGGGTTGGCCTTCATGTCGTCGACATTGGAGGAATCGATGCCCGACTGCTCGGCGAAGAGCAGCGCCGACAAGGTCCAGTTCGCCACGTCGACCCAGTTGTCGTCGCCCTGGCGCATGATGAACACCTCGGGCTCGACGTCGAGCACGTCGGGCAGGATCACATGGTCGTCGACCTCGCCCTTGGCCGCGCGCGCGATGGCCACCACCGGCCCCCACTGGGCATAGAGGTCGCACCGCTTGGAGAAGTAGGCCTGCTCGAGCTCTTCCGTCTTCTCGATGACCACGGGCTCCAGCGTGACGCCGATCCTGGCCGCGTAGCCCGCGACCTGCTGTTCGATGGTCGTGCCGGCGGGAATGCAGATCGAGCCGCCATCCGCGTCCTTCAGCGAGGCGACGTTCAGCTCCTTGTGCGCCATCACCTTGGTGGTGCCGAGATAGTAGGAATAGGAGAATTGCAGGCCGAGCTCGGTGTCGCGGCTCAGCGTGCCGCCCGACGCCTTGATGACGATGTCGACATTGCCGGACTGAAGCTCGGGCCAGCGCTGCGCCCAGCTGATCGGAAGGATCTTCACCTTGGACGGGTCGCCGAGCACGGCGGTCGCCACGGCCCGGCACAGATCGATGTCGATTCCCTTCCAGTTGCCCCTGTCGTCGACCTCGGCGAAGCCGAGATAGGAGCCGTCATGACCGGTGCAGTTCAGGACGCCTCGGGCCTTGACGGTCTCCAGCGTCTTGCCGATCTGCGCCTGGGCGGGAGCGGATATGTGCAAAAGGCCGAGCGCCAGCGCCCCTACCCCCCATTTGGTGATGTTCATGGTCTTTCTCCACTGTTGAGGTTGTTCGTTTTCTTGTTCTTGGGACCTGTGCGGTTGCACAGCCGTCCGGGTCGCAAGGCGGTTCTCAGTCGGGAAGCGGCCGCGGCCTGGGCAGGGGCGAAGACTTCAGGTCGCCGCTCCAGTCCTGCTGGATCAGCCAGCGATGCAGGGCGGCCACCGCCTTTACGCGCAGATGGCCGCGCGGCATGACGAGGTGGAAGCCGGGCACGTCCTCCGGCCGCATGCCGGCGAGCGCGTCGCGCCCCAGCGGCGCGACGAGGGCGCCGGACCGCAGGTCCTCGTCCGCGTCGATGACCGAGACGAGGCCGACGCCTATGCCCTGGAGCGCCGCGCGCCGCATGGTGGCGGCGTCGTCGAAGCCGATGCTGCGGTCGCCGTCCACCTGCTCGACGCCGAGATGTTTCAGGATGTCCGGCCACAGCCGCCTGGACTTCACCGCGTCGAGCAGCGGGAAGCGGGTGATGTCGTCGGCCGACCCGATCTCGGCGCCGATCGCCGGCGTGCAGCAGATGATCTTGGGGTCCGGAACGAGCAGGGCGGTGTCGTATTCGCCCCAGCCGCCATATCCCCATTGAATGGCCATATCGATGTCGTCCCGCCCGAAATCCGGCAGGTCGACCATGGTGGTCAGGCGCAGGTCCACGCCGGGCAGGATCTCGCGGAACAGCGAAAGGCGCGGCAGCAGGTAGCGGGTGGCGAAATACGGGCTCGCATTCAGGTTTATGCGGTCGCGATAGGTGGATTTGGTGACGCGGCGCACGCCCTCGGCGAACTCGTCGAAGCCGGCCCTGACATAGTGGGAGAGCAGGATCGCCGCCTCGGTCGGCTCGATCGAGCGCCCCTTGCGCTCGAACAGCGTCACCTGGAGCGTGTCCTCCAGGAGCTTGATCTGCTGGCCGACGGCCTGGGGCGTCACCAGCAGCTCGTCCGCGGCCTGCCGCAGGCTCCTGTGCCGCGCGACCGCGTGGAAGACCCTGAGCGCGTTCAGCGGCGGAAGGCGCAGCTTGCCGGTCATGCTTTCTCGCCTCCTTCTTCGCTCGGGGGCTCCGTCACCTCATGCCGTTGCCGTTGCCGGCGTCGATCGGCGCGGGTCAGGCGTAGATATATCCGCCCGAAACGATCACCTGCTCGCCGGTCATGTAGGTGTTCTTCGGCCCGCCGGTCATGAGGACCCATTCGGCGATCTCGCTCGGCTGCGCGCCGCGCCCCAGGGGGCTCGCCTTGGCGAGTTCCTCCAGGAAACCCAGCGAGCGGGCGCGCTCGGTGGCCATTCCCGCCGGCGCGACGGAGTTCACCAGGATGCCGTCCTTGGCGACGTGATGCGCGAACGACCGCGTCAGGCTGACGACGGCCGCCTTGGTGGCGGCATAGTGCGCGTTCTGGGGATGCGCCTTGAAGGCGTCGACCGACGTCAGGTTCACGATGCGGCCGCGAACGTGATCCTTCGGCTCCTGCGCCTGCATGTGGCGGACCGCCGCCACCATCATGTGATAGGTGCCCTTGATGTTGATGCCGTTGGAGGCGT
>CAZVVC010000383.1:0-2778 GCA_964630425.1 uncultured Bifidobacterium sp. | reverse complement strand
CCTCAAGCCGCCTTTTCTCCGGCGCGTCAGCGGCCCCAGGCCCGCGCCCGCCCACCTCCGCGACGTTCCGCGCATCATCCCGTTCCTGAAGCACGGCCTGGACCTGACCCTCGACCGGCCCGTCACCATCATCGTCGGCGACAACGGCGCGGGAAAATCCACGCTGCTGGAGGCCATCGCCGAGAATTGCGGCTTCAGCCTGATGGGCGGCACGCGCAACCACGTCAACTACAACGCCAAGCAGGAATCGCTGGCGAAGCATCTGCGTTTCGGTTGGGTTCCGCGGATATCCAAGGGCTTCTTCCTGCGCGCCGAAACACTGGCACTGTTCGTCGACGCCATTGACCGGATCGCCGTGGACGACGCCAGAATCTACGACGCATATGGCGGCAAGTCGCTCGACGTCCGTTCCCACGGCGAAACCTTCATGGCCCTGTTCGAGAACCAGTTCGGCCGCCAGGGCATCTACATCCTCGACGAGCCGGAAGCGGCCCTGTCGCCCGAGCGCCAGCTCCAGTTCCTCAGGCTGCTGAAGCGGATGGAGGACAGCGCGCTCTGCCAGATCATCATCGCCACCCATTCGCCGCTGCTGATGGCCTATCCCAACGCCCGGCTGCTGCATGTGTCGGACCAGGGCCTGACCGACCTGGAGTTCCACGAAACCAGAAACTTCAGGATTCTCCGGGAGTTCTACGTCAATCCCGACGGGTTCATCGCCGGCCTGTTCCTCGACGAGGAATAGCCGTGCGTCACTGCACCAGGAAGGTGAAGTTGGCGGTCGCCGCGGCCCCCTTGCCGTCCCGCACGGTCACGAACAGCCGGTAAGGCCCCGGCGGCAGATCGCCGAGCCGCGCGCCGGAGCGGTCCGAGGACAGGACGGCCTGCGAGAAGTTCGGCGGCACCGCCTCGGCATCGCCCGCCTTGCGCAGGTCCCTGCTCTCGGCCATCACGTCCCAATGCACGTCGAGCGGGTCGCCGTCCGGATCGGCGGCCTCCAGCACGGCGCGCCCCGCCTCCATGTCGAACCGGCCGATCCGCGGCGCGCGGTTGCCGCCGGGCGTGCTGCCGCCCCAGGCCTGCGCCATCACCTCGGCCGTCTCGTTCCAGGTGCCGTCGGGCAGCAGCAGGCTGTGCCAGGTGGGCGTCACTTCCTGCTTCTGGCCCCAGAAGAACAGGATCTGGCCCGCCGTCGACGCGGCCACGTCTTTCAGATAGCGCCGCATCAGCGCCGCCTTGGCGGTGCTGGTGGGCTCGACCGCCGCGCCCCACGGGCGGCGCGGCGCCTGCCACTGTCCCATAGCGCCCATCTCGGTGACGACGATGGGGCCGGTCCAGCCTTCCGCGCGCACGCGGGCCGGCAGCGTCTCCAGCGCGTCGCCATAGGAATTGACGCCCAGCACGTCCACCTCGGGCGCCGCCTTCATCAGCCTGCCCACCTTGCCGCCGCCGGCTTCGGCGAGCACCGCCATGACGGGATGGCCGGGATCGAGCCCGCGGACCAGCCTGGCCGCCGCGCCGATCGCCGGCCAGACGGCGCTGTCGTCGGTCAGCTCGGCCTCGACCTCGTTGCCCAGGCCCCACATCAGCAGCGCCGGGTGCTCCTTGTAGCGATTGACGAAGTCGGCGAGCCGCGCGAGCTGGGCCTCGGCCTGCGCCGGATCGGCATAATCGAAGCCGCGCCGGGGATGCTCCAGCCAGAACCCCACGATCACCTTCAGGCCCAGCGTCTGTGCTTCGTCCAGCACCCGGTCCGGCGGCTCGCCATAGGTCCGCACCACCGTCGCGCCCAGGCCCTTGAGCACGTCGAGCCGCATTTCGCCCGCCGCGCCCCGGACGGGGAACGGCTTGCCCGCGACCAGGATGCTCTCGCCCGAGACGCGGACGCCGGCGAGCGCCGGAACGGCGGCCAGGGCGAGAATGAAGGAAAGCAGGATTCGGCGCATCATGATGCTGAAGATAAGCAGCCAGGGCAGGCGATCTCCAGCCCTTCTCCGCGCCGGCGTCCCGAATTCCCATCGTTCCGGGCGGTCCATCACGAACGGCGGATGGAGTTCGTGGGAGAAGCCGTGGCGCACACATACCCCGCTCACGTCGAGTGCCCGGCCGCAGGCCGGGTGTATCGAGACGCGCGCACCACCGCCAGCCCGTATCGACAGGAGCGGGACGAGGAGCCGTGGCGAAGGGCGCGGCTCGGCCCGCCGTTCCGCCGCTTTTGCCGCCAATCCGCGATGAACGAAAAAGGCCCGGACGAAACCGTCCGGGCCCCTTCGAAACCGGTCCGCGGAAACTAGTTCTGCAGGATCGTGCAGGCCGACAGGCCCGGCGCGCCGTACACGTGGGTGTAGCCGCTCTTGGGGTTGTTCTGCACCTGACGGTCGCCCGCCTCGCCGCGAAGCTGGAGGACGACCTCGTAGACCTGACGCAGGCCCGAGGCGCCGATCGGCTCGCCGTTGGCGATGCAGCCGCCGTCCGTGTTCATCGGCATGCGGCCGGTGATCTCGGTGGCGCCTTCACGCAGCAGCTTCTCCTGCTCGCCGTCCTTGCAGAAGCCGTTCTCGGCCATGTGCATGATCTCGGCGCCCGACTCGGTGTCCTGGATCTGGATGACGTGCATGTCCTCCGGGCCCAGGCCAGCCATCTCGTAGGCCGCCTTCGAGGCGAACACGGTCGGCGCCGGCGCGCGCTGGAGCGCCAGATAGGGGCTGAACACCTCGAACGAGCCGTAATGGCGGGTGCGCAGCGCTGCCGCGCGCAGGAACACCGGGCGGTTGGTGTAGC
>CAZVVC010000382.1:1980-2844 GCA_964630425.1 uncultured Bifidobacterium sp. | reverse complement strand
ATGAGCCCCGTCGCCGAAATCGCCGCCACGGTGCGCCGCATCAGCCCCGAGACGCTGGTGCTGGTGGATGAGCCCGACCGCAAGTTCAAGGGGTTCGTGGATACGGTGCGGTGGCCCACGCCCCCGAAGGACCAGTCCGCGCAGGTCGAGATCATCGCGGCCGGTGGCGCCCGCGCCCTGGCGACGCCGCTGCCGCGCAAACGCTCGGACGCGACCCTGCGCGCGCGTGATCCTGACGATCATATCCGGCAATACGCGGACCAGGCCGACAACGTCGAAACGCTCTTCGGGCGCAGCAAATGACGCCGCTCGGCCGCCTCCACGACTGGCAGCCGCGCCTCCGGCGCTGGCTCGGCGGGATCGCCGGTCGCCCGATCCTGCCCGGCCACCACGACTGCTGCCTGTTCGGCGCGGGCGCGATCCACGCCCAGACCGGCGTCGATATAGCGGCCCCGTGGCGCGGTCGCTACACGACATTCGCGGGCGGGCGGCGGGTGCTGCGCCGGGCGGGCTACGCGGATCATGTCGCGCTGATCGCTGCCCACCTGCCCGCGGATCATGTCTCGACCGCGCTGCCGGGCGACATTGCCATCGTGCCCGGCGAAGACGGTGACGCCGTCGGCGTCGTCCAGGGCACGGGCGTCTACGTGCTGACGCAGTCGGGCCGCCTCGGCATCGTGCCGATGGCGCCGGTCCTGCACCTGTTCAAGCTGGGGGCGCCCTGATGCCCGCTGCCTTCGGCTTCGTTGCAGGTCTCGTCGGGTTTTCCGCCCCGGCCTATGCCTCGGCCGCGTTCGGCGGCTGGGCATTCGGCGTAAGCGTCGGTTCCACTGTGCTGGGCGGGATCGCGGGCAAGCTCCTGAC
>CAZVVC010000382.1:0-1970 GCA_964630425.1 uncultured Bifidobacterium sp. | reverse complement strand
CCACGGTGGCGATCTCGGCCCTGCAGGTCGCGCTGGCCAGTCAGCCGTCGCAGGGCGGCGGGATCACGATCACCACGACGCTGCGGGGCGAGCAGAACCCCGAGACCATCATCCTCGGCCGGACGGCGACGGCCGGTCAGGCGATCTGCCCGCCCTATTCGCACGGCAAGAACAACCGCTACCTTACCCACGTGATCGAGCTGTGCAGCGCGCCCGGCGCCACGCTCGAGCGGCTGATCGTCGGCGACGACTATGTCGAACTGGGTGACACGCCCCATGCCGACTACGGCTATCCGGTCCTGGGCGACAAGTATGGCGGCCTGATCTGGATCAAGTATTACGACGGATCGCAGACCGCCGCCGACCCGATGTTGCGGGACAGATACGGCGCGCACCCCGATCGGCCCTGGACCGCCAACATGGTCGGGAAGGGCCTCTGCTATGCCATCCTGACCTTCCAGCATCACACGGAACGGCTGACGCAGCCCCCGCGCTATCGGTTCGAGATGCTCGGCATCCCGCTCTACGACGTGCGCAAGGACAGCACGGCAGGCGGCGATGGCCCGCATCGCTGGGACGATCCGGCCACATGGGAGCAGACCGTCAACCCAGCCGTCATCACCTGGAACATCAAGCGGGGCATCCGGCTGCCCGGCGGCGATATCTGGGGCGGGCAGATCGCCGCAGCCGATCTGCCGAACGATGTCTGGATGCCCGCAATGACCGCCTGCGACATCCTTGTGCTAGCGGTGTTCTGGCAGCCCCGCTACCGTGCCGGGCTCGAGGCCGCACTGACGCGCGAGCCCGCCGAGGCCGAACTCGAATTCCTGAAAGCCTGTGCCGGGCAGGTGGCGGACTGCGGCGGAACATGGAAAATCCGCGTGGGCGGCCCCGGGCTGCCCGTCTACACCTATGCCGACAACGACGTGCTACGCAACCGGGACGAGGAACTCGACCCGTTCCCGGCGCTGAAGGAGACCTGGAACGCGGTCGCTGCGCAATATCCCGACCCGGAGGCGCTTTGGGAGCCGAAGGACGCCCCGCCGCGCCACAACGCGGAATGGGAGGCGGCCGACCGCTTCGGCCGTCGCGTTGCCGATCTCTCGCTGCCCGCCGTGCCCTGGCCCAACCAGGTGCAGCGCCTCATGCGGGCGTGGATCGAGGACGAGCGGCGGTTCCGGCGCCACATGCTCTCCCTGCCGCCCGATGCCACGGTGCTCGAGCCGCTCGACGTCGCCGCCTGGTCGAGCATCCGCAACGGTTACGATGGCAAGGATCACGAAATCGCGGAAACCGTCGAGGACCTCCGCACCGGCATCATCCAGATATCGCAGCGCGAGGTCGATCCCGAGGACTACGCCTGGCACCCGGATTTCGAGCTGCCCTCGCCACCGATCACCACCGGCTCCACGCCGCCACCGCCTGAAGAAGTGTCAGGATACGGCGCAGAACCGGCGATCCTGACGGACCAGAACGGCATCCCCCGGCGGGGCGGCGCGCGCATATTCTGGGATGACGACATCATCGCCGACCTGATCCGCATCCGGGCTCGGAAACTCGGCGACGTCGGCAACGGCTGGACCATCGGTGTCTCCGACATCGAAGCCGGAGAGGTGATCGTCGGCGATCCGCTGATCCCAGGCGAACTCTATCAGTTCCGCGCCCGGCTGATCATCGACGGTCGGCTGACGGTGTGGACCGACTGGATCACGGTCGAGGTGCCGTTCGTCGGTGTCTCCGAGCTCGATCTTTCGGCCGGGGTCAAGGGCAGCATCGCCGCCGCGCAGCAGGCGGCCGCCGATGCGCTGGAGGCTGCGGGTGTGGTGCAGGGCAACCTCGACCAGGCGGCCCAGACCCTGCGGCAGGATTTCGAGGCGGCGGACGTGCTGCTGTCGCAGTCCGTTGTTGACCTGACCACCGCCCGGCTGGGCGACAACCTGATCCCGAACGGGATGTTCCTGGGCGGCGAT
>CAZVVC010000381.1:0-2845 GCA_964630425.1 uncultured Bifidobacterium sp. | reverse complement strand
CGCCACCGGCAAGGACATCGCCTTCGTGCAGATCGCGGGCCTCGTCGCCCGGCGCATCGTCAGCAAGGTGTCGGAGGGCGACATCTTCAAGGCCGGCGAGCGTTTCGGCCTGATCCGCTTCGGCAGCCGCGTCGACGTCTATCTGGACGAGGGCATGACGCCGACCGTCGTCGTCGGACAGAAGGCGGTGGCGGGCGAGACCATCCTGGCCGACGAGAAGGCCGTCCTGCCGCCGCCGACGGGCGAGGTCCGCTGAGATGAGGGAGCCGCTGCATCGGGGGTTGCCGCCGGAAATTCCGGTCCGCGCGCTGGCGCCGACCGCCCTGACCGTGCTGGCGCTGTGCTCGGGGGTCACCTCGATCCGCTACGGCTTCCAGGAGCGGTGGGAGGCGGCGGTGTTCGCCATCCTGTTGGCGAGCCTGTTCGACCTGCTGGACGGCCGCGTCGCCCGCATGGTCAAGGGCACCACCAAATTCGGCGCCGAGCTCGATTCTCTCTCGGACGTCATCTGCTTCGGCGTCGCGCCCGCCACGCTGCTCTATCTCTGGACCCTGCACGACGTGCCGCGCTTCGGCTGGTCGGTGGTGCTGCTGTACTGCGTGTGCTGCGCGTTCAGGCTGGCGCGTTTCAACATCATGGACCAGGCCGCCGCCGAGGACGGCACCGTCCACCGGCATTTCATGGGGTTGCCCGCCCCCGCGGCGGCGGGACTGGCGCTGGTGCCGCTGGCGTTGAGCTTCCAGACCGATTCCACCTTCTTCCACGAGCCGGAGATCTGCGCGATCTATCTGGCGCTGCTGGCGCTGATGATGATCAGCCGGATTCCGACCCTGTCGACCAAGCATGTGCGGATCAACAGGCGCCATGTCATGCCGATCCTGGTGGGGCTGGTGATCCTCGTCGCGCTGCTGGTGACGTCGTTCTGGACCACCTATGTGGTGCTGGCGATCATCTATGCGCTCTCGCTGCCGGTCGTCGCCATCATGGCGCGCCGCGAGCTTCACGAGAGTCCGCCGCCAGAACCGCCGCCCTCTCCCTGACCCTATGGCCTCGCCCGGGACAGCGACGCCGCCGAGCCGGCTGTGGGAATTGCTGACCCTGCCGGCGCCCGCGCGCAGGCTGCGCCGCGCCGACCGCAGGGGACTGCCCGAGGCCGATCCGGGCATCGGGGAAGCCCTCGATCTCATGCTGCGCTGGCTGGGCCGCGCGCAGGACAGGACCGCCGAGGGCAAGGGCGGCCTTGCCCGCGAATTCCATCTGGCCCGCGGCTGGGGTCCGTCCTGCCCGGCGGCGACCGGCCTCGCGGTGCCGGTGCTGCTGCGCGCCGGGGCGCGGTGGGGCGATCCGTCGTTTCGCCAGCGGGCGACCCGGGCGCTGGACTGGCTGACGGACAGCCAGCGCGCCGACGGCGGGTTCGCCACCCCCGGCGATGACGCCGCCGATCCGTTCGTGACCGGGCAGGCGCTGCTGGGGCTGGTGTCCGGGGCGCGCGTCCTGGGGCATGGCGAAGGCGCGGCGATCCGGGCGGCCCGCTACCTGCTGGCGAGCCAGCAGGCGGCCGGAAGCTGGCCCGGCGAGCGGGCGCATGACACCCACACCGCCTGGGCTCTGCTGGAGGCCGATGCGCTGGCGCCGGGCGAAGGCTTCGGCGAGGCGGCGCAGCACGCCTTGCGCTGGGCGCTGACCCGGCAGCGTCGCAATGGCTGGCTGGCCAATTGCTGCACCGACGATCCGGTGCGGCCGCTCACCGTCACCATCGGCGCGGCCACCCGCGGCTTCCTGGAAGCATGGCGGCTGGGCCACGTCCTCAGGCAGCTGGACGCGGCGGTGATGACCGGCTGGGCGCTGCACGCCGTGCAGCGGCGCGGCGACGGTTCGTTGCCCGGCCGCCTCGACGAGAAATGGGAGGCGGCGGTGCGCTGGAGCGGCCTTTCGGGCGACGCCCAGGCGGCGACCTGCTGGATGCTGTTGCACCGGGCGACCGGGGACGCCGCGTTCCTGACCGCCGCGCGGGCGGCGAACCGCTTCATCCGGCGCACCATTCCCATCTCCGGCGACGCCGACCAGCGCGGCGGCGTGCGCGGCTCTTTCCCGGTGGACGGCGGCCACGGCCGCTTCCAGTACATGACGCAGGCGGCGGTCCACGCCATCGAGAGCAACATGATGGAGCTGGAGCTGGAGCTGGACGACCCGGCGCTTTAGCCGAACAGGTCCCAGTACATGCGCGCCGAGGTCAGGGCGAGGAATCCGGCGAAGGCCCAGCGCAGCGGCTGCGGCTTCAGCCAGTGGGCGAGGGCGACGCCCCAGGGCACCGAGATCAGCGTCGCGGGCACCAGCAGGACGAAGCCCGGCAGGCTGACATAGCCCAGATACCACGGCGGCGGGAGCAGAGGGTTGGCCCAGCCCGCGACGATGAAGCCGATGGTGCCGGGGACGGCGATGATCAGGCCGAAGCCCGAGGCGGTCGCCACCGCCCGGTGCATCGGCACGCCGAACATGGCGAGCGTCGGCACGGCCAGCGTGCCGCCGCCTATGCCCATCATGGCCGAGAACGTGCCGATGCCCAGTGGCGGCAGCGCGCCGGCGAGGCCGCCGGGCAGCGAGTCCCTGATCTTCCAGTCGTGCCGCGCCAGCGTCATCTGCAGGGCGACGACCAGCGCCACGGTGGCGAACACCAGCGTCAGCTCGCGGCCGCGCGCGAACACGGCAAGGCCGGTGCCGATCAGCACGCCGACGCCCAGCGGCACGGCCCAGCGGCGCATCAGCTCCATGTCGACCGCGCCCCGCCTGTGATGGCTGCGCACCGACCGGATCGCGGTGGGGATGATGGTGGCGAGCGAGGTGC
>CAZVVC010000380.1:0-2879 GCA_964630425.1 uncultured Bifidobacterium sp. | reverse complement strand
CCCGCATCGAACACCAGGATGCGGTCGAGCGTCCGCACGGTCGAAAGCCGGTGCGCGATCACGATGGACGTCCGGCCCTTCATCAGCCGCTCCATGGCCTGCTGGATCAGGTGCTCGGATTCCGAATCCAGGCTCGACGTCGCCTCGTCCAGGATCAGGATCGGCGCATCGGCCAGGAAGGCGCGCGCCAGCGCGACCCGCTGGCGCTCGCCGCCCGACAGCTTCACGCCGCGCTCGCCCACCAGCGTCCCGTAGCCCTTGGGCAGGCGCGAGATGAACTCGTGCGCGTTGGCCAGCCGGGCGGCGCGCTCCACCTCGGCCTGCGTCGCGTCCGGCCGGGCATAGGCGATGTTGTCGAACAGGCTGCGGTGGAACAGCACCGGCTCCTGATGCACCAGCGCGATCTGCGAGCGCAGCGACGCCTGGGTCGCATGGCGCACGTCCTGCCCGTCGATGGCCACCCTGCCCCCGGTCAAGTCGTAGAGCCGCTGGATCAGCTTGACGAAGGTGGTCTTGCCCGAGCCGGAATGGCCGACGAGGCCGACCCGTTCGCCGGGCGCGATGGAGACGGAAAGGTCGCTGTACAGCGGCGTCTGGTGACCGCCATAGCGGAAGGTCACATCCTCGAACCGGATGGCGCCCTGCTCGATCCGGATGGGCCGCGCGTCCGGCTCGTCCTCGATGCCCAGCGGCTCGCCGTGGATCTCGACCAGCTCCTCCAGCTCGTTCACCGAGCGCTGCAGGTGGTGCACGTGCTGGCCGATATTGGCCAGGTAGCCGTGCAGCACGAAATAGGAGGTGAGCACGTAGGCGACGTCGCCCGGGCTGGCATGGCCCGCGCTCCACAGCCACAACGCGCTGCCCACCAGCCCGCAGCGCACCGTCCACAGCACGGATGTCTGGATGGTGCCGGCCCAGGTCCCGCGCCACCATGTGCGCCGCGTCCGCCGCTGCCATTTGGAGACGTGCCAGCGAAGCCGCGCCTCCTCGCGCTCCTCGGCGCCGAACGACTTCACCACCGCGTTGGCCCCGACCGTGTCGGCGAGCACGCCGCCGATCCGCGTGTCCCAGGCGTTGGAGACCGAGGCGGCAGGCGCGGTCCAGCGCGTCGCCAGCGCGACGGTCAGCGCCACATAGGCGATGGCGCCTACGCCCATGACCGCGCCCACCAGCGGCCAGTGCCAGGCGAGCACGGCGACGGTGCCGGTCAGCACGATCATCGAGGGAAGCAGCGCCAGCAGCAGCGTGTCGTTGAGCAGGTCGAGCGCCCACATGCCGCGCGTGACCTTGCGCACGGTCGAGCCGGAGAAGGCGTTGGCGTGCCAGTCGGTCGAGAAGCGCTGCACCCGGCGGAACGCCTCGTCCAGCACGTCGCCCATCAGCCGCAGCGTGAACGGCACCACGCCCATCCAGGCCACATGGCGCAGCGTCACCATGACGATGCCGAGCGCGGCCATGACGAGGAACAGCGGCAGCACCTCGGCGCGCGCGTCCGTCGCCAGCGCGTCGATCAGCTTGCCGGCGATCACCGGCACGAAGACCTCGGTCGCCGTCGCGGCCGAGATGGCCGCGCCGATGAAGACGGTCGCGCCCTTCTGGCGCCGCCAGTGAGCGAACAGGAAGGAAAGGACGGAGCGCATGACGCCCGCGCGGCCCCTGGTCAAAGACTGTGTCATCGTGTCCATACGCGGCGCCCGCGAGCGCCGTCTCCACTGCAATGTCGGGGAAAGGTGGTCCGAAATCGGCGCCGGACCAGCAACGGGCGATCCTTTTCCGTCGCCGGGCGTTCAATCGGCGGCGGCGCTGGTCTATCCTCGGCGCACTCGGGACGGACGACACGGGAGGAGTGACCCATGCACTGGCTGACCGACGAGGAACGGGCGTCGTTGACCCCGGCCGAGCGCAGGGAGCCGCGCACGCCCCTGCCCGTCCGCATGGTGGCGAGCGAGGAATACATGCCCGTGCGCCAGACGCCGCGCCAGCGCGAGGCCGAGCTGCGGCTCTACGCGCTCGCCGACCGGGTGGCCCCGCCGCTGGGCATGAGCCGGCGCCGGTTCTTCGGCACCGCCGCCGGCATGGCGGCGGGCTTCCTGGCGCTGAACGGCGTGTTCGGCCGCCTGTTCGACGTCGGCATGGCCGAGGCGGCGACGCCCGAGCTGGCCGACGCGCGGGCGGCGGCGCTCAGGGACCACTCGTCATCGACGTGCACACCCATTTCCTGCGCGACGACACCCGGCTGAAGAACTTCGTCGCCATGCGCGATTCCGTGGCCGCCAAGGGCTGGAACCCCAAGCTGACCGCCGAGCGTCCCCAGACCATCGAGGACCTGAAGTTCGACAACTACTTCAAGGAGGTCTTCCTCGACAGCGACACCAAGATCGCGCTGATCTCCTCGGCGCCCTCGGAGATTCCGGAAGACTGGTTCCTGACCAACGAGCAGATGGCCGAGGCACGCAGGACAGTGAACGCCGAGGCCGGCTCCCGGCGCCTGCTGACCCATGCGATCATCACCCCGGGCGCGCCGGGCTGGCTGGAACAGCTCGACGCCGCGCTCGCCCTCGAGCCGGATTCGGTCAAGGGCTATACGGTCGGCGACAACACCCACAAGCATCTGGCGCGCCATCCGTGGCGGATGGATTCCGAGGAAACCTACAAGGGCTACGAGAAGATCGCCGCGGCCGGCGTCAGGACCGTATGCGTGCACAAGGGGCTGTGGCCGCGCGCGGTGGAGAGCCGGTTCCCGCACCTGACGCCCTACGCCGGCGTGGACGACGTGGCCAGGGCGGCCAGGGACTGGCCGCAGCTCGACTTCGTCATCTACCACTCGGCCTACCGGCTCGACGATCCCGACTGGGCGCTGGCCGAATTCGAGAGGACCG
>CAZVVC010000379.1:0-2899 GCA_964630425.1 uncultured Bifidobacterium sp. | reverse complement strand
ACATCAGCGCATAGAAGATGCCGAAGGGCGGCCCCTGCAACAGCCCGATCTCGAAGTCGGACAGGCCCAGGTCGGCCTTGATGTCGGTGACCAGCAGAGCGATGATCTGCCGGTCGAGGAACGACACCACCGCCCCGAAGAACAGGACGATCACCACGTACCAGGCATAGGTCTGGTTCGGCCACGGCGCCTCGGCCGTCGGTGAGTTCTCGTATCCCTGCATGCAGATGCCTTCCCCGTCTCCGCATCCCGGAAGGCATCGTCGCAACCCTCGGGAAACCCGCGCCAAACTAGATCAGGACCCAAGCACCTGCAAGCATGACTTTATTCCGCGACGCGCACGACCGCGCGCCCCCGCACGGCGCCCTTGAGGATCTGCCGCGCCAGTTCCGGAACGTCCTCGAGCCGCGCGTCGAAGGTCGTGCTGTCCAGCTTGTCCATGGGCAGATCGGTGCCCAGCCGCCGCCACGCCTCCTGACGCGGCGCCATGGGCAGCATCACGGAATCGATGCCATAGACGGTCACGCCTCGCAGCAGGAAGGGCAGGATGCTGGCCGGCAGGGTCACGCCGCCCGCCAGGCCGCACACCGCCGCCGCGCCGCCATATTTCAGCATGGACAGCGCCCGCCCGATGGTCGGGCCGGCGACGGTATCGACGATGCCGGCGAAGCGTTCGGGCAGCAGCGGCTTCTCGGGCGCCTCGGAAATCTCCTTGCGCTCGATCACCTGCGCCGCGCCCAGCGATTTCAGGTAGTCCGCCTCGGACAGCCGCCCCGTCGAGGCCGTCACCTCGTAGCCGAGCTGCTTCAGGATGGCGATGGCGACGCTGCCCACGCCGCCGGCGGCGCCGGTCACCAGGATCTCGCCCATGTCCGGCCGGATGCCGTGCTTCTCCAGCGCCAGCACGCACAGCATGGAGGTATAGCCCGCCGTGCCGATGGCCGCCGCGCGCCGCG
This sequence comes from uncultured Bifidobacterium sp., assembly GCA_964630425.1. Taxonomy (GTDB): domain Bacteria; phylum Pseudomonadota; class Alphaproteobacteria; order SMXS01; family SMXS01; genus RI-34. The sequence goes on along the minus strand of CAZVVC010000379.1, from coordinate 1,943 downwards.
TCGAGATGCTGTCCGGCAGCTTGACCAGATGATCCGCCTTCACCCGCGCCCGGCTCGCATAGCCGCCCCAGAACAGCTCGCCCATCCGATAGCCGTTCAGGGTCACCCTGTCGCCCGGCGCGAACCGCGCGTCCTCCGACGCCGCGACGATGCCGGCCAGGTCGATGCCGCCCACATGCGGCCACGTCTTCACCAGCCCGCCGCCCGTGGTCAGGATCATGCCGTCCTTGTAGTTGACGGTGGTGTATTCCACGTCGACCATGACATTGCCTTCCGGCAACGCGGCGTCGTCCATCTCGACCAGTTCACTGACGACCTTCCTGTCGTCGCCGAGCCGCGACAGCAGCGCGCGCATCTTCGCCATGACATCTTCCTTCCGCGATTGTCGTTTCGGCGGACAGGCTGGATCAAGCCGCGCGCGATGTCCATGCCTTGCTGCACTGCACCCGCGCGGATCGTCGTCCGTTTACACCCTCGGAAATTCGCGTCCGCGGCAAGGCCGTCACGGCCCCGTGTCCTCGACGGTGCCGCGGAACCGGGCGCGGGCGGCGTCGGTGAACCCGAGCGCCTTGGCGATCGCGTCGTCCCAGCCATAGGGATCGGTGGTATAGCGAATCGCGCCGCTATCGGTGGCGAACGCCGTGTGATACATCAGCCGCACGGGGATTTCCCTGGGCAGCGGCACATAGGCCTCCTCGTCCTTCGCCTTCGCGTCCGCCCATTGCACCTGGACGCCTTCGTCGGCCGCCAGCGTCTCGGCGAACGCCTCGGCATTCTCGACGCGGACGCAGCCGTGGCTGAGCTGCCGCTGGTGCTTGCCGAACAGCGTCTTGGCCGGCGTGTCGTGCAGATAGATCGCGTGCTCGTTGCGCATGTCGAACTTCACCAGGCCCAGCGCGTTCTGCGGCCCCGACTTCTGCACCAGCCGCTGGTTCTTCCAGCCGATGCCGTTGCGCCGCATATGGGCCGCCCCCTTGCCGGTGATCTCGCCCTCGATCGAGCGCGGCACCGTCCAGGTCGGGCTGGCCACGAGCCGGTAGATGGGCGATTCCATCTGCGGCGTCTCGCGGCCCGGCTTGCCGGAGACGATCTTGCGCCGGTCGACCACCTTCCCCTGCCGGAAATAGCGCAGCTCGGCCGCCGCCGTGTTGACGTCGATCCGGTCGGGCGCGGGATCGCGGGCCAGCCAGCGCAGCCGCTCCATGGCCACCGCCAGCGCCCGTGCCCGCCCTTCCGGCCCCATGTTCAGCACCGCCAGCGTATCCGTGCCGATGACGCCGTCGGCGGTGATCCCGTAATTCGCCTGCAACGCCTTGACGCCGTCGACCAGCGCCGGGCCGTAAACGTCGCCCTCGGCGGCGGGATCGTTCAGATAGCCGGCATCGGCCAGTGCCGCCCGCACCTGCGGGACGCGGGCGTCGGAGGCGCCGGGCTTCAGCGCCTCGCCCGGCTGGATCGCGGCGCCGGTCCTGGCGGCGGCCTCGTCGCGCTGTTGCAGATAGGCCTTCGACAGGGCCTTGTAGGCCTCGTCCTGCGGCGCGAGGCCCTTCAGCCAGTCCGCCAGTCTGCCGTCGCCGATGGCCTGCCGCAGACCAGCCGTCACATCCGTCTCGGGACGTTTCAACTCATAGATTTCCCGAAGTTTCCTGGGATCGGACGCCCCGCGAGCCAGCGCGCCCGCATATCGCAGAGCCGCGCGCGTCAACGCGGCCTCGCGCTCGGCGGCGGGCTTGCCGTTCAGGTCGGGCCACGGGTTCAGCCGGTCGAGGCCATGTTCCGCGCGCGTGTCGATGGCGGCCTTGAGCGCCGCCTCGTTCTTCCCGGACCATACCGGCGTCCAGCGCCAATGCTCATAGAGGGCCCTGGCGTCCGCATCCACGACCGCCGCCTGCAACGCGGCGGCTTCGACCGGCGGCGCATCCCTGACCGAAGGGCCGCTCTCT
>CAZVVC010000378.1:0-2905 GCA_964630425.1 uncultured Bifidobacterium sp. | reverse complement strand
CGAACTGCTCGGCCTCGCCCGGCTCGATGCCGACGACCGGACGATCACGCTGGTGGTCAGGCCGGACGGCGAATACATGGCCGGCGAATCGGTGCAGCGCCGCCTCGAGGTGCTCGCCGACGCCTTCGGCAAGCAGCCCGCCGCCGCCCTCGGCGACTAGGCCGTTGGAGACATGTCCAACCGATGCGCGATGCACGCCGCCTCATTCTTTTCAACAAGCCCTTTGGCGTGCTCTCCCAATTCACGCCGGGGACCGCGCATGAGGCCGATGCCACGCTTTCTTCCTTTGTGAAAGTGCCGGGCGTCTACGCGGCCGGCCGGCTCGACAAGGACAGCGAGGGTCTGCTGATCCTGACCAATGACGGCAGGCTGCAGGCCAGCATCGCCGATCCCCGGTTCAGGAAGCCGAAGACCTATCTCGTCCAGGTCGAGCGCGAGCCGGATCAGGCAAGCCTCGATCGGCTGCGTCAGGGCGTTCCGCTCGACGGGGTGACGACCAAGCCCGCCGAGGTCGAACGGATCGATCCGCCCGATATCTGGGCACGCGATCCGCCCATCCGCTTTCGCAAGGCGGTTCCGGATTGCTGGCTGCGGATGACCATAAGGGAAGGACGCAACCGCCAGGTGCGGAGGATGACAGCCGCGATCGGTCATCCGACGCTGCGCCTCGTCCGCTGGAGCGTGGGCGAGTGGACGGTCGCCGGGATCGAGCCCGGACACTGGCGTTATGCCGAACTACCCGACCGGCAAAGGCTTCGAAGAACGCCCTAAAGTTCCGTCACGGCGACGTTGCCGCGCTTGATCGACAGCGCCAGCTTGCCGTGCTTGAGCGCGAGGGCATCGCGTCCGAACACGTCGTGGCGCCAGCCGTGCTGGGCGGGAACGTCGGCGTTGTCGTCGGCGGCCAGCGCCTCCAGGTCCGAGATGCTGGCGACGAGCTTCTGGGCCACGTTCTCCTCCTCGCAGCGGAGCTTGAGGAGCACGCGCATCAGATCGACGATGGGGCCGATGCCGCGCGGCAGTTGCCGGCGCTGCTCGGCCTGGGGCAGCACGTCGTCGGGCAGGGTCCGCGCCTCCTCCAGCGCCTTCATCAGGCTTTCGCCGACAGGGCCGCGCGCCAGGTTGTCGGCAAGGCCGCGCACGCCGCGAAGCTCGTCCATGCTGGCCGGCGGATGGGCGGCGATCTCCAGCACCACGTCGTCGCGGATCACCCGGTTGCGCGGCACGTCGATCTTCTGGGCCCGGTACTCGCGCCATTCGGCCACCGCCCTGACGAAGGCCATGAAGCGCCGGTTGGAGCTTTTCGGCTTCAGGCGCAGCCATGCGTCCTGGGGCTGGACCACATAGGTCGCCGGGTCCATCAGCACGGCCATTTCCTCGGTCAGCCAGGATTCACGGCCGTTCTTCGCCAGGATCTTCGCCATGCCCTCGTAAATGTCGCGCAGGTGGATCACGTCGCCCAGCGCATAGTGCACCTGCTTGCCGGTGAGCGGCCGGCGCGACCAGTCGGTGAAGCGCGAGGACTTGTCGATGCGCGCCTTGGTGAAATGATTGACCAGCGTCTCATAGCCCACCGAATCCCCGAAACCGGCGACCATGGCCGCGACCTGCGTGTCGAAGATCGGCGCGGGCAGGGCGCCGAAATCATGCAGGAAGATCTCCATGTCCTGGCGGGCCGCGTGCAGCACCTTCAGCACCTGCCGGTTCGCCATCAGCTCGATGAAGGGGTCCAGCGACAGGGCCGGGGCCAGCGGGTCGATCGCCCAGGCGCCGTTCTCGCCGGCGATCTGGATCAGGCACAGCTTGGGCCAGTAAGTGTTGCTGCGCATGAATTCCGTATCGACGGTGACGAACTCCGAATCACGGAGCGATACGCAGATTTCGGCCAGATCGGCTGTGTTCTCGATTACATTCATCGGTCGTTCCTATACAGCCAATCATGGGGCGCGTCATCAGTCCCGTCCTTGGCTTGACAAATCCCCGGCAAGTGTGTGCTTTACGCCCGCCCGCACGGAAGGAATCCAAGAAGATGCACGCGTACCGCACGCACACCTGCAACGACCTGCGCGAAGAAAATGTCGGCCAGATTGTCCGGGTTTCCGGCTGGGTCCATCGCAAGCGCGACCACGGCAACCTGCTGTTCGTCGACCTGCGCGACCATTACGGCCTGACGCAGTGCGTGATCGAGGCGGGCGAGCCCGGTTTCGACACCATCGAGGACGCCCGCGCCGAGAGCGTGGTCACCATCGACGGCAAGGTGGTCGCGCGCACGCCCGAGACCATCAACCCTGACCTGCCCACCGGCAGGATCGAGGTACGCATCCAGAGCGTGACCGTTCAGTCGGCCGCCCAGGAACTGCCCATGCCGGTGTTCGGCGAGCAGGAATATCCCGAGGAAATCCGCCTGAAGCACCGCTATCTAGACCTGCGGCGCGAGCGGATGCACGCCAACATCGTGCTGCGCTCGAAGATCATCTCCAGCATCCGCCGCCGGATGATCGACCAGGGCTTCATGGAATACCAGACGCCGATCCTAACCGCGTCCTCGCCCGAGGGCGCGCGCGACTTCCTGGTGCCCAGCCGCATCCATCCCGGCAAGTTCTACGCGCTGCCGCAGGCGCCGCAGCAGTTCAAGCAGCTGCTGATGGTCGCCGGCTTCGACCGCTATTTCCAGATCGCGCCGTGCTTCCGCGACGAGGACGCCCGCGCCGACCGCTCGCCGGGCGAGTTCTACCAGCTCGACATGGAGATGTCGTTCGTCACCCAGGACGACGTGTTCGCCGCCATCGAGCCGGTGATGCACGGCGTGTTCAGCGAGTTCTCGGACCGCGCCATCACCCCGGCGCCGTTCCCGCGCATCCCGTACCGCGAGTCCATGCTGAAATACGGCAACGACAAGCCGGAC
>CAZVVC010000377.1:0-2967 GCA_964630425.1 uncultured Bifidobacterium sp. | reverse complement strand
GATCATCGCCATCGGCATCCTCGCCATGCTGGTGACGATCCTGCTGATGGCGATGGGATCGGCCGACGAACGGCGCCTGCAGAAGCGGCTGAGCCAGGTCATGGAGGCCGGCGGCGTGCCCGCGCCCGCCAGCGGCAAGAAAGGCGATCCGTCCTCGCCCACCCTGCGTGCCGCGGCGGCGCAGCGCCGGGCCTCGAAGGCCGCGGAAGGGTCGATCGCCGCCGCCCTGCCGAACATGGACCTGCTCACCCTGAAGCTGGAGCGCGCGGGCATCAACATCAGCGGGACCGCCATGCTCGGCATCGCCGGCGGGCTGGCGCTGGTCGCCCTGCTTCTGCTGCTGATGTTCGGGATTCCCTTCATCCTCGCCCTTCCCGGCGCGCTGATCGTGGGCATCGCGCTTCCCAGCTTCGTCGTCTCGTCGCGGGGCAAGAAGCGCGGCCAGCGTTTCCTCAAGGACCTGCCAGACGCCATCGACCTCATCGTGCGCAGCGTGAAATCGGGCCTGCCCGTTTCCGAGGCCATCTTCGCCATCTCGCGCGACCTGAAGGGGCCGACCGCGATCGAGTTCACCAAGATCAGCGACCAGATGCGCATCGGCATCCCGCTGGACGACGCCTTCGCCCGATCGGTGAAGCGGATCGGCCTCAGCGACTTCGCCTTCCTGGCCATCTCGCTGTCCATCACCCAGGAGACGGGCGGCAATCTGGGCGAGACCCTGAGCAACCTCTCCCGCCTGCTGCGGCTGCGCCAGCAGATGCATCTCAAGATCCACGCGCTCACCTCGGAAGCCCGCGCGTCCGCCTTCATCGTCGGCAGCCTGCCCTTCCTCGTGGTCGCCGCCCTGCTGGTCCTCAATCCCGACTACATCACCATCCTGTTCACCGACCCGACCGGCCACAAGGTGCTGTATTTCGCCATCGGAAGCCTGGGCCTGGGCTTCCTGACGATGGCCAAGCTGGTGAGGTTCGACTTTTGAACGTGATCTCGAATTTCTTCGCCAACGCCACCGGCACCGAGCTGACCGCGCTCGCGCTGGTCGTCCTGATCATGGTCGTGACCTTCGTCGTCTGGATGAACCTGGTCGAGCGCGACGATCTGGGGTCCCGCGTCCGGGAGATGAGCGCCCACAAGAAAGCCCTGCAACGCCGCGAACGCGACGCGCAGGAAAAGGCCGCGGTGCGCCGCGAGTTCCAGACCGTGCCGCTGTTCAACCGCCTCGGCACCCAGCTCCGCCGCGCGCAGACCGAGCAGGCGACGAAATCCCGGCGCTTCCTCGCCCAGGCGGGCTGGCGGTCCACCGAGGCGCTCGGCATCTACATCTTCATCCGCGCCATCGGCCCGCTGCTCGGCGTGATGCTGGCGTTCCTGCTCAACAACCTGGTGCCCGGGCTGCAGGAGCAGACCGGCCTGGTGAAGCTCGCGGGCCTGCTTCTCTTCGCCTTCATCGGCTTCAAGCTGCCCGACATGGTCGTCGGCTGGTTCGTCAAGAAGCGCAAGGAGAAGCTCGACCGCGCCCTGCCCGACGCGCTGGACCTGATGGTGGTATGCACCGAGGCGGGCCTGGGCCTCGATGCCGCCTTCCAGCGCGTGTCCAACGAAATCGGCCACAGCCATCCGGTGCTGGCCGACGAGCTGATGCTGACATCGGTGGAGCTCAACATCCTGCCCCGGCGCCAGGAGGCGCTGGACAACATGATGTACCGCACCGGGACCACCGCCATCGAATCCGTGGTCAACACCCTCGGCCAGACCGAGCGCTACGGCACGCCGCTCGGTCAGTCGTTCCGGGTCCTCGCCAGCGACTTCCGCGAACAGCGCATGCTGAAGGCCGAGGCCAAGGCCGCCAGGCTGCCCGCCATCCTGACCGTGCCGCTGGTCGTGTTCATCCTGCCGTCGCTGTTCGCGGTGCTGCTCGGGCCGGCCGTCATCAAGTCGCTGCGCGCGTTCTGAGCGCGCCTCACTCGCCCGTAGCGCGGGCGCGCACCGCCGAAGCGGGCCGCGCATCGCAGGCGATGCCCTCGGGGCTCAGGGCGGCGCAGGCCGCGCGGGCCTGCGCCTCGCCCCAGAACGGTCCCGCCAGCAGCCGCCGCCCGTCGCCCTCGCGCTCCAGATAGTGGACCGCCTGCGCGAATTGCGGATGGCCGGGCTGCTTCACCCGCTGCCAGGCGCCGCGCGCCCCGGCCTCGGAATCGAACAGGCCGAAATCGGCCACCCACGGCTGACCCGGCGCCGGCCCGGACTCCGTCGGGGCCGCCTCGGGCGACGCCGGCGCGGCGGGCACGGGCGGCGCGCCGCCGCCCTCGTACAGATGCTGCATGGTCGCGTAGGCTTCCAGATTGCGCGCGACGTCGGCGGCCGGCAGATCCTGGCTCGCCAACTCCTGCGCCTTGCCGGACTGCCCCATCAGGCCATAGAGCAGCGCCAGGTTCTGGCGGTGCTGGATGGTCGCGCCGCCCGACGCCCGGATGCGCTCCAGGATGCCGATGGCGTCGGCGGCCTTGCCCGACAGGGCCAGCGACATGGCCAGGTTGTTCTGCACCGCCAGGTCGCCGGGCGCCGCAGCCATCGCCGCCCGGTACTGCGCCTGGGCGTCCTCGTGCCGGCCCAGCATGTCGAGCGCCACGCCGCGCCCGTTCATGGCGCGCACATCGCCCGGCGCCTTGGCCCGCGCGGCGTCGTACTGCTCCAGCGCCGCGCCGCCCTGGCCCAGCCAGGCGAGCGCCCTGCCGTAGCCGCGGCGAATCTCCAGGCTGTCGTGGCCGGCCTGCAACGCCTGGGCATAGACCGTCGCCGCCTCCTGGGGGACGGACAGTTGCAGCAGCAGCTCGGCGCGCCGCTCATAGGTCTGCCGGGTCGCCTTGCCCTCGGCGATCAGCCGGCCATATTGCTGCTGCGCGCCCATGAGATCGCCCGAGCGCTCGGCGGCGCCCGCCAGCGTGGTGGCGATCAGCCCCTCGTCGGGCT
>CAZVVC010000376.1:0-2994 GCA_964630425.1 uncultured Bifidobacterium sp. | reverse complement strand
TCGACGAGTACATCGAAGGCAAGGGCAAGCGGAAGGTGGACGGCACCCCGCACACGGCCGTCGCCGCCGAGTAGGCTCGGACACAGCAGCAAAAAAGGGGCGCTTCGGCGCCCCTTTTCATTTTGGTTCAGATCCTCCGTCCCGCTCCTGTCGAGTGATTTGGCGTCTTGCGCCAAATCGTATCGAGGCACGGACCGGCGGCGGTGCGCGTCTCGATACACCCGGCCTGCGGCCGGGCACTCGACGAGAACGGTTCAAGAGAGCGCCGCAGGGAGGCGGCGTCGTGGGCTTACACCCCGACGAGGATATCCTTGCCGTCCCAGGTCGCCGCCCGTTCCGATACCGTGCGGTACAGGTTCCTGATGCCCGGATAATCCGTATACAGCTCGACCATGCCGCCGGTGAGGTGGCGGGCATCCATGTAGCAGGTGCGGGTTTCCTCGGGGCCGAAGATCATGGCGGTGGCGCAGCCCATCGCCTCGTAGCGGGCGCGTTCCTTCTCGAAGTCCTCGCACATCACCGCCACATGGTGGAAGCCTTCCTGGCCCTTCGGCCAGGTGTCGCGGTAGCAGGAGGGGCCGTCATAATGCTGCTGGATCAGCTCGATCTGGATCGGGCCGGCCTGGCAGAGCGCCGCCGACAGCTCCATCTCGGCCGGCTGGCCGCGATAGAACACGTGGGGCAGCTTGATGTGCGGCAGGTGCACGAACGGCCCGATGCCGAAGGTGCGGTTCCATTTCTCCGCCGCTTCGCGGATGTCGTTGACCACATAGGCCTGCTGGACGATGGCGCCGTAGGGCATTTCCATGAGACGGTTCCTTTCGTTTCTCTCCCGCCCGCAGTAATACCGCCCGGCCCCGGCACTGTCACCCCTGACAGGTGGAAGCCGCCCCGCTCTTGCCCCATGATCCGGATCGGACCATCCTCCCGGGAACGGGAAAAGGCAAAGACATGAGCAAGCTCGACACCATGAACTTCTTCGACCCGCGGACGGTCGAATGCCCCTTCGCCTTCTATGCGGCCGCCCGCGCGGAAGCGCCCGTCTACAAGCTGCCCAACAGCCCGATCCCCGGCCGCGACGTCTGGCTGGTGACGCCCTACAAGCTGGTGCAGGAGGTGCTGCGCGACTGGAAGCGCTTCTCCAACAAGTTCGCCAGCCTGATGAGCGCCCGCGGCCAGCGCGACCCGGAGGTGGAGGCGATCATGGCCGAGGGCTTCCCGCCGGTCGAGACCATGCTGACCCAGGACCCGCCCGCCCAGCGCGAGTACCGCAACCTGGTCAACAAGGCGTTCAGCGCCTCGCGCGTCAATTCCATGGAAGGCTACATCACCCGGATCTGCGACGAGCTGATCGACGGGATGGCCGGGACCACCGAATGCGACTTCTTCGAGAGCTTCGCCATTCCCCTGCCGGTCTTCGTCATCGCCGACCAGCTCGGCGTGCCGCGCGAGGACCTGCCGCGCTTCAAGCGCTGGTCCGACGACGTGATCGCCAGCCTGAGCCAGATGGGCGGCAAGGAGCAGCAGCTCCAGGGCGCCCGCTCGGTGGTGGAGATGCATAAATATTTCGCGGGCGTGGTCGAGAGCCGCCGCGCCGAGCCCAAGGACGACATCATCAGCGACGTGGCCAACGCCACGGTCTATGAAGGCCGGCTGCTGACCATGTCCGAGGCGCTGTCGATCATCCAGCAGCTCCTGGTGGCGGGCAACGAGACCACCACCAACGCGCTGGCCGGCGGCATGGGCTACATCCTGGAGACGCCCGGCCTCGCCGAGAGGATCGCCGCCGATACCGCGCTGATCCCGAACATCGTCGAGGAGGTGCTGCGGCTGGAGGCGCCCACCAAGCACATGTGGCGCATCGTCAGGCAGGAGACCGAGCTGGGCGGCGTCACCCTGCCCGAGGGCGCCATCCTGCTGCTGAGCTACGACGCCGCCAACCGGGACGAGGCCAAGTACGAGGACGGCGACGCCTTCTGCCCGCACCGGGAGAACGCGGACACTCACCTGTCGTTCGGCCAGGGCATCCATTTCTGCGTCGGCGCCCTGCTGGCGCGCAAGGAGATGAACATCGCCTATCAGCGGCTGTTCACGCGCCTGACCGACTGGCGGCTGACCCCGGGAAAGAACGAGCTGCGCCACATCGTCAGCATCCTGCACCGGGGCCTGACCGGGCTGCATGTCAGCTACCGGGTGCGCTGATCGCCTGCGAGGTGCCGAAAGAGTCCCGCCAGGCCGGCGCGCGGCTAGACCAGCCTTTTCTGGCAGGCCTCGAGTCGGGCGCGCACCTGGCCCAGCGTCTCGCCCTGCGTCAGGCCGCCGAGGATGAGCAGCATCGCGAATTTCTGCCGGTCGGCCAGCTTCTCGGGCGGCAGCCGACCGATCGCCCAGTCATGCACCACCGCATAGATGTGATTGGAAATCTCGTCGGAGGCGATCTGGGTGTCGACCCAGGGCGCCAGCCCGCCCTTCTCGCGGAACCGGTCCATCATGGACTTGTAGTTCGCCGAGGCGATCTGGCGCAGCATGTCGCGCACCAGATTGTCGGCGCTGCCGGAGAAATAGACCGTCACCATCGCCCGGGCATATTCCGGCATGCGCAGGATTTCCCCGGAAATCCAGTCGATATGATTGAGCGCCCCGTCGAGGCCGCCGCCGCTGACCCGCTTGCTGCGCTCGATCTGCTCCTCGAGCAGCTCGGAAACCGCCGTGGCGATCAGCGTCTCCTTGTTGCCGTAGATGTTGTACAGCGTCGCCGACGCCACTTCCGAACGCTCGGCCAGCAGGCGCATGGTGACGCCGTCGTAACCGGCCTCGGCGATGAGCCGGCGCGCTTCATCGAGGACGCGCTCGCGCCGCCGCGCCATGGACTCGCTCGAATAGGAGGCCCGCTTCTGACTTGCCGCACTCAACTGGGTCATCGTCCTGCATTTCCGGGAAGAAGGAGGGTAACGAACGGCTCGCAACCTTCATTGTCGCTTTTAGCGAGAGCAC
>CAZVVC010000375.1:0-3003 GCA_964630425.1 uncultured Bifidobacterium sp. | reverse complement strand
AGCTTACCAGATGACAGCCCTGATAACTTACAAGGGCTCTCGGTGTTGGGGAGAGGGGCCGCTTTCGTAAAGCAGTAAACCCGGCCGACCTCAGTCGGCGTGGGTCGGGAGGCTTGGGGTTTCCCAGGCCTCGCCCAGGTCGCTCATGCCGGCCTCGATGAGTTCGGCCTCCAGGCGGATGTCGGCGCCGCCGGCGAAGGCGAGGGTGATCAGCGCGCGGCCTTCCTGTTCCGCCGCGTGGACGGTCAGCAACTCGAGGACGTGCTCCCTCGACTGCTGCGGGACGCCGCGGACCCTGGCCGAGGTGATGGTCTCGAAATGCAGTCCGGCGCGGATGCGGTAGTGGGGAGGGCCGGGCCGTTCCCACATGAAGCGGTTGCAGACCAGCGCGAAGCGCCGGGCCGTGGGCAGCCAGGCGATGTCGGACACCTTCAGCGCGGCGTCCTGCAGATAGCCGCCGATCACCGCGATGTCCTCGGCGTTCTCGGCGCGCAGCTTCATGGCACGATCTGCCTGTCGTCCTGGGTCCGCGTGATGTCGGCGCCCACGGCGCGCAGCTTCTCCTCCAGCCGCTCGTAGCCGCGGTCGAGGTGGTAGACGCCGTTGACCACGGTCTCGCCCTCGGCGGCCATGCCGGCCAGCACCAGGCAGACCGAGGCGCGCAGGTCGGTCGCCATCACCGGCGCGCCGCGCAGGCGCGGGTTGCCGCGCACCATGGCCGAGCTGCCGTGCACCGTGATGTCGGCGCCCATGCGCGCCAGTTCGGGCGCGTGCATGAAGCGGTTCTCGAAGATGGTCTCGGTGATCAGCGAGGCGCCGTCCGCCACCGCCATCAGCGCCATGAACTGGGCCTGCATGTCGGTGGGGAAGCCGGGGAAGGGATGGGTGATGACGTCGAAGCCTCGGCAGCGGCCGGTGGGATGGGAGACGCGCACCTTGCCCAGGCCGTTGGACACGTTGACGCCCGCCTTGGCCAGCGCCTCGAACACCGCGCCCAGATGCTCGGGCTCGGCGCCGTCCAGCACCAACTCGCCGCCGGTGATGGCGGCGGCGACGGCGTAGGTGCCCGCCTCGATGCGGTCGGGGATCACGTCGTGCTCGGCGCCGTGCAGCGCCTCGACGCCCTGGATGACCAGGCATTCGGTGCCGATGCCGTGGATGCTGGCGCCCATGGCGACCAGGCAGTTGGCGAGGTCGGTGCATTCCGGCTCGCGCGCGGCCTTTTCCAGGATGGTGGTGCCGTTGGCGAGCACGGCGGCCATCATCAGGTTCTGGGTCGCGCCCACCGAGACGAAGGGGAAACGGATCGTCGCGCCCTTCAGGCCGCCCGGCGCCCTGGCGATGACGTTGCCGCCCTTCAGCTCGATCCGCGCGCCCATGGCCTCGAGGCCCTTCAGGTGCAGGTCGATGGGCCGGATGCCGATGGCGTCGCCGCCGGGCATGGACACGGTCGCCTCGCCGGTGCGGGCGAGCAGCGCGCCCAGCACCAGCACCGAGGCGCGGATGCGGTTGACGATCTCGTAGGGCGCGACGGTCGAGACCGGCGGCTTCGCCGTCAGCTTCAGGGTGCGCCCGCGATTCGTGCCCTCGACCTCCTCGACGGTGACGCCGTGGTTGCGGAGCAGCTCGGACATGGTCTCCATGTCGTCGAGCGCCGGGATGTTGTTGAGGGTCAGCGTCTCCTCGGTCAGCAGGCTGGCGACCATCAGCGGCAGCGCCGCGTTCTTGGCGCCGCTGATGGCGATCTTGCCGCGCAGGGGCCTGCCGCCCCGGATAATCAGCTGGTCCATGTCAGAGCTTCGGCAGGGTCACGCCCCGCTGTCCCATATATTTGCCCGACTTGTCCCGGTACGAGGTCTCGCAGGGCTCGTTGCCCTTGAGGAACAGGAACTGGCACGCGCCCTCGTTGGCGTAGATCTTGGCGGGCAGCGGCGTGGTGTTGGAGAATTCCAGGGTCACGTGGCCTTCCCATTCCGGCTCGAGCGGGGTGACGTTGACGATGATGCCGCAGCGGGCATAGGTGCTCTTGCCCAGGCAGATGACGAGGATGTCGCGCGGGATGCGGAAATATTCGACCGTGCGGGCGAGCGCGAAGGAGTTGGGCGGGATGACGCAGACCTCGCCGGGCCGGTCGACGAAGCTCTGCTTGGAGAACTCCTTGGGGTCGACGATCACCGAATCCACGTTGGTGAACACCTTGAATTCGTCGGACACGCGCGCGTCGTAGCCATAGGACGACAGGCCGTAGGAGATGACGCCCTGACGCTGCTGTTTCTCGACGAAAGGTTCGATCATGCCGTTGGAGAGCGCCTGCTCGCGGATCCAGATATCGGACATGATCGCCATGGAGAAACCTTCGGTGTGACGGGACACACCTTCTTAATGGACGCGCGGGCCGATCTCAACGCCCGGCTCGGTGAAAGGCGCGGGTCCGGAGGCGGAAAACGGCATCGGGAGACGGACGAAGATCGGTGCGCGCCCGTTCCGCCGCGTGCCGAAAAAAGACAACACCGCTGACAGGGGTTGCAGATTGTGACAGGATCGGCGCCGCACACGTTGTCGACGGCTGCTGCTTCCGGGGGCTTGCATGGAATATCTGGCCAAGTTGTGTGTCGGGGTCGTGGTGGGACTCCTCGTCTATTTCCTCTTTCCGCGCGATTCCCGCGCCCGCCCGCTCACGGCGGCGGTGTTCGGGGTGCTGGGCGCGGGGGTCGGCATGATCCTCTCGGAGCAGATCAGGGCGTTCGGCGGCTCTGAGCTGAACGTCAGGAGCCTGGCGACGACGGCCGGGGGCGCGCTGGCGTTCTCCCTCGCCTATCTGGGGATGTCCTCGTAGGCATCGGCCGGCGCCGGTCCGTCCTCGTGCCGGGGCTCCTTGCGCTGCCGCTCCTTGCGGCGGCGCAGGTTCTCGCGCAGCGCCTCGGCCGCGCGGCGCTGGTGTTCGGCCTTGTTCGGCCCCGGCTTCCTGTCGTCGTTCGTCATGGTCCGATTATAGCGCATCCG
>CAZVVC010000374.1:0-3027 GCA_964630425.1 uncultured Bifidobacterium sp. | reverse complement strand
CCAGGTTCTGTGCGAAACGGTGGGCGCCGACCGCTGCGGCGCCGTGCGCCTCTACATCGTGGACATGCCGGCCCTCAATGCGACGATGAGCCCCAATGGCGTCCTGGTGGTCTGGACGGGGACGCTGCTGCGCGTGCGGAACGCGGCCGAGCTGGGCGCGATCCTGGGACACGAATTCGCCCATTTCGAGCTGCGCCATTCCCTGAAAGGGTTCAGGAACAAGCGCACCATGACCGACATCTATGCATGGGTCACCGTGATCGGCGCCGCCATCGAGGAGGACGTCTCCGATATTCAGCGCCTCCTGATCGGCGCCATGTTCCGCTATGACCGCAAGCAGGAGGAAGAGGCCGACCGGCTGGGGCTGGCCTATCTGGGGCAATCGGCCCTGCCGAGCAAGTCGGCCGCCCAGGTCTGGCGCAACGTCATGGCCGAGGCCGACGCGACCGCCCAAGGGCGCAAGCAGAAGGTGAAGCACCGATACGCCGCCGGCTTCTTCGACACCCATCCGACCGAACTCAAGCGCGCCGATTATCTGTCGAAGGAGGCCGAGCCGCTCGCCGACGGCCACGAGGATCCGCAGGTGGCCCGGCATTACGCGGCCCTCCAGGGCATCCTGCCCAAGCTACTGGAGGATCAGGTCAAGCTGGGCGATTTCGGCGGCACGGAATATCTGCTGGACCAGATCGGCGCCGCGGGCGGGTGGACCGCGCCCCTCCTCTATGCCCGCGCCGAAATGTACCGGATACGCGGCAATCCGCGCGATCTCGTCACCGCGGCCGGCTTCTACCGCGAGGCGATCGCGCAGGGATATGCGGGCACCGAGGCCCACCGGAACCTGGGGCTGGCGCTGCTGCGCGGCGGCAATCCGTCGGAAGCCGCCGGCCATCTGGCCGAGTATCTGCGGCTGAGTCCGGGGGCGCCCGATGCGGCGGTCATCAACTCCCTCATCGCCGCGCCGGGGGCGCCATGAGGAAGGCGCCGCTGCTTGCGCTCGCGCTCCTTGCCGCCGGCACGGCGGACGCGCAAGCCAACAAGCTGATCGAGCCCGGCCCGCGCGACAAGATCGCCAAGGGCGCCTTCTCGGCCACGCCCGAGCACGAATGGAACCGGCTGGACGACCGGGAAGGCAAGTACCAGGAAATCTGGACCATCGACGGCGATCCCCTGAACAAGGTGACGTTCTATGGCGGCGTCCCCATCGGCGAGCCGCTCTACAAGGAGCGCGACAGGAAGAACCAGCCACTGCCCAAGGTGTCGGAAGGCATGCTGATCACGGACATTCCCGTCCTGCTGGAGAACACCTACCGCACCCTGTCGCCCGGCATCCGGATCGCCATCGGCGCCCAGCACCCGGCCGACTTCTCGGGCGCGAAAGGCATCCGGTTCGCCTATGTCTTCACGAGCAACCACGACGAGGTCGAGCGCCGCGCCGAAGCGATCGGCGCCGTCCGCGACGGCCGGCTGTACCTGATCACCTACGAGGCGCCGGCGATCTACTTCCATGACAAGGACATCGCCAAGTTCCGCCAGATCGTCGAGTCCGTCCGGATCAGGGAGTGAAGCGCCGCGGAGGCTATCGCCCGAACCCGGCGATGGATTCCGGCATGGAACGACCTCCAGAGGATCATCAACCCATAGAGCCTGGCGTCGCCGCGCGCTAGTCTCTCCAAGGGAAACGAAAGGGAGGATCGCATGGCGAACATCACGCTGGCCCAGGCCAACACCATCATCGAGGCGGCGCTCGCCAAGGGCGCCGAGATGAAGCTGCGGCCGCTGGGGGTCGCCGTGCTGGATTCGGGCGGCAAGCTGATCGCCTTCCAGCTTCAGGACAACACCTCCACGCTGCGCCCGCAGATCGCCATCGGCAAGGCCTCGGGCGCGCTGGCGCTGGGCATCTCGTCGCGCAGGATCGAGGAGCTGTCCCAGATCCGCCCCGGTTTCGTCTCGTCGCTGGACCGCGTCTCGCGCGACGGCGTGATCGCGGCGGCCGGCGGCGTGATCGTCGTGGACGACGACGGCCTGCCCGTGGGCGCGGTCGGCATCACCGGCGACACCTCGGACGCCGACGAGGCCTGCGCCCTGGCGGGCATCGCCGCCGCCGGGCTGAAGCCGCAGGGCTGATCCAGAGATTCGGCCGGCCTCCCCTGTCGGCGCCGGGCTGTCCGAGCCGCCCGGCGCCGCGTGGGGCGTCAGCCGTTTCGGGCGAGCGCCGCGGCCACGCCCGCGCCATAGGCGGGATCCGCCTTGGTGCAGTTGTCGACGTGCCGCTGCTTGATATGGGCGGCCGCGTCGCCCAGGGCGCGCGCGGTATTCTCGAACAGCAGCTTCTGCTGTATCGGCGACATCAGCCGGAAGAGGTTTCCAGGCTGCTCGTAATGGTCGTCGTCCACATAGTGGTCGAAGCGGTCGGCCGGGCCGCCGATCTCCAGCGACGGCTCGGCGAAGGCCGGCTGGTTGTCCCAGAGGCCGTCGCTGTTCGGCTGATAGGCCTTGGTCGCGCCCAGGTTTCCGTCCGTGCGCATCGCTCCGTCCCGATGAAAGCTCCGATACGGGCAACGCGGCGCGTTGACGGGAATGTGGTTGAAGTTCACGCCCAGCCTGTAGCGCTGCGCGTCGCCATAGGAGAAGATCCGGCCCTGCAACATGCGGTCAGGGGAAAAGCCGATCCCCGGCACGATGTTGGCGGGCGAGAACGCCGCCTGCTCGACCTCGGCGAAGTAGTTGTCCGGATAGCGGTTCAGCTCCATGACGCCCACCTCGATCAGCGGGTAATCGCCCTTGGGCCAGACCTTGGTGAGGTCGAACGGGTTGTGCTTGTGCGCGCGGGCCTGATCCTCGGTCATGACCTGGATGAACAGCGTCCACTTGGGATGGTCGCCGCGCTCGATGGCCTCCAGCAAGTCACGGCCATTGCTCTCCCGGTCGCCGGCGACGACCGCGGCCGCCTCCTCGTCGGTGAGGTTCTCGACCCCCTGCTGGGTGCGGAAATGGAATTTCACCCAGAATCGCTCACCCGCAGCGTTA
>CAZVVC010000373.1:0-3033 GCA_964630425.1 uncultured Bifidobacterium sp. | reverse complement strand
CGACGCCTTCCCCGCTCCGGCCCGAAGGCACACCGACCACGGCGGCGTCCTTGACCGAGGGATGGGACACCAGGGCGGCCTCGACCTCGGCGGGATAGATTTCGGCGCCGCGCCGCCGGATCACGTCCTCGGTCCGCCCTTTCCGGTAGAGGAAGCGCCTCGAGTCCAGCATGCCGAGGTCGCCGGGATAGAACCAGCCGTCGCGGAAGCCTTCGGTCCCGTCCTCCTCGGGCTCGACATAGCTGTCCGAGACGGTGGTGCTGCGGCAGCGGATGCGGCCGATGCGGTTGGCCGGCAGGACCTTGTCCTCGCCGTCGACGATCTCGATCTCGACCGCCGGCACCGGCCGGCCGGCGCTTTGCGAGCGGCGGGCCATGTCGGCGGGATGCAGCACCGAGATCCAGCCCGTCGCGGCCGTCTCGTAGACCTCGTGGTAGTTCGGCGTGACGCCCGCCAGCATGGCCTTCTTGTCCTCGGGCGCCAGCGGCTGGCCGGCGCCCACCAGCGCGCGGAGATTGGGCAGCAGCATGGTGCCCTTCCGGGCACAGGCCAGCAGCGCGCCGCGCACCTCGGGCATGACCACGGCGACGGCGTCGTCGTAGTACCGGAAATTGCGGACGATGTCGTAGAAGCGCAGGAACTCGGGCAGCATGACGATGGTGGCGCCCGACATCACCTGGGCCAGCAGCATGGCGTGCAGGCCGGTGAAGTACATGCCGCCGAACATCAGGAAGGTGGCGGGTTCCTTGGCCGAGATGATCCCGGTGGCGCCGTATCCGGCGACCAGTTCGTGATAGCGCGCGATCGTCTGGGCGTGGCGCACCGCGACGGCCCTGCTGCCCGGGGTGCGGGCGGACAGGTCGGCGTACCAGGGCTCGCCGCTCTTGTCGGCGTGCCGGATGTCGCCGTTCAGGCTCTCGATCGAGGCCCGCCATGCCGTGTCGATGATGATCGTGCGCGCGTTGCGATAGATCTTCATCGGCGGCTCGACCAGGAGCGTCGCCAGCGAGAACTTGCGGATGATCTCGTCCAGATCCTTCGGCGAATGGTTCGGCGACAGCTCGAACTTGACCGCGCCGATCCGCAAGAGGGCGAGCGACAGGATCAGGTGATCCGCGCTGTTGGTCATGCGGATGCCGACCCGGTCGCCGGACTTGATCTTCTGCTGCTTCAGGAACACGGTCGCCTTGGCGACCAGTTCGGCGAAACGGCCGAAGGTCAGCGAGGTCGGGCCCTCGATGACGGCCACGTCCCTGGGCCGTGGCTTGGCGTGCTGAAATACCGCGTCGCTGATGTTCGTCCAGACCGCCGCCATGAATACCTTCCTTTGCCGGTGGGCCGAACCATAGAGCAGCGGCCCGATGCGTGGCAACGTCCCCGGATCAGAGGGGATCGATGTCGCCTGCCTCCTGCAACTGGTGGAACTCGGCCACGAAGGCGTCGAGCTGTCCGCGTTCGATGGCGCCACGCATCCCGGCCATCAGGTCCTGGTAGTATTGCAGGTTGTGCCAGGTCATCAGCATGGCGCCCAGGATCTCGCCCGAGCGGACCAGATGGGCCAGATAGGCGCGGCTGTACTGGCGGCAGGCCGGACAGGCGCAGGCCTCGTCGAGCGGCCGCGGGTCGTCCTGGTGACGGGCGTTGTTGATGTTCACCGTGCCGCGCCGGGTGAACGCCTGGCCGTTGCGGCCGGAGCGGGTCGGCAGCACGCAGTCGAACATGTCCACGCCCCGCTGCACCGCGCCCACCAGGTCGGACGGCTTGCCCACGCCCATCAGGTAGCGCGGCTTGTCCTGCGGCAGGAGCGGCGTGGTGAAGTCCAGCACGTTGAACATCATCTCCTGCCCCTCGCCCACGGCCAGGCCGCCGATGGCATAGCCCTCGAAGCCGATCTTCTCGAGCGCGGCGGCGGAATCGGCGCGCAAATCCTCGAACACGCTGCCCTGGACGATGCCGAACAGGGCGTTCTCGGCGGCATGCTGTCCGCCGTCGTCGAACGCCTCGCGCGAGCGGCGCGCCCAGCGCATGGAGAGCTTCATCGACTTGGCCGCGTCGTCCTTTTCCGCCGGGAACGGGGTGCATTCGTCGAAGGCCATGACGATGTTGGACCCCAGCAGCCGCTGGATCTCCATGCTGCGCTCGGGCGTCAGGTTGTAGGCGGTGCCGTCCAGATGGGACTGGAAGGTGACGCCCTCCTCGTCGATCTTGCGCAGCTTGGACAGGGACATCACCTGGAAGCCGCCGGAATCGGTGAGGATCGGGCCGCCCCAGTTCATGAACTTGTGCAGGCCGCCCAGCGCCGCGACCCGCTCGGCGCCCGGCCGCAGCATCAGATGGTAGGTGTTGCCCAGGATGATCTGGGCGCCGGTCGCGGCGACGTTCTCGGGCAGCATCGCCTTGACCGTGCCGGCGGTGCCCACCGGCATGAAGGCGGGCGTTTCCACATAGCCGCGCACGGTCCGGAGGGTGCCGCGCCGGGCATCGCCGTCGCGGGAGAGGAGCGAGAAGGAAAAGCGTTCGGTCATGCGGTCCTGGGAATTAGCGGCCGGAAGATTGGCGGTTCAGAGAGGGCGGCGGTCAGACATTGGCGCCGCCGTCGGCCACGATGCCCTCGCCGGTGACGAAGCCGGCCAGCGGGCTGGCGAGGAACAGGGCGATGCCGCCCATTTCCTCCGGCGTGCCCCAGCGGCGCAGGGGCGTGCGCTTGATCGAGGCCTCGTAGAGTTCGGGATTATCGCGCGTCACCTTTGTCAATTTCGTGTCCACCAGCCCCGGAAGGATGGCGTTGACGCGTACGCCCGCCCTGCCCCAGGCATTGGCCAGCGTGCGGGTGAGCGTGAGGCCGCCGCCCTTCGAGGCGCTGTAGGCCGGATTCCCCGGCGTCGAGCGGAAGCTGGCGACCGAGGTGACGTTGACGATGCATCCCTTGCTTTCCACCAGCATGGGATGGAACCTTGTGCACATGTGCATCATGCCCATGATGTTCACGTCCATCACCTTGCGGAAGGTCTCCATCTCGTATTCCTGCCGCTT
>CAZVVC010000372.1:0-3051 GCA_964630425.1 uncultured Bifidobacterium sp. | reverse complement strand
GAAGCCGTTCTCGGTGACGCTGAGGATGAACTGCTCCTGCGCCTCCAGCTCGGCGAAACGCTCCGGCGCGATGCCGTCCAGCGGCGCGCCATCCTCGCGGCGCTTGGCGCGCAGATAGGCGTCGCGTTCCTCCACCGAGATCTCGTTGTGCCGCAGGATCGACATGGAGATGACCTCGTCGCCCTCGGCGAGGCGCATGCCACGCACGCCCTCGGACGACCGGCCCGCGAACACGCGCACCTGGTCGATGGAGAAGCGGATGCACTTGCCGAACCTGGCCGACAGCAGCACGTCGTCGTCGTCGGCGCAGGGCTGGACGCCGATCAGCCGGTTGCCGTCCTCCAGCTTCATGGCGATCTTGCCGTTCGACATCACGTTGGTGAAATCGCCCAGCGTGTTGCGGCGGACCGAGCCGCGCGAGGTGACGAACATGACGTGCAGGTCGCCCCAGGTGCTTTCGTCCTCGGGCAGCGGCATGATGGTCGCGACGCCCTCGCCTTCCTGCAACGGCAGCATGTTGATGAGCGGCCGGCCGCGCGCCTGGGGCGTGCCGACGGGCAGTTTCCAGACCTTGATCTTGAAGACGATGCCGCGGTCGGTGAACACCAGCAGCGGCGTGTGCGTGTTCGCGACGAAGAGCTGGGTGACGAAATCCTCGTCGCGGGTCGACATGCCCGAGCGGCCCTTGCCGCCGCGATTCTGCGCCCGGTAGGTGTTGAGCGGCACGCGCTTGATGTAGCCCGCGTTGGTGACGGTCACCACCATGTCCTCGGGCGCGATCAGGTCCTCGTCCTCGAAGTCGAACTCGCTCTCCTCGAACGCCGTGCGGCGCGGGGTGGCGAACTTCTCCTTCACCTCGATCAGTTCGGCGCGCAGGATTCCCATCAGCTTGGGATGGCTGCGCAGCGTCTCCAGATAATCGAGGATGCTCTCGGCGAGGCCTCTCAGCTCGTCGCCGATCTCGTCGCGGCCCAGCGCGGTCAGGCGGGCGAGGCGCAGGTCGAGGATGGCGCGGGCCTGGGTGTCGGACAGCCTGTATTTCCCGTCGACCACCATGTAGGACGGATCGGCCACCAGCTCGATCAGCGGCGCTACGTCGACGGCCGGCCAGTCGCGGTCCATCAGCTGCTGGCGCGCGGTCGCCGTGTCGGGCGCGGCGCGGATCAGCGCGATCACCTCGTCGATATTGGCGACGGCGATGGCGAGACCGACCAACACATGGGCGCGGTCGCGGGCCTTGGCGAGCAGGAAGCGGGTGCGGCGGGTGATGACCTCGGCGCGGAACTCCACGAACGCCGCGATCATCTCCTTCAGCGTCATCTGCAAGGGCCGGCCGCCGTTGAGCGCCAGCGCGTTGACGCCGAAGGACGTCTGCAGCGGGGTGAACTTGTAGAGCTGGTTCAGCACCACCTCGGGCACCGCCTCGCGCTTCAGCTCGACGACGACGCGGATGCCGTGGCGGTCGGATTCGTCGCGCATCTCGGAAATGCCCTCGATGCGCTTGTTGCGGTGCATCTCCGAGATCTTCTCGACCATGCCGGCCTTGTTCACCTGGAACGGAATCTCGGTGACGATGATGGCCTTGCGGTCCTTGCGGATCTCCTCGAAATGGACCTTGCCGCGCATGACCACCGAGCCGCGGCCGGTGCGCGCGGCCGCGTTGGCGCCGGAGCGGCCCAGGATCACGCCGCCGGTCGGGAAGTCGGGACCGGGCACCAGCTCGATCAGCTTGTCGTCGGTGATGCCGGGATCGTCCACATAGGCGCAGCAGGCGTCGATCACCTCGCCCAGATTGTGCGGCGGGATGTTGGTGGCCATGCCGACGGCGATGCCGCCCGCGCCGTTGACCAGCAGGTTCGGGAACCGCGCCGGCAGCACGGTCGGCTCGCGCTCGGAGCCGTCATAGTTGTCGGCGAAGTCGACGGTGTCCTTGTCCAGGTCGTCGAGCAGCGATTCGGCGGAAAGCGCCAGGCGCGCCTCGGTGTATCGCATGGCCGCCGGCGGATCGTTGTCCATGGAGCCGAAATTGCCCTGGCCGTCGATCAGCGGCAGGCGCATGGAGAAGTCCTGCGCCATGCGGACCATGGCGTCGTAGACCGACTGGTCGCCGTGGGGATGGTACTTGCCGAGCACCTCGCCGACGATGCGGGCCGACTTCCTGTAGGCCTTGTCGTGGCTGTACCCGTTCTCGTTCATCGAGTGCAGGATGCGGCGGTGCACCGGCTTGAGGCCGTCGCGCACATCCGGCAGCGCGCGCGAGACGATCACGCTCATGGCGTAATCGAGATACGAGCGGCGCATCTCGTCTTCGATGGTGATCAGCGGGAAGCTGGGGCCGCCGCCGGCGCCGGCGGGCGCGTCTTCGGGCGGCTCGGGCGGTAGGTTGGTGTCGTCCGTCAAGTCTTAGGACTGCCTTCCAGAAAAGCAGTGCGCCGCGAAAGCGCGGCGCAACATGTGGTAGCGAGAGGGTTTTCACTATACCAGCCAGAGGGTTGCGGGACAAGGATTCCTGCTCCCCGCAACCCATTGATATAGCGTGGTTTTCTGTCGGGTTCAGGGCGTGTTGCGGTTGACCACCGTATAGGTGAAGGCGGATTGGCCCTCGGCCGGCGCGCGCACGGTCCAGACGGCCTGAGTGGCGGACTCCTTCCGGTGCGGCTGGCTTTCGGCGGTGATGGTCCAGTCGCCCTGCAGAGTCTCGACGACGCGCACCTCGACCGCTTCCTTCTTGCCGTTCTTGACGGTGACTTCCCATGACGAGGTGGCCTCGACGAGCTGGCCGTTCTCGGTGTTCCGCTGCGTGTAGTCGGTCTGCCTGCGCTTGACCGTGACGTCGAAGGCCTGGCCCAGATCGAGCTCGACCTCCTGGTTGCGCGGCGTATGGCGGATGCTGTCCTCGCCGACGAACTGGGCCTGCCCGCGCGAATCGTCCTTGTAGACGCGCACCGTGCCGCCCGGGATCGGCCGGCCGAGGCCCGATCTGTCGTCATTGTCGACTTTCAGGGTGATGCTGGCGGGCTGCGGCTGCATCTCGCCGATGCGCGAGAACGA
>CAZVVC010000371.1:0-3062 GCA_964630425.1 uncultured Bifidobacterium sp. | reverse complement strand
CCAGCATCTCGCCGACTTCCTTGTCGCCGTTGGCGGAGATGGTGCCGACCTGCTCGATCTCGGAGTTGGACGAGACCTTCTTCGAGCGCGAGGACAGGTCCTTCACGACGGCCTGCACGGCGAGGTCGATGCCGCGCTTCAGGTCCATGGGGTTGTAGCCGGCGGCGACGGCCTTGGCGCCCTCGCGCACGATGGCCTGGGCCAGCACGGTGGCGGTGGTGGTGCCGTCACCCGCCAGATCGTTGGTCTTGCTGGCGACTTCGCGCACCATCTGGGCGCCCATGTTCTCGAACTTGTCCTGGAGCTCGATCTCCTTGGCGACGGTGACGCCGTCCTTGGTGATCTTCGGCGCGCCGAAGCTCTTGTCGATCACGACGTTGCGGCCCTTGGGGCCCAGCGTCACCTTCACCGCGTCGGCGAGGACGTCGACGCCGCGCAGCATGCGCTGGCGCGCATCCGCGCCGAATTTGACTTCCTTGGCAGCCATTGTTCTCTTCTCCCGATAAATGGATTAGGCGGCTTTCTGGGCCGCCTTGCCTTCGATGATGCCCATGATGTCCGACTCCTTCATGATCAGCAGCTCCTGGCCGTCGATCTTGACTTCGGTGCCGGACCACTTGCCGAACAGCACGCGGTCGCCCGCCTTCACCTCGACCGGGACGATCTCGCCCTTGTCGTTGCGCGCGCCCGGGCCAACGGCCACGACCTCGCCCTCGGACGGCTTTTCCTTGGCCGTGTCCGGGATGATGATGCCGCCGGCGGTCTTCTCTTCTTCCTGGATGCGACGAACAACGACGCGATCCTGAAGCGGCTTGAACTTCATGGAATGGTCCTCCTCAACTTGAAGCCCAGGAAACCTGGAATGACTAATGAGGCGCGGCTCCCCTGGGAGCGCCTCGCAGCGCCTATGTGGGAGGCTATTAGCAGTCGTTCAAGGGGAGTGCCAGAAAAAATTGGCAGCCACGGGAGGAGACTGCCAACAACCTGGTTTCAAAGGAAATTTTTGGGGCAGTCTTGCCACCCTACCATGATTCGGGCACAGTTGGATGGCAGGTGCGTTATGGATATGTGACTGACCGAGAGGAGAGTCCATGACTGTCAGGCAGGTGCGCGACTACCGCGAGACGGAACTGGTGCTGAAGGGATACCGGCTGGCCACCGCCGAGATCCTCTACCGGATGCCCGACAACCTGGATTTCCTGCAAACCTATCTGTGGCAGGATTTCGACATCGCGCCGGACTTCCCCGTGCTGCTGAGGTTCCTGAGATTCTGGGAGGAGAACCTGGACGGCCCGCTGCATTCGGTGCGCGTGGCCTCGAGCCAGTTGCTGACGCCCGCCGAATACCAGGCGGTGGACGGGGTCATCCGCCTCCACTGACCGGAAACCGCCCGGACACGCCGGGGCCGGGAATCGTTCACCATGCCGTGACCGCGCGGCGGTCCGCGGACACCACATTACCTTGCCCGCAAGCCGTTAATTGCATAGGCTTTTCCCAGCCGGCCGCGCTGTCCGGCGCCTGAAGCATGTTTCGTCAGGGTCCGCAAACCTCGGGAGGGTATCATGGACTTCCAGACCGCCGTCAGAACTGTCCTTACGCAGAAATATGCCGACTTCAACGGCCGCGCGCCCCGCTCGGAATATTGGTGGTTCGTGCTGGCCTATGTCATCGCCTACATCGTCGTCGCCATCGTCGGCAACATCCTGGGCCGTGTCGGCGCGTTCCTGCCGCTGCTGCTCGCGCTGGCGCTGATCGTGCCGTCCATCGCCGTCTCGGTGCGCCGGCTGCACGACATCGACAAGTCGGGCTGGTGGGTGCTGATCGCCCTCGTCCCGTTCGTCGGCGGCCTGATCCTGCTGTACTTCACCGTCCAGCGGGGCACCGTCGGCCCGAACCAGTATGGCGAGGACCCGCTGCCGCAGGCCCTTCCCGCGGCGTGATCCGCCGGCCGGACGCCCGCGGCGTCCGGCGCCTGCCGCGTCCAGCGGCTGTCTCTGGCCGCGCGCCCGGCGGGCGCGCGGTTCCCCATGATCCCGACCGGTCATTGCCGAGGAGCTGAATTGGAAGTTTTCGGCATACTCATCGCGGTGGCCGTCGTTCTCGGCATCCCGGTCATGGCGATCGTCGCGCTGGCGCGCACGAGCACGCTGCAGCGCGACCTCTGGGCGCTGCGCCGCGAGATCAACCAGCTCAAGGCCGCGATGGGTGCGCAGGGCGCCGCCGCGCCCGTTCCCGCACCGGCCGCCCCGCAGCCGGCAACGCCGCCGGCGCCGCAACCCGTCGAGCCAGCCACAGCCGAAGCACCGGCGCCGGCCGTGCCCGAGGCGCCGCCCGCCGCGCCGTCTCCTACCGCACCGTCTTCCACCGCATCGCCGCCGCCCAAGGCCGCGCCGCCGAAGCGCACGATCAGCGAGCGCAACATCACCTCGCGCTGGATGGTCTGGGTCGGCGGCCTCGCGCTGGCGCTGGGCGGCGTGTTCCTGGTGCGCTATTCCATCGAGCAGGGCTATCTGGGCCCGGCCGTGCGCATCGTGCTCGGCACCCTCGCCGGCCTCGCCATGCTGGGCGCGGGCGAGGCGGCCCGGCGGCGGCCCGCCCGCCAGACGGCGCAGGCCGACTACATCCCGCCCGTGGTCACCGGCGCCGGCTTCCTGACGCTGTTCGCCAGCGTCTACGCCGCCTACGCGCTCTACGACATGCTACCGCCCATCGTCACCTTCGCGCTGCTGGCCGCCGTGGCGCTGGGCGCCATCGCCGTCTCGCTGCTGCACGGCCAGGTCATGGCGCTGTTCGGCCTGATCGGCTCCATGACCGTGCCGGCGCTGGTCAGCACCGGCACGCCGATGGCGACGCCGCTGTTCGCCTATCTGGGCGTGGTCGCGGCCACGCTGGGCGTGATCGCCCGGCTGCGCCACTGGTGGATCGTGGCCACCGCGACCGTGGCCGCGGCCTCGCTGTGGGTCGTGATCTGGCTGGTCGCCGAACCGGCCGCGCCGCCGCCCGCCGCGCTCGGCGTCTTCGTGGTGTTCCTCGCCGTGCTGCCGCTGTGGATCAACGCCGGC
>CAZVVC010000370.1:0-3095 GCA_964630425.1 uncultured Bifidobacterium sp. | reverse complement strand
CCAGCAGCCAGGAAATCACCTACCTGTCCTATTTCAACAACAATCCGCGCGTCTACATGTACAATCTGGACACGCGCAAGCAGGAGCTGCTGGGCGATTTCTCCGGCATGACCTTCGCGCCCCGCTTCTCGCCGGACGGCAGCCAGGTGGTGATGAGCATGGCGCGCGGCGGCAACACGGACATCTATCTGATGGACCTGCGCACCCGCAAGTTCCGCCAGCTCACCGACCATCCGGACATCGACACCGCGCCCAGCTTCTCGCCCGACGGCCAGTTCATCACCTTCGAATCGGATCGCGGCGGCGGGCAGCAGATCTACGTCATGAACGCCGACGGCTCGAACGTGAAGCGCATCAGCTTCGGCAAGGGACGCTACAAGACGCCGGTCTGGTCGCCGCGCGGCGACCTCATCGCCTTCACCTACACCTCGGGCGGCGTCTTCAAGATCGGCGTCATGCGTCCGGACGGCACGGGCGAGCGCATGCTGACCGAGAGTTTCCTGGACGAAGGCCCCACCTGGGCGCCCAACGGCCGCGTCATCATGTTCTTCCGCGGCTACCCTTCGCGCAAGGGTCAGGCGGGTAAGGCGGAGCTGCGTTCCATCGACCTCACGGGCCGTAACGAACGCAAGGTGCCGACCCCCGGAGACGCCTCGGATCCCGCATGGTCGCCCTTGCTGAAATGATCTGGAATCATTACAATGAATGCACCGAAGAACTCGGTACCGGGGGCGCGCACGCTGGAGTACGCGTTGCTTATCTTGCGTTGCTACAGATCCTCCGTTATCTGACCAATGAATAGCCTCGCTTTAAAAAGAAGGAAACGCCTCCAATGTACGCTAACGCGCTGAGAATGAAGTTTATCGTTCTGGCCGCCGCGTCGACGCTCGCGCTCGTCGCCTGCTCCGACAAGGAAGACAAGCAGCCGGCCGCCACCGCGCCGGTGTCGAGTTCGACCGGCTCGACGGGTCCCGCCGTCTCCAGCCTGCCCTACGAGCCGGGCAGCCAGGGCGACCTCGAGGCCAATGCCGGCAGCCGCATCTATTTCGGCTACGACCAGTACGACCTCGACGACCGCGCCCAGGCCACGCTGAGCCGCCAGGCCGAGTGGCTGCGCAAGTACCCGAACAAGTCGTTCACCATCGAGGGCCATGCCGACGAGCGCGGCACCCGCGAGTACAACCTGGCCCTGGGCGCCCGCCGCGCCGAGGCCGCCAAGCGGTATCTGGTGAGCCTGGGTATTGAGGAAGGCCGCCTGAACACCATCTCCTATGGTAAGGAGCGCCCGGAAGTTGCCGGTTCCGACGAGTCCGCCTGGGCTCAGAACCGCCGCGACGTCTCGGTCGTTCAGTAAAGACGTCCCTATGTGACCTGCGCCGCGCCCGGTGGGCGCGGCGCACCACATGCAACAGGATTTGAAGCGTGCGCTGGCAGTCTCTCGGCATCCTTTCCTTCCTCGCGCTTCTCGGTACCAGCAGCCCCTCCATTGCCCAGCAGCCGCAGCTCGACACGTACCGGGCGCAGAACGAAGTGCGTCTGACGCGGATCGAGAACGACCTGCGCCGGCTGACCGGCAATTACGAAGAGGCCATGTACCGCCTCACCCAGCTCAACCAGCAGCTCGAGAAGCAGCTGGAGGACATGCAGTTCCGCATCGACCAGCTCGAGAAGCGGCTTGCGGGCGCTCCGGCGGGCGCCGAGGCTGCAGGCGGCGCGGAGCCGGGCTATCCGGCCGGCCAGGACGCGGGCATGGACGGCGATCCCGCCACGGGCGGCGCAGGCCCGACCCCGCTGCCCGGCAACCAGGGCTACGGCCCCCGTCAGGCGCAGGGCCGCGTGGCCGACACGCTGGGCGATCAGCTGACCTCGCCGGGCGGCACGCCCGCGCCGCCGCGGGGCGAGCCCGAGGAGACGCCCGAGCAGTATCTGGAAGGCGACACGCCCGACGCCCAGTTCAACTATGCGTTCGGCCTGCTGCGCCGCGACGACTTCCAGGGCGCCGAGGCGGCGTTCCGCGCCTTCATTGCGCTGAATCCGCAGCACCGCGCCGCGCCCAACGCCAAATACTGGCTGGGCAAGACCTATTTCGCGCAGAAGAACTATCCGGAGGCGGCCCGCGTCCTGCTGGACGGCTACAAGCAGTTCGCCGACAGCGACAAGGGGCCGGACATGGTGCTGACCCTCGGCCTCAGCCTCAAGGAGATGGGGCAGAAGGATCAGGCCTGCGCCGCCTTCGACGAACTGACCAGCCGCTATCCCAAGGCGACGCCCGCCATCAAGCAGAAGACGCAGGCGGCGCAGCAGGCGACGGGCTGCAACTGACGGGCATGTCCCGATGAGCGGCGCGTCCGACGGCCCGCTCTCTTCCGAGGATTTTGACGTGCTGATGCAGGCGCTGCCCCTGGCGGGCGGCGCCGCGCATCTGGCGGTCGCCGTCTCGGGCGGCGCCGACAGCATGGCGCTGGCCCTGCTGGCGCGGGACTGGGCCGGCGCCCGGGGCAGAAAGCTCACGGCGCTGACCGTCGATCACAGACTGCGGCCGGAATCGGCGGACGAGGCCGCGGCCGTGGCCGGCTGGATGATGGCGCGCGGCATTCCCCATCACGTCCTGCGCTGGCGCGACAGGCCGCGCGGCAACGTGCAGGCCGAAGCGCGCCGCGCCCGCTACGGGCTGCTGGAGAACTGGTGCGCGGCCGAGGGCGCCGGCGCCCTGCTGCTCGCCCACCATCTCGAGGACCAGGCCGAGACCGTGCTGCTGCGGCTGGGCCGGGGAAGCGGCGTCTACGGGCTGGCCGGCATGTCGGCCGAGACCGCGCCGGCCTGGCCGGGCGCGCCGGTCCGCGCCCGCCCGCTGCTCGGCGTGCCCAAGGCCCGGCTCGCCGCCACCCTAAGCGCCGCCGGCCAGTCCTGGATCGAGGACCCCAGCAACCGCAATCCGGCCTTCGCCCGCACCCGCGTCCGCGGCGTGTGGACGCAGCTTGCCGCGCTGGGCATCGCCAGCACCCGGCTGCAATAGGCCGTGCTTCGGCCCCTCGTTCCCCTGTTTGCGGTTCTGCCGCTGCTGGCCTGCGCGCCTGAGCCGGAGCCTGCCAACC
>CAZVVC010000369.1:0-3189 GCA_964630425.1 uncultured Bifidobacterium sp. | reverse complement strand
CCACTGTATCATGTTCTCGACATGCTCGCCGCGCAGCGCCCGGACCAGCGGCGCCTGGTCGTGGGGCACCGGCGTCTGGCGATCCTCGTAGAGCGGCCAGGTCCGGGCCTGGCGCTCCGCCTCTTCCTCGCCGATCAGGGAAACGCCCAGCAGCTCGCGCGATGCGCGGTTGGCATAGACGACGTGGCCGTTCCGGTCGGTCGCGACGACGCCTTCGCGCAGACCGTCCAGAATGATTCCCATGAGTTCGGGCGGTGCGGTGTCGTCGGGCGGTTGGGGCATTCTGGGGAGGAATCCATGTCGTAGGCGGGGCGCTTGCCGGGCTGTGTCCGGGAGTCCCGGGCCGGCCAATGGGATATGGTAATACGATCCTACCGGACAAGGCGATCACTAGCCCGCGAGCGGCCATGACAGACGCCGGCGGCGCGACGCGGCGCTTCCGCCCGGCGGGCCGAGCCCTCGGCGAGAGCGGGTTTTGGTGCGTATCCTGCACTCGTCCCCGCCGGTCCGCGCTGGACCAAAAAATTCTGCGCCAGTGCTGGTTGCTGGGCTATGCTCCCAGCCGCCGGCGCGGCGCGCGGCGGCGCATGCAGAGACGGAGGGTTTTCATGGATCTGGGGATCAAGGGACGCAAGGCGATCATTCTGGGCGGCAGCCGCGGCATGGGCCGCTACACGGCCGGCCTGATGCGCGAGGAGGGCGCCTCGGTCGCCATCTGCGCGCGCGGCGCCGAGGGCGTCGGGAAGGCGGTGGCCGAACTGAAGGCGACGGGCAGCGGCGGCACCGTGTTCGGCGCGCCCTGCAACCTCGAGGACGGCGAGGCGACGCGGGATTTCTGCCGCAAGGCGCTCGATGCGCTGGGCGGCGTCGACATGCTGATCCACAACGCCAGCGGCTTCGACCTGACCGGCGGCGAGGACGGCTGGATGCGCAGCTTCCAGGTGGACATGATGGCCGGCGTGCGCGCGGTCGAGGAATGCGAGGCGGCGCTCACCGAGAGCGAGGCGGCCAGCATCACCTTCATCGGCTCCATGGCGTCCAAATACTATTTCGGCCGCAGCTCGTCCTATGGCCCGGCCAAGGGCGCCATGCGCGTCTACGCCAACGAGCTGGCGCAGAAATACGGCAAGAAGAAGATCCGCGCCAACGCCATCTCGCCCGGCGCCGTGTGGTTCCCCGGCGGCTCGTGGGACAAGCGCAAGAAGGAGATGCCGGACTTCTACGCGTCGGTCGAGAAGTCCATCCCGCTCGGCCGCCTGGGCACCGCCGAGGAACTGGCCCGCGTCATCGCCTTCGTCGCCAGCCCGGCGGGCGGCTGGATCAACGCCGCCCACATCGTGGTCGACGGGGGCCAGGTCGCGGCGGTGGATTAGGGTTCCTTGATCCACCGTGCTTCGCGACGCGGCTTCGCCGCTCCTCAGCACTCTCGGTGTGGGATTTTCATAACTGTCCGGTGGTGAGGTTTTCATAACCGGGAGTGCTGAGGAGGGCCGCAAGGCCCGTCGCGAAGCACGGCTCCAGATTAGCGCCTAAGCCGCCACCCGTCCTTCGGCCACGTCCAGGTCCTTGCGGAAATGGCGGCCGGCCAGGAAGTAGTGCCATGCGCCCCACAGGCCGAACACGGTCACGATCGGCATGGCGTAGCGCAGCGCGTCCTCGCCGAACCGGGGCGTCAGGCCGTCGCTGATCATGCCGACCAGGCTCGGCCCCAGGCCCATGCCGATCAGGTTGCTGGCGAACAGCATGATCGCCGCCGCCTGCGAGCGCATGCGCATGGGCGACAGGGTCTGCAGCATGGCGAAGGTCGAGCCCTGATAGGTGGCCGCGAGGCCGATGGACACCGTGAGGCCGACGATGGCGAGGGGCAGCGTCGGGGCGAAGAAGAACAGCAGCGAGAAGGGCAGGGCGACGAACTTGGTGATCGCCACCACCCAGGGGATCCACTTCACGTCCTTCCTGCCCAGCCGGTCGGCGACCATGCCCGCGCCCAGCGAGCCGAGGATGCCGGCGATGCCGCCGAGCACGCCCAGCAGGGTCGCCGCCTCGCCCACCTTCAGGCCGTGCGAGCGCATCAGGAAGGCGGTGGACCAGGTGGCGGTGCCATAGCCGATGATCGCCACCAGCGTGCAGCCGATGATCACGTGGCGCAGGCTGCGCACCTGCCACAGATAGGCGAAGACCTCGCGCACCGGGATCGCGCCGTCGCCGGTGCGGGCGGCGACCGCCCGGGTGCGCGCCGGCTCGCGCATGGTGAAGCGCACCAGCAGCGCGATCAGCAGGCCCGGCAGGCCGACGATCATGAAGGCCGCGCGCCACCCGTAGAACTGGGCGATCCAGCCGCCCGCCAGCGCGCCGAACATGCCGCCGAAATGGATGCCCCAGGAATAGATCGCCATGGCCGCGGTGCGCTGCTCGGGCGGATAGAGGTCGGCGATGATGGACTGGGACGCGGGGCCGGAGCCGGCTTCGCCCACGCCCACGCCCACGCGCGCCAGCAGCAACTGCCAGAAGTTCTGCGCCAGGCCGCACACCGCGGTCATCGCCGACCACACGGCGACGGCGCCGGCGATGATGTTGCGCCGGTTGGACCGGTCGGCCCAGCGCGCGGCCGGGATGCCCAGCGTGGCGTAGAGGAAGGCGAAGGCGATGCCGCCCAGCAGTCCCATGGCGGTGTCCGAGGCGCCGAACTCCACCTTGATGGGCTGGACGAGCGTGTTGATGATCGTCCGGTCGATGAAGCTGGAGGTGTAGACGATCACCAGCAGGAACAGCGTATAGCTGCGCGCCGCCTTGCTGACGCTGACCTCGCTCGTCCCGTGCATCCGCTGATTCCCCCCGACGTCCCGGCTTGTTTATTATGCCCAGAAAAGCATCAGCCGCGGTGGCGCGCCACCGTTTTCGTGCGTAATTTCTCGGCAGCCACGAAAAAAACGCTATGGCGCTCGGGGGCTGGCCCCCATATAACCGCGCCTTCACAAAAGCCGGATATACCTGTTCCATGACCGACGCCATCCGCCGCCTGCGCAACATTGCCATCATCGCCCATGTGGACCACGGCAAGACCACGCTCGTCGACAAGCTCCTGCGGCAGTCGGGCACGCTCGACACCCGCGGCGACCAGGAAGAGCGCGTCATGGACTCCAACGACATCGAGAAGGAGCGCGGCATCACCATCCTGGCCAAGAACAC
>CAZVVC010000368.1:0-3207 GCA_964630425.1 uncultured Bifidobacterium sp. | reverse complement strand
GTATGGAGCTGCTTGAGCCAGAACGCCCGGCGGTGCTTGGGCTTGGTGGTGGTGGTCATCGGGTGCTGGCGTCGGTCGGCTTGGGGACGAAAGGGTACTTAGAGCATGATTGATAATCATTCGCAATAAGTTAATGGCCCCGGCCGGCGGCATCCGCGATCCGGGCTGGCGCCCGGCCCGCGACGGGGCGATAGTCCGGCGCAGGGAGGATCGTCCGATGGCTTATGTATGGGCGTATGTCGCCGCCGCCGTGGTTTTCGTCGTGCTCGACCTGCTGTGGCTGGGCGTCGTCGCGCGCGGTTTCTATCACGGCCAGATCGGCGGCCTGCTGCGGCAGCCGTTCAACTGGCCGGCCGCGGTCGCGTTCTATCTGCTCTATGTGGGCGGCATCCTGTTCTTCGCCGTGGCGCCGGGACTCGCGGCCCAGTCGCTGCGTGCCGCCGCGCTGTGCGGTTTCCTGCTGGGCATCCTGGCCTATGGCACCTACGACCTCACCAACCTGGCGACGCTGAAGAACTGGACCGTGACGGTCACCCTCGTCGACATCCTGTGGGGCGGGATCATCACCATGATCTGCGCGGTCGCCGGCGTCGCCGCCGCCCGGCTGATTGTGCCCTGACCAGCGGGCGGCCGGTTCTGCCGGTATGGCACCGCGGGCGTGCAGGAACGCAAAGGCGGGTGAGATTGTCTTCACCGGATCGCTGGGATAGATTCGCGTTTTCGCCCCCCGGAGTACAAGGGAACCGCGCCATGGCCGATATTGCGGCGGCTCGCGACCGGCTGGAAACCGCCGCCGACAAGCTCGAGATCCAGGAAGTGTTGATGCGCTATTGCCGTGGGCTCGACCGTGCGGATATCGCCGTCCTGCGCAGCGTGTATCACGAGGATGCATGGTCGGACCACGGCCCTTACGACTGCCCGGCCCACGAGTTCTGCGACTATGTGCTCGAGCTGCTCGACACGCTGGAGATCTGCCGCCACGACATCACCAACACCATCATCGAGCTGGACGGCGACACGGCGCAGAGCGAGGCCTATTTCCTCGCCATCCAGCGCGAGCGCGGTTCGGGCTACGACGACTACATGGCCGGCCGTTATCTGGACCGCTTCGAGCGGCGCGGCGGGGTGTGGCGGATCGCCCACCGGCGCGTCGTCCTCGACTGGTCGCGCAAGGTCGCCTACAGCCGCGACAACGCGACCGTCTACGATCCCATCTTCCCCCAGGGCCGCCGCGACGAGCTGGACCCGCTCTATCAGCCGGCAGGCGATTAACGGCCGCCGGCCAGGTTGCCCCTCGCCCTTTGGGAGAGGGAACGCTTCCTGCGCCGGCCTGACCGGCCTTTTCCCTAGGTCCGGCCCGGGCGATAGCCGGCCATGTAGCGGTCGATCATGTGGTGATAGAAGGCCAGCCGGTATTCCTGGTCGGCCAGCACGCCGCCGCGATAGCCGCGTGACCGCAGGCCCTGCTGCT
Organism: uncultured Bifidobacterium sp.; assembly: GCA_964630425.1. Taxonomy (GTDB): domain Bacteria; phylum Pseudomonadota; class Alphaproteobacteria; order SMXS01; family SMXS01; genus RI-34. Next base: position 1,736 of record CAZVVC010000368.1, on the reverse strand, counting down.
GGGTCGCCATCGTTCCCACGTCGCCGTCGAGCAGCGCGCCCAGGCTGCGTTCGCCGAAGTCCACCACCTCGCGCGGCGCGTCCGTCCGCCGGCCGCCCGAGCCGCCCGCCGCCGTCGACATGCCGCTGAACGCGTCGTCGCCCACCGCGTAGTAGAAGACGTCGTAGCAGGAGCGGTTCGGATCGGTCGCGTGCGGCCGCAGCCGGTGGAACAGGATGCCGTCCGCCAGCATCCCCGCCGAGAAATTGGGGAAGATGGTGTAGTGGTGGCTGTCGGTGAGCTGGCTGTCGGTCATCCGCGCGTAATGCGCGTGGCCGCGCGCGGGGCCCAGCCGGCGCTTCTGCCGTTGCAGCGCCTGGCGCGTCCCGGTCGGATTGTCCGCGAAATCGGCGGGATCGAGGTCCCAGCGCCGCAGCTCGGCGGCGAGCTGCTCGCCGATCGGCGGCTGGTTGGAATGGAGATGCCGCGCCGAGGGCAGGGCGCCCTTCATGTGCATCACCGTGTGGCCCTCGTCGAAGATCTCGCAGGCGATGTCGCGGAAATCGTCCTCCAGATAGTCCAGATAGGACGCATGGACCGTGGCAAAGTGATAGACCTCGCTGAAATTGTCGTGCAGCGCCTTCCAGTTGCTAGGCAGCCTGACGGTCAGCGCCTGCACCCGCGTCATCCTGTCGACCGGATAGGCCTGCCACCGGTCCCAGACCGGGCCGAGATAGTCCTTCAGCGGGATGCTGTCCGGGTCCATGTTGACGAAGACGAAGCCGGCGAAGACGTCGCACTTCATCTCCTCCAGCCGCACCCGTCCGCACGGGCTGCCCTCGGGGAAGTCGTCCTCGTCCTGCACGGCGCGCAGGCCGCCGTCGATGCCCCAGGTCCAGCTGTGGTAGTCGCAGGTGAAGGACGGCATCGAGCCTTCGGCCGGCTGCACCAGCCGGTTCCCGCGGTGCTGGCACACATTGTAGAAGGCGCGGATGCCGCCGTCCTCCTGGCGCACCACCAGGATCGATTCGGGGCCGATCTCCTCGACGACGAAATCGCCGGGCTCGGGGATTTCCACGGCCCGCGCGATCACCAGCCACGCCTTGGTCCAGACGTTCTCCCATTCGCGGGCGAAATAGTCGGCCGAGGTGTACCGCTCGCCGGTCAGCGCGCCCTGCCGGTAGCGCCTCGGGAAGATGTCGGTGACGAAGCGCTGGGCGTATGAGTCCGGTCCGGCGGGCGTGTTCATGGCGTTCTCCGGTCGCGCCTTCCGCTAGGCGGGCGTGGCACGCCGTTCTTTTCCAGCCATGCCTCCAGGGCGCCGATCAGCACCGCGCCGTCGCCGATATTGCCGGCGACCACGAACATGGAATCGGCGGGAATGAAGAACACGCCCTGCGGCAGCACGCGGTTCTCCAGCGCCTGCTCCAGCACGACCTGGGTGCGCCACGCGGTGCCCAGCGTGCCCATCTTCGCGCCCGCCGCGCCCGCGATGGCGATGAAGTCGCCGGTGGCGCCGGGCATGGCGCAGGCGCCGTACAGCGCCTTCTGGTGAAGCTGTATCAGGTCGGTGTTGTGGGAATAGCCGCCGGTGCCGAAGATCACCGCCTTGCGCGCCCGCACGCGCACCGTCCTGCCGTCCGCGTCGGCCTCGACGCCCACCGCGCGGCCGCCGTCGCGCACGACCGCCGTCACCCGGTGCCGACCGACACGCTGTGGGTGCTGTTCGCGGGCATCGCGATCGTGCTGGCGGGCGA
>CAZVVC010000367.1:0-3214 GCA_964630425.1 uncultured Bifidobacterium sp. | reverse complement strand
CGAGCGCGAATGCTCGATCCAGCGCCGCCACCAGAAGGTGATCGAGGAGGCGCCCGCGCCCGGCATGACGCCGGCCCTGCGCGCCCGCATGGGCGAGGCGGCGGTGGCGGCGGCCCAGGCCATCGACTATCGGGGCGCGGGCACGGTGGAGTTCATCGTCGACGGCAGCGCCGGGCTGGCCAACGCCGACTTCTTCTTCATGGAGATGAACACGCGGTTGCAGGTGGAGCATCCGGTGACCGAGCTGATCACCGGCACCGACCTGGTCGAATGGCAGTTCCGCGTGGCCTCGGGCGAGCCGCTGCCGCTCAGGCAGGACCAGCTTTCCATCGACGGCCACGCCATCGAGGCGCGGCTCTATGCCGAGAACCCGGCGAAGAAGTTCTTCCCCCAGGCCGGCCCGCTGAAGCGCCTGCGCTTCCCGCCGGAAGGCCCGCACCTGCGCGTCGATTCGGGCGCCGTGGAAGGCCAGGACGTCTCCATCTTCTATGATCCCATGATCGCCAAGGTCGTCGCCTGGGACACCACGCGCGCCGGCGCGGCCCGCCACCTGCAAGCGGCGCTGGAGCGAACGCGGCTGGCAGGCATCGCCTCCAACCTGGGCTTCCTCGCCGCCATAGCCGGCAACGACGCGTTCCTCGCCGGCGACCTGCACACCGGCTTCATCGAAGAGCACGCCGCCCAACTGATCCCGGCCGCGCAACCGGCGGACAACGAGGTGCTCAGCGCGGCGGTGCTGTCGATCCTCGCGGCCCGGTCGCGGCCCGCCGCCGATCCGTGGGACGAGCGCACCGCCTGGCGCATGAACCTGCCCGCGCGCGAAGTCTTCGTGCTGAAGGATGGCGAGGCCGAGCGCCGGGTGACCGTCACCCATGCGCCGTCGCTGACCGTCGAGATCGACGGCGCCGGCGTGCCCGCCGCTTTCGAGATCGAGGCCAATGGCGACCTCGCCGTCAGCCTCGCGGGCAAACGCTCATCGGTCCACGTCTATACCGAGGGCGAGGCGATCACCGTGCTGCGCAAGGGCCATGCCCACCGGCTGGAACTGGTCGAAGCCCCCTCGGCCGCGGACGACGTTGCCGACAGCGCCTCGGACATCCGCGCGCCGCTGCCGGGCCGGGTGGTCCAGGTGCTGGCCGAGCCGGGGAAGGCGGTGGCGAAACACGCACCGCTGGTCATCGTCGAAGCCATGAAGATGGAGCACGTACTGGTCGCGCCCGCCGCCGGGACAATCGACGAAGTCCGCGTGGCGGCGGGCGATCAGGTGGCCGAAGGCACCGTGCTGGTCACATTCGCTGCGAAGGCTTAGATCAACCGCTGTCATCGTAATCCTGGGGTAAGTATGGGAATCGAAGTCGTATACGTTCTCGTTACGGTGACAGTTTACTAAATAGCAGAACCTCGGGGCGTAGGCGGTTTGAAGTTTAGTAAACTGTCACCGTAACCAAAGCGGCCGTGCTAAGTGAACACGCTATTCGTAGGTGATCGCAGCGGTGAGAAGGTCGGCGGCATGCCGCCACGAGTTGGAGTTAGCCGGCTCTTTACAATCGGTCGCCCACGCCTGCATGGCTTCGAGAAACGCCGGAAGGTCGACGTTCTCCCAATCCGCAGAGGCGAGTGGATCATTCAGTTCCGTTCTGAGCGACGCGAGATAGCGTATAAAACTGGAGCGGTCGTGAACTTCGTCATGTTCCATGACTTTAGTATCCTGACATGGGCAATTGTCCGCAACGGGTCGTTTGCTGCCTGACCGTTCAAGGGTGGAAAGCAGGCGTGCGTGAGAGTATCAATAGCGCAATGTTGGAATTACGGTGACAATTACGGTGACAGTTTACTGAATATGGGCACCCGGACGCTGGAGTTTAGGAATTACGGTGACAGTTTACTGAACATGAGCACCCGGGCGCCGGAGTTTAGTAAACTGTCACCGTAACCCCAGGATGTCCATGTTGGTGGCGGTGACGCCGTCATAGGCGCCGGCCGGCGCGGCGAACGCGGTCAGCGTCATGGCGGCGACCGCCAGCGCGGCGATGAACCTGGATGTCTTCTGCCCGAATGTTGCCTTCATAGTCCAAATCCTCCGAAACGAGTGCTGATCCGGGGATTGGCGAGGCCGCAGGTATGATGCCAATCCCAGCATCATGGTGACCTCCCGGGCTTTTGTCCCGCCGTGTACTCGGCCGCTGTTCACCGGACGAGCGGTGGCTCTCGGACCAGTCGCGCGGACCTCCGCGCCGGAACCCTAGCCGCCTTTCCCTCGTCTATAAGCAAGGCCCGTGCCAGCGCCCGGAATCGGGCGGTTTCGCGGCCGCGGACACCGGCCATCGCCGGGCGCGGCCATTCCGTGGGCAAGAAATGGGCAAATTTTAATCAGCGGCGGTTTCCGCCCATCCATTGATCGGCGGTTGCGCGCTTGGCCCGCCGCCGCGAGTGCATTACATACGGGCCTACCCCTTCCGCAGCGGCAGAGACGCCCGTGTTCGATTTCCTCACCGACAACCGTCCCGAAGACACCGTCGCCATCGTCGTGCTGACCGAGGCCGAGCTGGCCGGCTGGCTGGAGGCGCAGGACGCGGCCGTCCGCAAATGGAGCGATTTGCAGGGCTTCAAGGCGGGTCGCGGCCAGATCGTCACGCTGCCGGGCGCCGGCGGCGGGATCGGCAAGGTGCTGCTGGGGCTGGGCAAGCCGGACGGCGCGGCGCTCTCGCCCTGGCCGTTCGCGGCCCTGCCGGCCATGCTGCCGAAGGGGAACTATGCGTTCGAGACGGTTTCCGACGCCGGTTTCGCCACCATCGCCGCGCTGGGCTGGGCGCTGGGCGCCTATCGCTTCGACCGTTACCGGCGCGCCGATGGCGAGGCGCCCCGGCCGCATCCGCACCTCGCCATCCCGGAAGGCTGCGACCGGGCCTATGTGGAGGCGGCGGCGCGCGCCACCTTCCTCGTGCGCGATCTCATCAACACGCCGCCCAACGACATGGGGCCGGCCGACCTGGAGCGGGAAGCCTTCGACCTGGCCGCGCGGCTGGGCGCCGAGGCGACCAGCATCGTCGGCGACGACCTGCCCGGCGCCAATTTCCCCGCCATCTACGAGGTCGGCAAGGGAAGCGTCCGCGCGCCCCGCCTGATCGACCTGCGCTGGGGCGACCCGTCCCATCCCAAGGTCACGCTGGTGGGCAAGGGCGTGTGTTTCGACACCGGCGGCTACGACCTGAAG
>CAZVVC010000366.1:0-3243 GCA_964630425.1 uncultured Bifidobacterium sp. | reverse complement strand
AGACCTCGTAGGCCATGCGCAGGCCCGAGGCGCCGATGGGGTGGCCGAAGCACTTCAGGCCGCCGTCGATCTGGCAGGGCACCTCGCCGCCGGCGTCGAACTTGCCGCCCAGGATGTCCTTGTAGGCCTCGCCTTCCTTCGACAGGCCAAGGTCCTCCATCACCACCAGCTCGGTGATCGAGAAGCAGTCGTGCACCTCGGTCATCGAGATTTCCTTCAGCGGGTCCTTGATGCCCGCTTCCGCATAGGCGCGCTGGGCGGCCATGCGGGTGGTCATGGTGTAGGAGCCGTCCCACGAATTGTGGCTCATCTCGACGCCGTTGGAGGCGGCGAGCTGCAGCGCCTTCACCACCACCGGGTTGTCGAGGCCCATCTCGCGCGCCTTCTCGGGCGTGGTGACGATGGCGCAGGCCGCGCCGTCGGAAACGCCGCAGCAGTCGAACAGGCCGAGCGGGAACGACACCATGGGCGCGTTCAGGATCTTGTCCATCTCCACCACCGACTGCAAATGCGCCTTCGGGTTCTTGGCGCCGTTCTGGTGGCTTTTCCACGACACATGCGCCATGGCCCGCTTCAAATCCTGCATGTCGACGCCGTGCTTGGCCGAATAGGCGCTGGCGAGCTGGGCGAACGAGCCGGGGGCGGTCGAGTTGGGCTGCCACAAATCCTCGAACGTGCCCTTGGTGCGCTCGGGCAGGCCGCCATAGCCGGTGTCCTTCAGCTTCTCGACGCCCAAGGCCATGGCGATGTCGCAGGCGCCGGCGGCGACCGCATAGACCGCGCCGCGCAGCGCCTCGGTGCCGGTGGCGCACAGGTTCTCGACGCGGGTCACCGGGATGTTCGGCAGGCGCAGCGCCTGCGACAGCGGGATCGCCGACTTGCCCACGTTTTGCTCGTCGAAGAACACGCCCAGCCACGCCATCTGGATGTCTTCCTTGGCGATGTTCGCGTCGGCCAGGGCCTCGGTATAGGCCTCCAGCATCAGGTCGTCGGGGCTGGCGTCCCAGCGCTCGCCGAACTTCGAGCAGCCCATGCCGATGATCGCCACCTTGTCGCGAATGCCAGCCATCTCTCGTGTCCTTTCGTCTGTCCTGTGCGCCGGTGCCCGTCAGGCCGCCGGGGCCGCCTTCCAGAAATAGCGGCGGAAGCTGCGCTTGTCGTCGAAGTCCTTGATGCGGAACACCATCTTCACCTTCGTGCCGACCGAGATCGAGCCTGCGTCGAAGTCCGTCAGGTCCATATAGATGTTTCCGCCCTCGTTGAAACCGATATTACCATATTGCAGCGGCGGGTTCGGCGAATAGGCCAGGTTGTCCTCGGTGAAGGTCTTCACCGCCGCCTCCAGGTCGGCGAAGGGGTGATCGACCTGGGTGCCGATGGCCTGGCAGTTCGGGTTCACGCAGACATTGCTCTTGGGGAACTGCACCGTGCCGCACTGGGTGCACCGGCCGCCCAGGAACGAGGTGATGCTGTCCCGCTTGCGGTAGAACGCGCTCTGGGCGGTGCGGTTGTCGCGCTCGGCGCGGATGCCCCATTCATAGTCGATCTGGCCGTTGAACGACAGGAAGCGGGTGTAGTTGCCGTCCTCGGCGCCCCGGGCGAGCTGGCCGGTGACGCCCGAGCGCCTGGGCAGTTTCGCAAGTTCCTCGGTGGTCTCGAAGATCAGCACGTCGGCGCCCTGGCCGAAGCCGATCACCATGATCTTCTGGCCTGCCTGCGCCTCCTCCAGCGCGTGCACCAGCATCAGCAGCGGGTGGGCCACGCCGGCCTCGCCGATCTCGCGGTTCAGGTTCCCGCGCACCGCCTCGGCCTTCACGCCGATGCGCTTGGCCTGACGGGCGTCCAGGCCGTTCTGGGTCGCGGGCAGGATGAAATGGTCGATGTCGCCGGCGGCGATGCCGGCCTTCTCCAGCGCCTGCTTCGCGGCCGCGGGCACGATCTGGTCGTAACCCATGTCGCGGATCCAGCGCTCCTCCAGATTGTAGTCGTATTCGGCGGTGGCCGAGCGGTAGTGATCCACCAGGTCGCGCGCCAGCGAGTGCGAGGCGAGGAAGCGGGCGATCACCTTCTCGCTGCCCAGCAGCAGCGCCGCCGCGCCGTCGCCCAGCTGCATCTCCTGCGCGCTGCCCGGCTTGCCGACGCGGTGGTCGGACGCGATCACCAGCCCGTTGCCGCCGGCCTTCAGCGCCCGGATCAGCGCCGTGGTGCCGGCGCGCTGGGTGGCGGTGACGTCGGTCGTCTCGGCATTCTCGTCGAGGGTCAGCGCCGCCAGCACGATGCCCGAATTCAGCCGGTCGGCGAAGGGCAGGGTGGTCGAGGCGAGGGTGACGCTGTCGACGGTGGCGCGGTCGATGCCGGTCAGGCAGTCGCGGCCGGCCTCGACGGCCATGGTCACCGTGTCCTCGTCCCAGTTGCAGATGGCCTTGGAGCCCTTGCCCATGCCCTTCAGCGCCGGATTCATCCACGAATTGGCGGCGGCGATGGCCGCCCGGTTCAGGCGGCGCTTGGGCAGATACGCGCCATAGGCGGTGATGCCGACAGAGGTCATTGGTCGTTCCTTGTTAGGGAGCCGGAAGGTGGCGGTAGTCTTAGCGGGGAGGGGCGAGGGGTGCAAGCAATGGTGGTCATTGCGGAAATTAGCGTTGAGCTTTTTAATCCGCGTGTTCATCTTCTCTGGTATGGTACGGAGATCATTCGGGGGGGGTGCCTGAATCCTATAGCGAATCCGCTTTGCGCCATTCAGCAGATGCTGATCGATTGGCGGCAAGCAGCAGTTTGATAGTGCCGGCTATTTGATCGGCTACGCTGTTGAATGTGCGATAAAGCAAGCGATCATTGCTACACGCCCTGCAGCACAAGCTCCACATGTGCATTTACCAGACCTGGTAGAGCGGGCGAAGAAGTCACTTCAGGGGAGGCAGCAGTCGTCGATGTCTCTGGTCCTGCGCAAAGCGACATTTATGCAGGGATGGGAGATTGCGCTTAGATATGCCGCTAGTGGCCAAGTTTCTGCTCAGCAGTTTCAGCTTTGGCGTGCAGACGCAAATCGAGCGCTTGCCGCTGCTAACCTAAGGCGAAGGCCATGACCCACTATGATGAAGCGCTTCCGAAGTTTGCTGCGCTTGTGCGCGATGTGCTCGGAGTGGAGGAGTTGTTTGATCAAGTCTTCCTGCGGGATGCTGCTGGCCGGCTAACCTATGTCGTTCGAAACGAACTAGCCCCACAAGTTACCGAGGCTATCCG
>CAZVVC010000365.1:0-3275 GCA_964630425.1 uncultured Bifidobacterium sp. | reverse complement strand
TTCGGCTATGCCCGGCAGGACCGGAAGCCGGGTCCGCGCACGCCGATCTCGGCCAAGCTGGTCGCCAACCTGATCACCGGCGCGGGCGCCAACCGGGTGCTGACCATGGATCTGCACGCCGGGCAGATCCAGGGCTTCTTCGACATCCCGACCGACAACCTCTATGCCGAGCCGGTGCTGCTGCGCGATATCAAGGAACAGTATGACGGCGAGAACCTGATGTTCGTGTCGCCCGACGTGGGCGGCGTGCTGCGCGCCCGCCGGCTGGCCTCGCGCCTCAACGCCAACCTGGCCATCGTCGACAAGCGGCGCGAGAAGGCGGGCGTGTCCGAGGTCATGAACATCATCGGCGACGTGGAAGGCCGCGACTGCATCCTGGTCGACGACATCGTGGATTCGGCCGGGACCCTGTGCAACGCCGCCAAGGCGATCATGGATTCGGGCGCCAGGTCGGTCTCGGCCTATGTCTCGCACGGCGTGCTGTCCGGCAAGGCGGTCGAGCGCGTCACCAATTCGGTGCTGAAGCAGCTCGTCATCACCGATTCCATCGCCCCGACCGACGCGGTCCTGGCGTGTCCCAACATCCGCATCGTCACCATCGCGCCGCTGATCGCCGAGGCCATGCGCCGCATCAACGACGAAAGCTCGGTGTCCAGTTTGTTTGATTGAGTTCCGGCGGTTTTTCCGCTAGAACCCCGCCGTCTTGCGGACCCGCACCCCTGGAGGCGGGACGCGTCTGTTATTGGAGAACGAAATGTCTGAAGTCGGCACTCTTGTGGCGCAACTTCGCGACCGGGTGGGTAAGGGGTCCTCCCGCGCTGCGCGCCGCAACGGTCAGGTCCCGGCCGTGATCTACGGTCTGGGCAAGCCCCCCGTTTCCATCACCCTGCCTTTCAACGTCGTCCAGAACGAGTACAACAAGGGCCGCCTCGTGGGCCATCTGGTCAATCTGGAAGTGGACGGCAAGGTCGAGCGCGTGATCCCGCGCGACATCCAGTTCGATGTCGTGATGGACTTCCCCATCCACATCGACTTCCTGCGCCTGGGCAAGGACGCGAAGGTCGAGGTGGCGGTGCCGGTGCGCTTCCTCCATGAGGACGCCTCGCCGGGCATCAGGCGCGGCGGCGTGCTGAACATCGTCCGTCACGATGTCGCGCTGGTCTGCCCGGCCGAGTCGATCCCCGGGCACATCGACGTCGACCTGACCGGCCTCGACATCGGCGACGCGGTCCACATCAACTCCGTCAAGCTGCCGGCCGGCGTCACCCCCGCCATCATCGACCGCGACTTCACCATCGCGACCATCGCGGCCCCGTCGGGCGGCGTCGGCGAGGCGGGAGACGAGGCGGCCGCCGAAGGTGAGGGCGAGGGAGAATAAGGGGGCCTCGGCCCCTTCCCTCGGGAAACCATGCTGCTGCTCGTCGGCCTGGGCAATCCGGGCGACCAGTACTACGACAACCGGCACAATGTCGGCTTCATGGCGGTGGACGAGATCGTCCGCCGCCATCGCTTTCCCGCGTGGCGCCGCAAGTTCAAGTCCGAGATCAGCGAGGGCATGCTGGGCATCGCCAAGGTGATGGCGATGAAGCCGCAGACCTTCATGAACCGCTCGGGCGAGGCCGTCGCCGAGGCGGTGAACTTCTACAAGCTGAAGCCGTCCGACGTGGTCGTGCTGCATGACGAGCTGGACCTGCCGCCCGGCAAGCTGCGCATGAAGGTGGGCGGCGGCCATGCCGGCCACAACGGCCTGCGCGACATCGAGCGACATATCGGCGCCGACTTCCGCCGCGTGCGCATCGGCATCGGCCATCCCGGCGACAAGAGCCGGGTGACCGGCTATGTGCTGTCGGACTTCGCCAAGGCGGACGACGTCTGGCTCGATCCGCTGATCGAGGCGATCGCCGACGCCGCCCCCTACCTGGCCACCAGCCAGGACGAGAAATTCATGACCTGGGTCGCGCTGCTGACCCAGGAAACGCAGAAGGATGCAACCTGATGGGCTTCAAGTGCGGCATCGTCGGCCTGCCGAACGTCGGCAAATCGACCCTGTTCAATGCCCTGACCCAGACGGCGGCCGCCGCGGCCGAGAACTTCCCGTTCTGCACCATCGAGCCGAATGTGGGCGTGGTGCCGGTGCCGGACGACCGGCTGGAGACCTGCGCCCGCATCGGCAAGTCGGCGCAGATCATCCCGACCCAGCTCACCTTCGTCGACATCGCCGGCCTGGTGCGCGGCGCCAGCCAGGGCGAAGGGCTGGGCAACCAGTTCCTCGCCCACATCCGCGAGGTGGACGCCATCATCCACCTGCTGCGCTGCTTCGAGGACGGCGACATCACCCATGTGGACGGCCGCGTCGATCCGCTGGCCGACGCCGAGACCATCGAGACCGAGCTGATGCTGGCCGACCTGGACAGCGTCGAGCGCCGCATTCCCGGCCTGCAAAAGCGCGCCAAGGGCAATGACGAGGACGCCCGGCGCGACATCGCCCTGCTGGAGCGCGCCGCCGCCGTGCTGCGCGAGGGCAGGCCGGCGCGGACCGTCGAGCTCGCCGACGACGAGCAGGCCGCGTTCCAGCGCCTCGGGCTGATCACCGCCAAGCCCGTGCTCTATGTATGCAACGTCGAGGAAGCGGCGGCCGCGACGGGCAACGCGCTGTCGGCGAAGGTCGCCGAAAAGGCCGCGGCCGAGGGCGTGCCCTGCGTCGTCATCTCGGCCGCCATCGAGGCCGAGATCGCCCAGCTCGACGCGGACGAACGCTCGGTGTTCCTCGAGGAGATCGGCCTCACCGAGACCGGCCTGTCGCGCATCATCCGCGCCGGCTACGAGCTTTTGGGCCTCGTCACCTATTTCACCATCGGCCCCAAGGAAGCGCGCGCCTGGACCATCTCGAAGGGCACCAAGGCGCCGCAGGCCGCCGGCGTGATCCACACCGACTTCGAGAAGGGCTTCATCCGCGCCGAGACCATCGCCTATGACGCCTTCGTGGCGCACAACGGCGAAGTGGGCGCCAAGGAAGCCGGCAAGGCGCGGCTTGAGGGCAAGGAGTACGTGGTGCAGGATGGCGACATCCTGCATTTCCGCTTCAACACCTGAGGACCATGGCCGCCGAACCCGAGATCTTCTTCGAGGACTTCTTCGACGGCCAGGAACTGGCGCTGGGCAGCGTCACGGTGGACCGCGGCGAACTGCTCGACTTCGCCCGCCGCTACGATCCGCAATCCTTCCACATCGACGAGGACGCCGCCGCCCGCTCGATCTATGGCGGCCTTATCGCC
>CAZVVC010000364.1:0-3282 GCA_964630425.1 uncultured Bifidobacterium sp. | reverse complement strand
CCCCATCAGGCCTTCGCCATCGGGCCCAACGTGCTGGCGCTGCAATTCCATGCCGAGGCCGATCCGGCGCGCATCGAGCAATGGCTGATCGGCCACACCGCCGAGCTGGCCGCGGCGGGCATCGACGTGCCGGCCCTGCGCGAGCGCAGCGCGGCCATGCGCGGGCTGGTCGAGGCACCCGCCGCCGACCTGCTCGGCCGCTGGATGGATGGCTGGCGCTGAAAGCTACGGTGCCGCCGCGGTGACGAAGCAGTCCACCTTGCGCGTGCGCAGCGTCTCGCAGAACCGCACCGCCGGCGGGCGCGTCTCGAAACCGCCGATCTGCACCCGGTAGAAGACGCCCCGTTCGCCCAGATCGGCCTTGATGATGAACAGTTCGGCCGCGTCCAGCAGGTCGGCATTGGTGCCGATCAGCCGCGACCAGCGCAGGCGGGCCTCCTCCTCGGTACGGCCGGCCGCGACCTGCACCCGCCAGAGCCGCGCGGTCGCGGCGGTAGCCCCCTGCCCGGCGGCGGTAGCCGGGGATGCCGACGCCGAAGCGGCTACCCGTCGGGTCGCGGCGGCCGGCGCCGGTGCGGCGGGCGTCGCCCCGGCCACGGGAATCTTCATCGACCTGGCCGGCTGGCAGCCCGGCGCCGCGGCGGCGAGACGGGCGCAGATCGCCCTGGCCGCCGCCTCGTCCTTCAGCGGGCCGGAGCGCACCCTGTATCCGCCCGGGGCCAGCGGCTCGACTTCGGCGCCCGCGCCGGCCAGCAGCGCCGCGTGCTCGCTCAGCAGCCGCGCCCGCAGGCCGTTCGCTTCCGCCTCGGAGCGCAGGCTGGCGAAATGCACCCGGTATTCCACATCCCTCGGCGCCGCCGCGGCCCGCTGCGCCGCGGCCACGGGCGCCGGCGACGCGGCGGATCGCGACGCGGCGGATCGCAACGCGGTCAGGCCGGGAACCTGGATGATGCCGCGCACCGTCTCCGGACTGGCGACCATCAGCGCCATGCCGGCGAGGCCGTCCACCGGATGGGGCAGCACCGCGGTGTCGCCGTCCTGGGCCGCGGCCGGCGCCGCGACTGTCAGCAGCGCGAAGGCGATGGCGCCGCCAGCCCAACCAGCAGGCGATATCCGGCCACGCCGCCCGATCCCTGCGCAGCGCGCCGTCCTGCCGTGCCGAGTGGTCATCGAATTCCTGGGTCCGTTGCGGATACGTACCATTTATAGCGGGATTGGCTTGCCGGAGCCACAAGATAAGCCCGCGCTCTGCCGCGACGCCGGCACTTGAACACCGGCCATCCGTTCCCAAATAGGAAACAAGCGGCGCCGCATGGCGGGCCGCGACGCAAGGGGCGCCTTCGGGGCCCGTTCATGCCCGCTTCGAGGAAGGAGGCATCGTTAATGACGCGTGTATCCTTGTTGTCGAGCCCATTCCTGCTCGGGTTCGATCGTCTGGAAGGGATGCTGGAGCGTGCCGCCCGGTCGGCGGACGACGGCTACCCGCCCTACAACATCGAGCAGACCGGCGAAACGAGCTGGCGCATCGTGCTGGCGGTCGCGGGTTTCCTGCCCGAGCATCTGAGCGTCACGGTCGAGGACAACCAGCTCGTCATCGCCGGCGCCCAGCCCGACGACAAGAGCCGCACCTATGTCCATCGCGGCATCGCAACCCGCCAGTTCCAGCGGCGTTATGTATTGGCCGACGGCATCGAGGTCGTGCACGCGGGCGTCGAGAACGGTCTGCTGACCGTCGATCTGACGAGACCGAAATCCCAACCGGTCGTGCGCAAGATCGACATCGTCGCCAAATCCTGACTTCGGACCGGCTCACAAAGGAGAGGTCACATGATGACTGCAGAAGTCCTGAAACACCTGTCGCCCGAGGCGTTCGCCGCCCTGGGCGCCGAGAACACCATCTATCTGCGTCCTGTGGTGCAGGATGGTGTCGTCGCCTTCGCCGTGCACACGGCCTCGGGCCAGCCGATCGGGCTGATGGAAAGCCCCGAGCTCGCCCGCGCCGCCGCGGCTCAGCACGACATGACGCTGGTCAGCGTCCACTGATCCTCGGCGATATTCCCGGGAGTCCGGCTCAGGCCGCGTTGATCTGGGCCGGATTCTGGATCAGCAGGGCATAGAGCGCGCCCGCCCCGTCCGCGCCGCGGAGCTTCTCGCACATCGCCCGGTCGCGCAGCAGCCGCGACACCTTGGCCAGCGCCTTCAGGTGATCGGCGCCCGCGCTTTCCGGCGCCAGCAGCATGAAGATCAGGTCCACCGGCTGATCGTCGATGGATTCGAAATCGATCGGATCGTCGAGCCGGGCGAACAGCCCGTACAGGCGGTTGATCTTTTCGAGCCGTCCGTGCGGGATCGCCACGCCCTGGCCGACGCCGGTCGTGCCGAGCCGTTCGCGGCCCAGGATGGTCTCCAGGATTTCGCGCGCGCCGATTCCCGTCAGGGTCGAGGCCCGCTCGGACAATTCCTGCAGAGCCTGGCGCTTGCTGCTGGCTTTCAGCCCGGAAAACACGGAATCAGGCGATAGAAGCTGTTCAATTTCCATGGCGTATCCGTTCTGTCAGCGGGACGAGGCCCACCGCATGCCTAGTTCTGGGCTTGCGGATCGATCCAACCGATGTTGCCGTCGGGACGGCGGTAGACGACGTTCAGGCGGCCATGCGCCGAGTTGCGGAACATCATCACCGGCGCGTCCGAAAGATCGAGGCGCATGACGGCGCCGCCCACGGTCGTGGTGGGGATGTCGAGCCGCGTCTCGGCGACGATGAGGGGCTGAAGGTCTTCCGGCGCCTCGTCTTCCTCGTCGCCGGCTTCCAGCACATAGGCGGCCGCGGCCGCCAGCTCGGCCCTGGAGGCCGTGTGATGGTCGCGCAGCCGGCGCTTGTAGCGGCGCAGGCGCTTCTCGATCCGGTCCAGCGCCTGGTCGAAGGCCGCATAGGGCTCGCCCGCCGACGCGTGGCTCTGCATGACGATGGCGTGCCCCGCATGGACCGAGCAATCGACCCGGATCAGATGCGCCTCGCGCGAGAAGGTGACATGGGCGTCCACCGCCCGGTCGAAATACTTGCTGACCCGATCCTCGATCCGCTCGCTGACATGCGCGCGGAGTGCGTCACCGATGTCGATCTGCTTGCCGTTGACCTGAATTTCCATGCTGCCCGTTACACCCTGCGATCTTGAATACCAATGCCTGGGAGCTGCCGATGCCGACTCCCACGAGGATGATGCGCCCGCCAAGAGGCGCGGACCATAGTTGTGTCCGACCCTGGTGTCAAATTTCCGCGCCGG
>CAZVVC010000363.1:0-3292 GCA_964630425.1 uncultured Bifidobacterium sp. | reverse complement strand
CGCTCCGAAAAGGCGCGCAGGGTTCCCGTGTGCGCGGTCGCCGTTCTCCTCGGGCGAACCGGGCGGGCCGCCCCAGATGTGCTCGCCGTGATCGTAGAAGATCTCCGAGCACGGGCCGCAGGGGCCGGTGTCGCCCATGGACCAGAAATTGTCCGCGGTGGCGATGCGGATGATGCGCTCGTCGGAAAGGCCGGCGATCTTGCGCCACAGGGCGGCGGCTTCCTCGTCCTCGTGATAGACGGTGACGGTCAGCCGCTTGGGATCGATGGCGAACTCCTTCGTCAGAAGGGTCCAGGCGAATTCGATGGCCTCGGGCTTGAAATAGTCGCCGAACGAGAAATTGCCGAGCATCTCGAAGAAGGTGTGATGCCGGGCGGTATAGCCCACATTGTCCAGGTCGTTGTGCTTGCCGCCGGCGCGGACGCATTTCTGGCTGGACGCGGCACGCACGTAGTCGCGCGTCTCGTTGCCGGTGAACACGTTCTTGAACGGCACCATGCCCGCGTTGGTGAACATCAGCGTGGGATCGTTGTGCGGCACGAGCGGCGCCGACGGCACGGCCGTGTGGCCGTTCCGCACGAAGAAATCCAGAAACGTCCGCCTGATCTCGTTGGCGCTCTTCACGTCCGTTCCATCCCCTTGACCCAAACCATGCCGAACCGGCACCGGCCGCGGCGATCCCGCTTTTAGCGTCTGGCCTCAACCCTGTCCAGCGCACCCTAGAACGCTTCCACGGGCACGCGCGAAAAGACCGGCGCGGTGCCGCGCCGGTCCTCCGTCAGATAGGTCGGGACCCGCCTAGAGCGAGCCGTCCTCGTCGTCGGCCTCGCCGGCGTCCGGGCCACCGGTGATCGCCGCGGCGATGATGCCCGCATTGGCGCGGATCGCCTTCTCGATGGCCTCGGCCATGTGGGGATTGTTGCGCAGGAATTCCTTGGCGTTCTCGCGGCCCTGGCCGATGCGCTGGCTGTCGTAGGAGAACCACGAGCCCGACTTCTCGACGATGCCAGCCTTGACGCCCAGGTCGATCAGCTCGCCCATCTTGGACACGCCCTCGCCATACATGATGTCGAACTCGACGGTGCGGAACGGCGGCGCCACCTTGTTCTTGACCACCTTGACGCGGGTCTGGTTGCCGACCACGTCGTCCTTGTCCTTGATCTGGCCGATGCGGCGGATGTCGAGGCGGACCGAGGCGTAGAACTTCAGCGCGTTGCCGCCCGTGGTGGTCTCCGGGTTGCCGAACATGACGCCGATCTTCATGCGGATCTGGTTGATGAAGATGACCATGCAGTTGGAGCGCGAGATGGAGCCGGTCAGCTTGCGCAGCGCCTGGCTCATGAGGCGCGCCTGCAGGCCCACATGCGAATCGCCCATCTCGCCTTCCAGCTCGGCCCGCGGGGTGAGCGCGGCCACGCTGTCGATGACCAGCACGCCGACGGCGCCCGAGCGCACCAGCGTATCGGCGATCTCGAGCGCCTGCTCGCCGGTGTCGGGCTGGGAGATCAGCAGCTCGCCCGTGTCCACGCCCAGCTTGCGGGCATAGGACGGATCGAGCGCGTGCTCGGCGTCGATGAAGGCGGCGACGCCGCCGCGCTTCTGCACTTCGGCCACCACATGCAGCGCCAGCGTGGTCTTGCCCGAGCTTTCCGGGCCGTAAATCTCGATGATGCGGCCCTTGGGCAGGCCGCCGATGCCCAGCGCGATGTCGAGGCCCAGCGAGCCCGTGGGCACCGCCTCCACCTCGACCGAGGCCTCCTTCTGCCCCAGCTTCATCACCGAACCCTTGCCGAAGGCGCGTTCGATCTGGCTCAAGGCCGCGTCCAGGGCTTTCTGCTTGTCCATGCTGTCCCGATTGATGAGCTGAAGAGTGGCCGACATTGGCTTTGTCCCTCTGTTATTCCACACGCCCGCAAGCTATTCAATGGAGCGATATGTACCTGTTTTGTTCTTGTCGCGCAAGTGGTTTTTAAGTGATTGTTCCAACAGGATTATTCGTCTCATGTTCTTATTATGTTTGGTGCGCGCCACACCCGCGCGCGGCATCCCGCCCTTCGCGACGCCGCTGACGCGGCTCCTCAGGGCTCTCGGTGTGGAACGGGAAGTTTACGATTGGGATGACACCCAATGACCAGCCATCCCCACCACCGAGAGGGCTGAGGAGGCCCGCAGGGCCGTCGCGAAGCCCAGGCCACCCAGGATCAGCCAAAAGAAAAGGCCGGTCCTTGGACCGGCCCTTCTGACTCTACCTCTCCCCAAGGCGTCAGTCGTCTCGGTGCACGCGTTCCTTGCGCTCGTGCGCCTCCTGCGCCTCGAGCGTCATGGTCGCGACCGGGCGCGCTTCGAGGCGCTTGAGTCCGATGGGCTCGCCCGTGACTTCGCAATAGCCGTATTCGCCGGTTTCGATCCGCCGCAGCGCCGCGTCGATCTTCGAGATCAGCTTGCGCTGGCGGTCCCGGGTGCGCAGCTCCAGCGACCAGTCGGTCTCGGTGGAGGCGCGGTCGGCGAGATCGGGTTCCTGGATGCCGCCTTCCTGGAGCTGGTCCAGCGTCTCGCGGCTTTCCCTCAGGATCTCCGCCTTCCAGTCCAGCAGCTTCTTCTTGAAGTACGCCAACTGGGTGGGATTCATGAACTCTTCGTCGGGAGAAGGCTCGTAGCCCTCGGGAAGTTTGATACCATTGGCCTTGTGACCAGAGACCGGAGAGTCCTTGTGATCCACAACTTTGTCCACGTGGTCTAACCCTGCCATACAGTTGATGGAGGCCCTATAAGCGGGCAGACATATACTAGCGGTCGCCCCGGCCGTGCAACCGGTTTTACGTTCCGCCCCCATGTCGCCATGCAACTTCCGCACCTTAACGGCGCAGCGACCGCGCGGCCGGACGCGCCTCACAGGCTTGTGATTCAATCAGCTTTCACCGATCGGCGGCGAAACGGCACCGCCGCCGTGCGCCCCTGCCCGGCGCCGCCGAGCCTTATTTCTTGATCGCCCCTTCACCCGCGCCTAATTTGCGGGGCAACAACAGCTTTCATCCGGAAACGATTCCATGAAGTTCAAAGGCACCGACAGCTATATCGCCACCCAGGACCTGAAGGTGGCGGTGAACGCCGCCATCACCCTGCAGCGCCCGCTGCTCATCAAGGGCGAGCCCGGCACCGGCAAGACCGTGCTGGCCATCGAGGTCGCCAAGGCGCTGGGCAAGCCGCTGATCCAGTGGCACATCAAGTCGACCACCAAGGCGCAGCAGGGCCTCTACGAATACGACGCCGTCTCGCGCCTGCGCGACAGCCA
>CAZVVC010000362.1:0-3323 GCA_964630425.1 uncultured Bifidobacterium sp. | reverse complement strand
AAATCACCACCTCGAACGAAACCGTACAAAACCTTTTCGGCGTCAAGAGCCTGATCGGAAACATCGGCGCGCAGGTTGGTCTTGTGCACCGCCTCGGGATTGAGGCCGACGGTGGCGAACAGCTCCAGGATATCGCCCGCGCGCACCAGATAGATGGAACACACCTCGGCGACCATGTTGTTGGCGATCACCCGCACCATCTGGTCCAGCTTCTGCTGCGGCTGCTGCGGCGAGGCCATGACCTCGCGCATGCGCCTCAGCAGCAATCTGGGCCCAGCGGGATTGAGCGGCGCCACGGGCATGATTACCGGCCCGCCAGCGCGGCGGCAGCCTGCTCGACCAGTTCGGCGATGATCTCGGCGGTAGGCTGTTCGGCGGTGACCATGCCGACGCTCTGGCCCGCCATCAGGGAGCCGTTGTCCATGTCGCCCTCGATGACCGCCCGCCGCAACGCGCCGGCCCAGTAGTGCTCGATCTCGAGCTGCGCCGCCTGCTGGTCGAGTTCGCCGGCGTGGAAACGCTCGATCACCGACCGCTGGGTCTCCAGGAACTGCTCGGTGGCGGCGTTGGCCAGCGCGCGCACCGGAATCACGGGGAAACGCTTGTCGAGCTGTACCGAGGGCATGGCGTCGCGGGCGTTGGCGCGGATGAAGGCCTTCTTGAACGCCGGATGCGCGATGCATTCGGTGGCGCAGACGAAACGGGTGCCGAGCTGGACGCCGCTGGCGCCCATTTCCAGATACATGGCGACGGCTTCGCCGCGGCCGATGCCGCCGGCGACGAACACCGGCACGTCGCGGATGTGCGGCAGGATCTCCTGCGCCAGCACGGCGGTGCTGACCGGGCCGATATGGCCGCCGGCCTCGCTCCCTTCGATGACGAGGGCGTCGACGCCGCTGCGCACCAGTTTCTTGGCCATCACCAGCGCGGGCGCGAAGCAGATCAGCCTGGCGCCGTACGCCTTGATCGCGTCGATCGCCTTGCCCGGCGGAACGCCGCCCGCCAGGACCACATGGCCGACATTCTGTTCGCGGCAGACCCCGATCAGATCCTCCAGCGCCGGGTGCATGGTGATCAGGTTCACACCGAACGGCTGGCCGGTCAAAGCGCGGGTTTCGCGGATCTCCCGTTCGAGCAGATCAGGGGTCATGGAGCCGCAGGCGATGACGCCGAAGCCGCCCGCGTTGGAAATCGCCGAGACCAGGTGCCGCTCGGACACCCAGGTCATGGCCCCGCCGAGAATCGCGTAACGCGTGCCGAGGAAGTCGCCTCCCCGGCGCCAAAGCTCGTCGAGACGTGCCCTCCCCCGGTCGTTCGCCATGCCTCAGGTCGCGTCGAGCTGATAGGCCGAGTGAAGCGCGCGAAGGGCCAGTTCGGTGTATTTCGAGGCGATCAGCACGCTGATCTTGATCTCGGAGGTCGAGATCACCTGGATGTTGATCCCCTCGTTGGCGAGCGCGGCGAACATGCGGTTGGCGATGCCCGTATGGCTGCGCATGCCCACGCCGATGACCGACACCTTCACCACGTCGCTGTCGGTGGTGACGGCCGAATAGGACAGCTCGCTCTTCAGGTTCTCGATCACCTTCACCGAACGCTCCAGATCGGCGCGCGGCACGGTGAAGGTCAGGTCGGTGGTCTTGCCGTCGGCCGCCACGTTCTGGACGATCATGTCGACGTTGATGCTCGCCTCGGCCAGCGGCCCGAAGATCGAGGCCGACACGCCGGGCCGGTCGGCCACGCCCTGCACGGTGATCTTGGCTTCGTCGCTGGTATAGGCAATGCCGCTGATATCTGCTTGTTCCACGATCTGATCCTCGTCGACAACCATCGTGCCGGGTTGGTCCGAAAAGCTGGAGCGCACATGCACCGGTACCTTGTAGCGCATGGCGAGTTCGACCGAGCGGGTCTGCAGGACCTTGGCGCCCAGCGATGCCATCTCCAGCATCTCTTCATAGGTGATTTTATCGAGCTTGCGGGCCTTCGCAACGATCCGGGGATCGGTGGTGTAGACGCCGTCCACGTCGGTATAGATGTCGCAGCGGTCGGCCTTCAGCGCTGCGGCGAACGCCACCGCCGTCGTATCCGAGCCGCCACGGCCGAGCGTGGTCACCCGGCCGTCCTCGGCGATGCCCTGGAAGCCGGCGACGACCGCCACCTGACCGGCGTCGAGCCGCTTTTCCAGCTCGGCCGTCTCGATCTCGAGGATGCGTGCCGAGCCGTGCGCCAGCGAGGTCTTCACCGGCACCTGCCAGCCCTGCCAGGAACGGGCATCCACGCCCATGTTCTGCAGGGTGAGCGCCAGCAGGCCGCTGGTCACCTGTTCGCCGGTGGCGACGACCGAGTCATATTCCCGGGCGTCGTACAGCCTGGACGCCTCCGAGACCCAGCCCACGAGCTGATTGGTGACGCCGGCCATGGCCGAGACCACGACGACCACCTGGTCGCCGGCATCGACGGCCTGCTTGACCTTGGTCGCCACGTTCCGGATCCGGTCCAGATCCGCCACCGACGTTCCGCCGAATTTCTTGACGATCCGCGCCATCATACCTCGCGCTAGATTGTGTTCGTTGACTGGAGGCCGACGCGCCGCTTTACAGGAATGCCGCTTGCCCTCACAAAAGCGGCCCTTACATACTCGGTCACCATCGGCAGCGCAAGCAGCGCAGGGAGCGGAAATCCTTGGCGGACAGCATTCAATCCAGCATCGACGCCGACGAGGTCGCCCGGTTCGAGGCGATGGCCGAGTCCTGGTGGGACCCGGCCGGCCCGTTCCGCCCGCTGCACCGCTTCAATCCGATCCGGCTGCGCTTCATCCGCGAGATGGCGCTGGCCCATTGGGGCCGCGATTCCGCGGCGCTGAAGGCGCTGGACGGCCTGGCCGCGGTCGACATCGGCTGCGGCGGCGGGCTGATCAGCGAGCCGCTGGCCCGCATGGGCGCCTCGGTCACCGGCCTCGATCCGTCCGAGAAGAACATCGGCACCGCGCGCGTCCACGCCGCCCAGAGCGGCCTCGACATCGACTACCGCGCCACCACCGCCGAGGACCTGGCGGCCTCGGGCGCGCGGTTCGACCTGGTGCTGAACCTGGAGGTGGTCGAGCACGTGGCCGACGTGGACGGCTTCATGGCCGCTTCAGCCACGCTGCTGAAACCCGGCGGGCTGATGATCTGCGCGACGCTCAACCGCACGCTCAAGAGCCTCGCCATGGCCAAGGTCGGCGCCGAATACGTACTGCGCTGGCTGCCGGCCGGAACCCACGACTGGAGGAAGTTCCGGCCGGCAGCCAGCGCAGTACGTATTCGGCGCCGACCTTGGCCATG
>CAZVVC010000361.1:0-3336 GCA_964630425.1 uncultured Bifidobacterium sp. | reverse complement strand
CGCCGTCCCGACCGGCGGCTTCGCCGGCGTCGCCGAGGCCGGCACCCTGGTCGTCGCCAGCGCCGAGGGACGTGACCCGCGGCTCGACTATCTGGTAGAGACCCTGATCGTGCTGGTGGGCACCAGCCAGGTCACCCCGGTCTACGAGGACGTCTGGACGCGGCTGCGGGTGCGGACGGGACGCGAGACGCCGCGGCTGGTCAGCTTCATCACCGGCCCGTCCCGCACCGCCGACATCGAACAGACCATCGAATGGGGCGCGCACGGCCCGCGCCGCATGCACGTGCTGATCTGCGACGAGACCCCTTAGGTGTTTGAGGGATACCAACGTAAACGGCTTCCGCTCTAGAAACCGAGTTGCAGCGATATCCGGATGTCGCGGCCCGGCAGCGGCGCCACTTCCTTCAGGAACGAGGTGTGGGCGCGGGCGATGGCGTTGGTCAGGTTCCGGCCGCGCAGCATGATGGTCACGTCCGGGCGACCGGTGAACGGGCGCGCCGCCAGGCTGGCGTTCAGCATGGTATGGCCGCCGGTCTCCTCCTCCAGCCCGGCGACCCGGTTCTGGCGCGAGGTCCGCTGCACCTCGATCCGGCCGGTCAGCCAGTCGCGTTCGTATTCGGCGCCCACCGAGAAGCGGAACGGCGGAATGCGCGGGAGCGGCGTGCCCGCCGCGGTGTCGGTGGCGCGGACGTAGTCGGCCGAAGCATCGACGGTGAGCGACCATGTCGCGGTCTCGATCGCCTTCACCGCCACTTCTGCTTCGAGGCCGGTGAAGCGGGCATCGGTCTGGCCGCGTACCAGCACGGGCAGGCCGTCCTCCTCGCGTCCGTCGAAGGACTGGGTGATGAAGTCGTCGTACCAGGTGGCGAAGCCGGTCAGCGAGCCGGTGACGACGCCCTCGCGCTTGCGGATGAACGCCTCGATATTGAGCGCCTTTTCCTGCCGCAGGGTCCGGTCGCCGATCTCGTAGGCGCCGATGGCCAGGTGCGGCCCGATGGCGAACAGTTCCTCGGCGGTGGGCGCGCGCGACGAGCGGCCGACCGTCACGCCCAGCAGCCAGTCCTCGTCGGGCGACCAGGCGAGGCCGCCGGAGACGCCGACGCTGTCGAAATCGCGGGTCTCGCCCAGCGCCTTGATCCTCTGGCTTTCGAACCGCGCGCCCAGCTCGGCCGTCAGCGCGCCCAGCTTGATCTCCTGGAAGGTGAAGACGCCCCAGTTGAAGGTCTCGCTCGGCGGCACGAAGGCCTCCTCGCCGATCGCCTCGAAATCCCGCGAGGTGAGCTGCACGCCGCTCGCGCCGGTCCAGAGGCCGTCGAGCAGGGGCTTCTGCACCAGTTCCATGCGGCCCTCCCACGCCTTGTTGTGGAAGGTGGTCCCGACCTCGTCGCCTTCCAGCTCCGCGTGACGGTAGTCGGCATAGCCGAACCGGATCCGGACGGCCCGGAAGGCCAGCAGGTCGCCGCGCACCTCGCCGGCGACGTCCAGCCGGTCCTGCACCAGGTCGATGCGCACGTCCTCCTCGCCGTGGCCGTGTTCGTCGCCGTGGTCGTCTTCGGCGTGGACGTGGCCGCCGGACGGGATGCCGTATCTGCTGTCGAGCCGCGAATAGGCGGCGCCGAAGAAGCCGTCGTCCCACACATAGGAAAGACCCACGGTGCCGCCCTGGCTTCTGGTGGCGCTGTTGCCCACGCGGCGGGGATTGTCGCCGTCGTCGTGATCATGATCCTCATGGTCCTCGTGCCCGTGATCGTGCTCGTCCTCGAGCGCGCCGGACGGCACACGGTAGTCGCCGGTTTCCCGGAAGAACCCCTTCAGATGCAGGACGAAATTGCCGGCCACGGCGTCCACATGGGCCGCGCCGGCGCGCTCGTCCGCATTCCCGCCATACAGCAGGTCGATCCTGCCGCCGAACGGCGCTTCGGGCAGCCGCTCCGAGATGCGGCCGTCGAGCACGTTGACCACGCCGCCCACGGCGTTGCTGCCGTACATCAGGTTGGCCGGGCCGCGCACCACCTCGATCCGCTGGGCGCCCAGCGGGTCGGCGGCGACGACGTGGTCGGGGCTGACGGTCGAGGCGTCGATGGCGCCGATGCCGTTGGTCAGCACGCGGATGCGGTCGCCGTCCAGCCCGCGGATGATCGGCCGCGACGCGCCCGGCCCGAAGAAGCTCGAGCTGAAGCCGGGCAGGCTCGCCAGCGTCTCGCCGATGGAGCCTTCGAGGCGCAGTTGCAGGCTCTCGGCCGTCAGCACCGTCGTGCTCTGGAGCACGCTGAACTGGTCGGCGGCGCTGGGGCGCGCCGTCACCACGATCTCCTCGCCCGGCGCGACGGGCACGCCGGTCTCGGCCGCCAGGACGGGAAGGGCGAGCGCCGAAAGGGCGGCGGAGAGGATGATACGGTGCATGAGCGCATTCCGGCCTGCGAATGCCGGAATGTAATAACGTTGCACTCTCTGGGTCAATGCCTCGTTCGGCACAGGTCGGGCCACCGATAGCCGCGCTTGCTTTTCGGCGGTCCGGCGCATAGTTGGGGCGTATGGCAAGAGATCCACAGGTTCATCTGGTCGGCGCGGGTCCGGGCGATCCGGAGCTGATCACGCTCAAGGCGCTGCGCGTGCTGCGCGCGGCGGACGCCGTGGTCTACGACCGGCTGGTGTCCGACGAGATCCTGTCGGAAATCCCCGAGCATGCGGCCCGGATCTATGTGGGCAAGGAAGGCGGCACCCATTCGCTGCCCCAGTCCGACATCAGCAGCCTGCTGGTCACGCTGGCGCGGCAGGGCAAGAAGGTGGTCCGGCTGAAGGGCGGCGATCCCTACATCTTCGGCCGCGGCGGCGAGGAGGCCATCGTCCTCGCCGAGGCGGGCATCGATTTCGAGGTGGTCCCCGGCGTCACCGCGGCCTCGGGCGTCATGGCGGGCCTCAACCTGCCGCTCACCCACCGCGGCCTCGCCAACGGGGTGCGCTTCGTCACCGGCCAGTGCGGCAGGAACGTGCCGCTCGACCTCAACTGGGCCAGCCTCGCCGATCCGGACACCACGCTGGTCGTCTACATGGGCCTTGCCAAGCTGCCCGAGATCAGCGCCGAGCTGATCCGCGCCGGCATGCCGGCCGACCAGCCGGCCATGGCCGTCTCGAAGGGTACGCTCGACGACGAGACGGTGATCGCCGGCACCATCGCGACGCTGCCGGAGCAGATGAAGTCGGTGCGGCTGGCGCCGCCGGTGCTCATCGTCGTCGGGCGCGTGGTCACCCTCATGGAAACCCTCGGACGCGACCTCGTCCGCCAGCTTCGGGAGCGCGCGTGAGCGACCGGGCGATCTATCTGCACAAGGAAGG
>CAZVVC010000360.1:0-3338 GCA_964630425.1 uncultured Bifidobacterium sp. | reverse complement strand
TGGGGCGGCCCGCCCGGTTCGCCCGAGGAGAACGGCGACCGCTTCGTCGAGATCTGGAACCTGGTGTTCATGCAGTTCGAGCAGGTGACGCCCGACACGCGCATCGCCCTGCCCAGGCCCAGCATCGACACCGGCGCGGGCCTCGAGCGGGTCACCGCCGTGCTCCAGGGCGTGCACGACAATTACGACACCGACCTGCTGCGCGTGCTGATCGAGGCGGCGGCCGAGGCCACCGGCACCGATCCCGACGGTCCGCAGAAGGCCTCGCACCGGGTGATCGCCGATCATCTGCGCGCCTGCTCGTTCCTGGTCGCCGATGGCGTGCTGCCGTCCAACGAGGGCCGGGGCTACGTGCTGCGCCGGATCATGCGCCGCGCCATGCGCCACGCCCACATGCTGGGCGCGCAGGAGCCGCTGATGTATCGGCTGGTGCCGGCGCTGGTCACCGAGATGGGCCAGGCCTTCCCCGAGCTGAACCGTGCCCAGGCGCTGGTCACCGAGACCTTCCGGCTGGAGGAAACCCGCTTCCGCGTCACCCTGGAGCGCGGCCTGCGGCTGCTCGACGACGAGCTGAACCGGCTGCCCTCGGGCGCGCCGCTACCGGGCGAGATCGCCTTCCGGCTCTACGACACCTATGGCTTCCCGCTCGACCTGACCGAGGACGCGCTGCGCGCCCAGGGTCGCAGCGTCGAGCAGAAGGGCTTCGACGAGGCGATGGCCCGCCAGCGCGCCGAGGCACGCAAGGCGTGGGCCGGCTCGGGCGAGACCGCGACCGAATCCCTGTGGTTCGAGATCCGCGAGGCCCACGGCGCCACCGAGTTCCTGGGCTACTACGCCACCGACGCCGAGGGCAAGATCGTCGCCATCGTCCACGACGGCGAGCAGGTCGAAATGGCCGAGCCGGGGCAGCTCGTGTCCATCGTCGCCAACCAGACCCCGTTCTACGGCGAGTCGGGCGGCCAGATGGGCGACACCGGCTCGCTGGCGGCGGAGACGGGCACCGTCGAGGTCACCGACACGCGCAAGGTGCTGGGCGCGCTGCACGTGCATGTGGGCACCGTCCATGCCGGTCCGGTGCGGGTGGGCGACGTGGTGCAGATGCATGTGGACGCCGAGCGCCGCGACAAGCTGCGCGCCAACCATTCCGCGACCCATCTGGTCCACGAGGCGCTGCGCCAGGTGCTGGGCCCGCACGTCACCCAGAAGGGCTCGCTGGTCGCGCCGGACCGGCTGCGCTTCGACATCTCGCATCAGGCGCCGCTCACCCCCGAGCAGATCGTGCTGGTCGAGGACAAGGTGAACCGCCAGGTCCGCCGGAACGTCGAGGTCACCACCCGGCTGATGACGCCGGACGACGCCGTGCAGGCGGGCGCGCTCGCGCTGTTCGGCGAGAAATATGGCGACGAGGTGCGCGTCGTGGGCATGGGCCTGGGCGAGGAGCCGTTGCGGCCGAATTTCTCGGTCGAGCTGTGCGGCGGCACCCATGTGCGCCGCACCGGCGACATCGGGTTGTTCAAGATCGTCGGCCAGGGCGCGGTCTCGGCCGGCGTGCGCCGCATCGAGGCGATGACCGGCGAGGGCGCGGTCGACTACGTCAACGAGCAGGAGCGCGTGCTGGGCCAGGTGGCCGCCGCCGTGAAGGCCTCGCCCGCCGAACTGCCCGAGCGCGTCTCGGCGCTGCTGGCGGACCGTCGCCGGCTGGAGAAGGAACTGGCCGAGGCCAGGAAGACACTGGCGATGGGCGGCGGCACGGGCCGCGCCGCCGGCGACGACGTGCGCGAGATCGGCGCGGTGAAGATGATCGCCCGCAAACTCGACGGCGTCTCGCCCAAGGACCTGCGCGGCCTGGTCGACGAGGCCAAGAAGTCGCTGGGCTCCGGCGTCGCCGCGCTGGTCGCGGTGGCGGACGGCAAGGTGGCGGTGGCGGTCGGCGTCACCGACGACCTTACCGGCAGGCTCAACGCGGTCGACCTGGTGCGCGCCGGCGCCGAGGCGCTGGGCGGCAAGGGCGGCGGCGGCCGCCCCGACATGGCCCAGGCAGGCGGTCCCGACGTGGAGAAGGCCCAGGACGCGCTCAAGGCCATCGAGGCGGCGGTCGCGGCGGCGGCGTAAGGCGCCGCGGCCGGCTCCGTCTTTTCTGGTGTCTTCGTGACGGTATCCCCAGACCCGCTCCTGTCGAGTGATCCGGCGCAGTCAGATCGTATCGAGACACGGGCCGGCGGTGGTGCGCGTCTCGATACACCTGGCCCGCGGCCGGGCACTCGACGTGAGCGGATTTGGGGGCACGCCATGAAGACTTTTCCCGCCAATCCGTGACGCATAAAAAAGGGCGGCGCCGTCTCCAGCGCCGCCCTTGAAACGAACCTCGTAACCCTTACGCCAGCGCCTTCTGCAGGTCGGCGTCCAGCTTGGCGAGGAAGTCCTCGGTGGTCAGCCAGGCCTGATCGGGGCTGACCAGGATGGCCAGGTCCTTGGTCATGTGGCCGGACTCGATGGCGTCCACGCAGACCTTCTCGAGCGTCTCGGCGAAGCGCACCACCTCGGGCGTGTCGTCCAGCTTGCCGCGGTGCGCGAGGCCGCGCGTCCAGGCGAAGATGGAGGCGACCGGGTTGGTCGAGGTCTTCTCGCCGCGCTGGTGCTGGCGGTAGTGGCGGGTGACGGTGCCGTGCGCGGCCTCGGCCTCGCAGGTCTTGCCGTCGGGCGTCAGCAGCACCGAGCTCATCATGCCCAGCGAGCCGTAGCCCTGCGCCACCGTGTCCGACTGCACGTCGCCGTCGTAGTTCTTGCAGGCCCACACGAACGCGCCGTCCCACTTCAGGGCCGAGGCGACCATGTCGTCGATCAGGCGGTGCTCGTAGGTGGTGCCGGCGGCCTTGAACCTGTCGGCGAACTCCTCGTCGAACACCTGCTGGAACAGGTCCTTGAAGCGGCCGTCATAGGCCTTGAGGATGGTGTTCTTGGTCGACAGGTAGACCGGCCACTTGCGGTCGAGGCCGTAGTTGAGACAGGCGCGGGCGAAGTCCTTGATGCTGTCGTCGAGGTTGTACATGCCCATGGCCACGCCGGCGCCGGGGAACTGGAACACCTCATATTCGATGGGTTCGCCGCCGCCCTCGGGCTCGAACTTCATGGTCAGCTTGCCCTTGCCCGGCACCTTGAAATCGGTGGCGCGGTACTGGTCGCCGAAGGCATGGCGGCCGATGACGATCGGCTTGGTCCAGCCCGGCACCAGCCGCGGGATGTTCGAGCACACGATGGGCTCGCGGAACACGGTGCCGCCCAGGATGTTGCGGATGGTGCCGTTGGGCGACTTCCACATCTTCTTCAGCTTGAATTCC
>CAZVVC010000359.1:0-3420 GCA_964630425.1 uncultured Bifidobacterium sp. | reverse complement strand
AGGATCGACCGGCGCAAGGTGCGCGAGCTGGCGGTCGAGGCGATCAGGCGCGCACCGCGGCCATCCTGAACGGGCGTCATCCCGATCGAAAGAGCAGGGGGCGAGGGCCGGGAGCGGGCTGAACCCGCTCCCGGACGCCGGTCACTGCCTCCAGAACGCGATGAACTTGTGGTTCGACTGGGCGCCGTCATAGCCCGAGACGGCCCGCGTCGGCAGGTTCGCGCTGTTGAACTCGGCCTGGTACTGCGCCGCGGTCATGCCGTGGCGGTCCTTGCGGGCGCCGGGAACCTGCGCGAACACCACCGTGTAGGTGGGCTTGCCGTTGTCCATGTAGGCGTTGACGTAGGACGGCTTGCGGTTCTCGCCCGTCTGGGTGTCGTAGAGCGCCTGGTACTCGCCTTCCGGCACCTTCGACTTCACCACCCAGCTGCCGATCTTCTCCGAGCGCCACAGCACCGTGTAGCGTTCCTGGCCGCCGGTCGAGACGACCGAGATGTTCACCGGATTGAGGTTCTTGCCCTTGGCCTCGTTCATCACCGCCATGTGCTGGTCATAGGTCAGCCCGTGACGCGCCAGATAGCCGCCGGCCTTGTTCTTGATGAAGATCACCGAATAGCGCGTCTGGCCGTTCACCAGCGAACTGTCCACCATCACCGGATAGAACTTGTCGTTCTCGGCCCTGGCGAACTCGGTCTGGTAGGCGGACGGCGACAGCAGGAAGAAGGCGCGCCATTCGCCCTTGGCCGGCCGCCAGACATGGTTGAGGAACGCCTTGCCGCCGACGCTGTAGCCGTCGATCCATTCCGGCCAGAAGCCGGAATCGGCCATGTGGTCGAACCAGCGCTGGAAGTCCGCCGCCGCATAGCCGTGGCGCGAGGACTCGCCGCCCAGCCGCTCGGGCGGCCAGAACAGCACCGGGCCGTCCGGGATGCGGCTGCCCGCGAAGCGTGTCCATTTGTTGATGTCGGCCTTCTTGCCCTCGAGCACCGGCGTCGACAGGCCCCGGCGGAACTTGAACTGGATCGGGTTGCCGTCCTCGTCCTCCTGATGGACATGCAGGTGCGGCGCGCTGGAATTGCCGCTGTTGCCGGTCAGGTACAGCTTGTCGCCCGCGCGGATGCGCGCCTGCTGCGCGGCGGGAACGTCGGTCTCGCCGTCGGCATCCGCGGCCGAGAAGAGCGCCTGGTTGTGCGGGCACAGATTGGACGGGATCGACCCGGTCTGCGCGTGGGCGTACAGTACCAGGTTGCCGTTGTCCTGCAGCACCAGCAGATGGTTGCCGGCGCCGGACATCATCTTGTCGCGCCACTTCTGGTGCAGCCAGTCGCGGTCGGCGAAAGCCTCGTCGAAGCTGTCGCCCAGCGCCGAGCTGAAGGGCCGGGGATTCTGCGGGGCGTTGCGCCAGCAGCGGATCACCGTCCCGTCCGCCATGGCATAGACCGGCTTGCCCCAGACGTAGTAGTCCGAGTTCTTGATCTTCTTCCAGTCGGTGCCGTACTTGACCTCGGACCATTGATCGCTGCCGGATTTCTTGCGCATGGTGCCGATGTCGTAGCCCCACATCTGGGTGCCCGAGGCGGAGTGGATCTTCTTGCCCACGTAATAGCGTTCGCCCGGCTGGAGGTCGTTGCCGAAATAGGGCAGGTCGAACATGGGCTGGGCGACCTTGCGCATGGTGCCCGGCGTCAATTTCTTCACGAGGCCGGGCACGATCCTGTAGGGCGCGTCGTCATGCGCCTTGACGGCCAGGTCCGGCCTGGCGGTTGCCCGTCCCGGTTGCCGGACATCCGGCGCCGCCGGTCGGAGACGCTCCGGGGCGGTACGCTGCACGCCGGAGCGGTCGGGCTGGACCCGTTCGTTCTGGGACAGGGCCGCCGAGGCGGCGAGGGCGCAAAGAGGGGTAAGCACGGCGAGGACTGCGCGGTTCATTGGCTGTCTCCCAACCCGCGGCGCCGTTCCCGCCACGGGACATGCCTGATGAAGGAAGGCCATCCGTCCCCCGACGGATAACCGTCAGCCTCGCCGGTATGAGAGTACGGCACGCGTTAAGGTTGCGCAACGTTTCGCGCGGATGGACAGGAGACGCCTTCATGGCACGCTTCTTTCCCGCTCACGTCGAGCGCCCCGCCGCAGGCCGGGTGTATCGAGACGCGCACCATCCTTCGCCCGTGTCTCGATACGATTTGGCGCTATGCGCCAAATCACTCGACAGGAGCGGGCTTGGAAGTGCTTTCGAGACAGCCAACCTTCCCGACCGCCGGCGCTCAGTCGTCCGGCGCGGGCAGCCCGACGGCTTCGGCGGCGATGGTGTAGCTTCGCTTGCGCAGGTCGTGATCGAAGATCTGCGATGCGATCATCACCTCGTCGGCACCGGTGCGGACGACGAAATCGCCGAGCGTCGACCTGACCGTTTCGGGCGATCCGATGGCCGAGCGCTCCAGCGTCTGCTCCAGCAGATGGCGCTCGGCCGGGCCTAGCGTCGCCTCGAAATTCTCGATGGGCGGCTGAAGGCGGATGGCGCGGCCGGTGCGGATGGCGATGAACGCCTGCTGCATGGAACTGGCGAGGAAACGCGCCTCGTCGTCGGTGGGCGCGGCGAACACGTTGTAGCCCAGCATCAGATAGGACTGCTGCAGGAACTCGGACGGCTTGAAGCGGCCGCGATAGATCTCGATGGCCTGCATCATCTGCGCCGGCGCGAAATGGGACGCGAAGGCGAAGGGCAGCCCCAGCGCCGCGGCGAGCGAGGCGCCGAACAGGCTGGAGCCGAGAATCCACACGGGAACGTGGGTGCCTTCGCCAGGGATGGCCCGCACATACTGGTTCGGCTCGGGGTCGCGGAAATAGCCCACCAGCTCCATCACGTCGCGCGGGAACTCGTTGGGATCGCTGTCCAGGGTGCGGCGCAGGGCGCGGGCGGTCATCTGGTCGGTTCCCGGCGCGCGGCCAAGGCCCAGCTCGATGCGCCCCGGATAGAGCGAGGCGAGGGTGCCGAACTGCTCGGCGATCACCAGCGGCGAATGGTTCGGCAGCATGATGCCGCCGGCGCCGACCCTGATCCGCGAGGTGCCCGCGGCCACATGCGAGATGACGATGGAGGTCGCCGCGCTTGCCACGCCCGGCATGCCGTGATGCTCGGCCAGCCAGAACCGCTCGTAGCCCAGCCGCTCCACGTGCCGCGCCAGGTCGCGGGAATGGCGGAACGCATCGGCGGGCGTGCCGCCTTCCACCACGGGACACAGGTCGAGCACGGAATATCTGGTCATGGCATCCCCGGAGACAGTGACGGAACGGAAACTAACGAGAACGCGCCTCGACCCGGGCCAGCCAGTTGCCGAGCTCGGCGGTGCGGATGTGCGGATCGACGACCGGCACGAGGTCCGGCGCGGCGCCGGCGGGATCGGCTTCGGCCGCCGCCAC
>CAZVVC010000358.1:0-3448 GCA_964630425.1 uncultured Bifidobacterium sp. | reverse complement strand
GATCTCCTGGAGCGCCTGGTCGAGCCGGCCGTTCATCACGTTCGTGGTGAGGCTGTTCGTCAGCTTGAGCAGCCACGTGTCGCTCCGGTTGCCGTTCGCCTCGCGGAGCAGCGGCAGCACCGTGTCAGTGTCGAAGACCGGGCGGTCACGGTAGTCGTCCGGCGGACCTGCGATGATCGGGTCCCGCCCAGGGGGCAGATAACCTGCCGGCGGCAAGGCGAGCTGGTTGCCGTTCTCGTCGACCGCGATCCGCGGCTCGTCCGGCGGCCGGCGGGTGTCGCGCGGCAGCGGCGGCTCCAGCAGGAGCGGGCGGTCCGGCTGAACGTAGATCGGATCCGAGTTGCCCCTCGGCGGCGGGAGCGCGATCTGATTGCCGTTCTCGTCGACCGCGATCCGTTGCTCGTATCCGGGCAACAGGCGGGTCTGCTCGGCGTTGAGAACGTCGATTGGTTGCGTGGGCCGCTGACCGGCCAGCGCACGCATGCCACCGCCGACGACGCCGCCTACCAGGAAGCCGCCAAGGGCGGACTGGGCGTAGTCCTCGTATGCCTCCTCGCCGGTGAGCGGCTGATACGCACCCCACCTGCTGATCGGGGACTGAGCCAGCTCGGCGGCGGTTTCCTCGAGCGCCTGCTTGCCGGCGGCGCGGAAGATGCCTTCCTCGGCTTCGCGGGCGGCGCCGCGCTGCATCGCGCCGAACACGCCCTCACCGGCTTCCCGGGCAATGCCGCCGGTCAGCACCTTGGTGCCGAGCCGGGCGGGGCCGCTGAGCACGTCGATAGCGGCAACGCCGCCCGCGGCCAGGGCGGCGCGTCCCTTGTCGTCGATGCCTTGCTCGCGCTGCTGGATGCGGTTGAGGCCGTATTCCTGCACGAAGGTAGGCGCCGCCATGCCGAGGGCTGCGCCGGCGAAGCCACCAGCAGGGCCACCAACCGCCGCGCCGACGGCGCCAAGACCGACAGCGGCCGGGATGCCAACCGCGAGCTGAGCCGCCTGCTCGCCGATGAGGCTGCCGGTATAGCCGAGCGGCGCGCTGAAGAAGTCGCCGGCGCTGTTGTACGGCGACGGGTTGCGGAGCACGACGTCCGTGCCGTAGTCCTCGACGGTCTCGCCGAGGTCCTCAAGCCCCACGTCGCGCAACGTGGAACCCAGACCCGCGATCCCCATGCCGAAGCCGCGAGCGACGGCGCTGGAGTCCTCGACCGACTGGGACGGGCTGAAGAAGCTGGCGGGCTTGAAGTCGACGAGTTCAGCCATCTGTTACCCGATCTACCGGCCGGCCGGAAAATAATCGAACTGACCGGCGGGGATGCCGGTTGCAGGGCGTTGCCCGCCTTGGAGACGCTTCTCCGCCGCCCTCACGAGATCGGGCGACATCGGCAGCGGTGGCGGCGCGTTGGGCGGCGCGTCGGACTTCGACGCCTTCATCCCCTTGCGCGCGGCCTTCGCCGCGTCCTCCGCCTCGGCGAGGGAGCTGTAGGTCTTGCCGGTCGTGGAGACCGTGTAGCCCCAGCGGTCCTGGTGATCGCGCGCCAGCACGACCTCACCGGTCACGACGAACGGGCTCTGCAGCGCGCCGACCAGCTGGGCGGGGTTCTGTCCCTCGCTGACAAACCCGTTGAGCTCGGGCACGAGGATCGAGGACGTGCCGTCGTGCCGGGTCTTCAGGACCGTGTCACCTGCCACGGTGAAGTCGGTCTTCGGATCCATGCGGCCCGACAGGATCGCGTAGTCCACCATCAGCGACTCCTTGGTCGCCGGGTCCTGCGCCGTGCGGATCTGGTCAGCGATGCTGTTGAGCCGTTCCTGCGCCTTCCGCTTCTCGGCCCTCTCCTCGGTCATGCCCTGCTTCGCCGCGCGGTTGACTTCGGCGTTGGCCATGGCCGACGCGGCGTAGGCGTTGTTGCGGTTGATCTCGGAGTCGGCCGTCCGCCCCTTGATGGCGAGCTCATCCTTTTTCAGCTGGAGCTCGTCCTGCTTGAACCGCATATCACGCGCGGTCTTGATGTGGGTCGCCAGCGCGTCGGGGCTCGACAGGGACTGCGCCTGCTCCAAGAGGTCCGAGAAGCTGTTGTACGGAACGGCGTGGCGCACCTTGCCGGTCTTCTCGTCCACGAACTTCAGCAGCAACGAGCCGTCGTCGCGCGTCACGATGGTGGCATCCACACCGTCAGGCACGGCGCCGCCGTTGTACGCCTTCAGCAGGGACTGCACCGCGCCGTCCGAATCGCCGCCGGCGAAGGCCCGCCCCGCGTCGAGGACGGCCTGGCCGAACCGCTGGGAGGCCATCTGGTAGTGCTGCTGCTCCATCTGGTTAGCGGCGGACGCCATCTGAATGGCCATCTGCGGGTCGTAGGCCATGGTGGCTGGGTCCAGGGCGAGCGCCCGGATACCCTCGTACGAGTTGGGCTGGACGCGGCGTGTCTGCCCGAGCTGCTCGCTCATCGACGGAAGCGGGCCGGTCTCGTTGAAACCCATGCCGTTGTCGGCGAAGCGCATCGGCAGTCCGCGGCCGGGCGGCACCTGCACCTGACGCGTCGGGATGCCGACCTCGCCGATGGAGATGTTCGGGTCGAGCGGTGGCATCGCGGACGGGTTGAACACCGTGCTCGCCGGGGCGGTCGGGACCTGCATGTTGCCGGAGAACATGTCGCTGGCGCGTTGGCGGAACTGGTCCTTGAGCTCGCGCTCGCGTCGCTTCTCGGCCTGCTCCTCGCGCCGCCACTTCTGTTCTTCCCGGTACCGCTTCTCCTGCTCCAACGTCTTGTAGGTCGTGAGCGCAGCCTCGGTGAACTTGTCGAAGAAGCCTGCCATCACCGCACCTCGCTGTAGTCGACGACCTTGTAACCGGCCACCACGCGCACCGCCTGCGGGTAGACCTTCTCGACCTCGTCGGCCATGACGCCGGTCTCGCGCGGGCCGCCCCAGAGATAATCGAACTCGTAGACGGTGAGGCCGCCGGGGGTGCGGCCGACAGCGACGACGTTCTTCTTGAGCCGCCGGTCCGACCACTTGCTGACCGCAGCGCCGCCGAGCGCGCCGAGGAAGCTGCCAAGCCCGCCGCCGGACTGGGCGTTGGCCTGCATGCTCGTCTGCCCCAGCTGGGTGTAGGCGTTGAGGTTGGCCTGGTAGGCCTGCAACGCGTTGCCATAGCCGGTCATGGGGACGGACGCACCGGAGTTGTAGGCGCCGATCGCGCCGGAGTTGATGCCCCAGTTGTTCATGGAGTTGCCGGACGCGCCCTGGGCGAACGCCAGCACGCCCGACTGGCCCCCGCGGCCGAAGTTGGCGGCATCGCCCTTCAGCTGCATCCCCAGCGTGCGCGCCGCGTTCCGGGCCCGGTTCATGGCGCCGGCCTCCATGGCGGTCTCGTCGATGTTCAGGCGGCCCATGGCCGCGATCGCCGCGGGCGAACTCGGGTTGATGCCGAGACCGGCGAACTGGCGCA
>CAZVVC010000357.1:0-3462 GCA_964630425.1 uncultured Bifidobacterium sp. | reverse complement strand
CCCAGGCCGGTGATCGCACGGACTTCCTTGATAACGTTGATCTTGTTGTCGCCGAAGGAGGCGAGGATCACGTCGAAGGAGTCCTTATGATCGGCGGCTAACGCCGGGGCACCGCCACAGGAGCCAACGGCGGCGACGGCAACCGGCGCAGCGGCCGAGACGCCCCACTTCTCTTCGAGAAGCTTCGACAGCTCGGCGGCTTCGATGACGGTCAGGCTCGAGAGTTCATCAACAAGTTTCTGCAGGTCAGCCATTTCATATCTCCAAAGATTAAGGCCATGTCGGGTTCAACCGATCAGGCGGCCTCGCTTTTCCCATAGGCAGCAAACACGCGGGCCAGTTGGCCGGCCGGCGCCTGAAGCACACCGGCGACCTTGGTCGCCGGGGCGTTGATCAGGCCCAGGAGCTTCGCGCGCAGCTCGTCCAGAGACGGAAGGGTCGCGAGGGCTTTCACGCCGTTCGCATCCAGTTCCGTGTTACCCATCACGCCGCCGAGAACGATCAGCTTCTCGTTCTTCTTGGCGAATTCAACCGACGCCTTGGCTGCCGCCACGGGATCGTCCGAGTAGGCGATCGCCGTCGGTCCGGTGAACAGATGGGCAATGGACTCGCATTTGGTGCCCTCGAGAGCAAGCTTGGTCAGCCTGTTCTTGGTCACACGGAACTGGGCGCCAACTCCACGCATCTGCACGCGCAGGGCCGTCAACTCCGCGACGGTGAGACCGGAGTAGTGAGCCACTACCACCAGACCCGTCTTGTCGAAGACGCCCTTGAGTTCGGAGACCAGTTCCGCCTTTTGGGCTCGGTCCACTTTACTCTCCAGTGTAAGCGCGACGGGGCGTTCGTCCCTGCCGCGCAGCCACATCAAGGTCCGGTGCGTCGGCGA
This sequence comes from uncultured Bifidobacterium sp., assembly GCA_964630425.1. Classification (GTDB taxonomy): domain Bacteria; phylum Pseudomonadota; class Alphaproteobacteria; order SMXS01; family SMXS01; genus RI-34. The sequence continues at coordinate 2,576 of CAZVVC010000357.1, read as the reverse complement.
ACCGCCGACCGGACCCGGTTACCCTGTCCCAGGGCCGTGAACCCGATGCCCGCCCGAAGGCCTCCCTGCCAGGAGAGGTCCGGATATGGTCTCCGGACCCGAAGCTTCAAGTCTCGTTTCCCTGTCTGTGCAGGCTGGCGCATCCATTTAAGCCGCTTGCGCGGCGCCTACGGTCTTGGACAGGCGGGCGGCAGGCTTGCCTGCCGCCCTGTCCCCGGATGCCGAAGCCTCCGGGGAATCTCGTTGTCAGGCGCTCAGGCTCGACACGTCGACCTTCAGGCCGGGGCCCATGGTCGAGGTGAGCGACACCTTCTTCACATAGGTGCCCTTGGCGCCGGTCGGCTTGGCCTTGATCACCGCGTCGGCGAAGGCGCGGATGTTCTCGGCCAGCGCCGCGTCGCTGAAGCTGGCCTTGCCCACGCCGCCGTGGACGATGCCGGCCTTCTCGGCGCGGAACTCGACCTGGCCGCCCTTGGCCGCCTTCACCGCGCCGGCCACGTCCGGCGTCACGGTGCCCAGCTTCGGGTTCGGCATCAGGCCGCGCGGGCCCAGCACCTTGCCGAGCCGGCCCACCAGGGCCATCATGTCCGGGGTGGCGATGACGCGGTCGAAATTCATGTTGCCGGCCTGCACCTGCTCGGCCAGGTCCTCGGCGCCCACGATGTCGGCGCCGGCGGCGCGGGCCTCGTCGGCCTTCTTGTCCTTGGCGAACACGGCGACGCGCACGGTCTTGCCCGTGCCGTTGGGCAGCAGCACCACGCCGCGGACCATCTGGTCCGAGTGACGCGGGTCGACGCCCAGATTCATGGCGACCTCGATGGTCTCGTCGAACTTGGACTTGGCCTGCTGCTTCAGCACGGCCACTGCCTCGTCGATGCTGTACAGCTTGTTGCTGTCGATGGCCTCGTTGTCGGCCTTCTGACGCTTGGTGAGCTTTGCCATCGGATTACCCCCTCACCTCGATGCCCATCGACCGGGCAGATCCCTCGATCATCTTGATCGCCGCCTCGATGTCGTTGGCGTTCAGATCCTTCATCTTCGCCTCGGCGATCTGCTCCAGATCGGCGCGGGTGACGAAGCCGGCGGTGGACTTGCCCGGGGTCTTGGAGCCCGAGTTGACCTTGGCCGCCTTCTTCAGGAAATGCGCCGCGGGCGGCGTCTTGGTGATGTAGGTGAAGCTGCGGTCGGCATACACGGTGATGACGACGGGGATCGGCGTCCCCTTCTCGATGTCCTGCGTGGCCGCGTTGAAGGCCTTGCAGAACTCCATGATGTTCACGCCGCGCTGACCCAGCGCCGGGCCGATCGGCGGCGACGGGGTTGCGCTACCGGCAGCAACCTGGAGGTTGATGTAACCGGTGATCTTCTTTGCCATTGGTGTCCCTTCCTTTCGTCAAGCGCGGGCGCCGCTTTCGAGGCCGCCCAGGGATGCGCGGTCCGGCCATGGCGAGCCTTCCGCACCGGGGACGCGGCGGGCGTCCCCAAAACCGAGATCAGGTCTTCTCGACCTGGCCGTATTCCAGTTCGACCGGCGTCGCGCGGCCGAAGATCGACACCGACACCTTGAGGCGCGCGCGCTCTTCGTCCACATCCTCGACCAGGCCGTTGAACGAGGTGAACGGACCGTCGGTCACGCGCACCTGCTCGCCGATCTCGAAGCGGATCGACGGCTTGGGCCGGTCGACGCCCTCCTGCACCTGGCTCAGGATGCGCGCCGCCTCGCTGTCCGAGATCGGCATGGGCTTGTTGCCCGAGCCTAGGAAGCCCGAGACCTTCTGGATGTTCTTCACCAGATGATAGGTCTCGTCGGTCATCTCCATCTTCGCCAGCACGTAGCCGGGGAAGAACTTGCGCTCGGCATTGACCTTCTGGCCGCGCCGGATCTCGACCACTTCCTCCATGGGCACGATGACCTGCTCGAACAACTCGGTCATGCCCTGGAGCGCGGCCTGCTCCTTGATCGATTCGGCGACCTTCTTCTCGAAATTGGAATAGGTCTGGATGATGTACCACCTGGCGGTCATGTCGATCCCGTTTCGCTCAGCCGTGATTCGGCAGGATGAGTTTGACGAGCTGGGCAAAGCCCATGTCCACCAGAAGGAAGAACACCGCCGCGAAGGCCACCATCACGAACACCATGACGGTGGTCACCCAGGTTTCCTTCCACGAAGGCGTGACCACCTTCGAGACTTCCTGGCGGACCTGCTTGGCGAACTGTGCTGGTGTTGTCCGTGCCATCTTTCCTCAGCGTACCTGCGTACTCGTTTTATCCCGCCGCCCGGCATCGGCATATGTATTGGCAGGAGTGGAGGGGCTCGAACCCCCAGCCCCCGGTTTTGGAGACCGGTGCTCTACCAATTGAGCTACACTCCTAAGGCGTTAGCCGTTTTCTCGCCCGTACCGCACCGCCCACAAAGCATCCGGGGACGGCTTTGCGCCGCCCCCGGAGCGTCGATCTGTTTCGAGCCGCACCTTCTATTGTGAACGGGGCTCGATTGTCAACCGTGCGGTGGCCGAAAAACTTACTTCAGGATTTTGGCGACGACGCCTGCGCCGACGGTACGTCCGCCTTCGCG
>CAZVVC010000356.1:0-3492 GCA_964630425.1 uncultured Bifidobacterium sp. | reverse complement strand
CGCAATACGCCGCCCGCGGCAACATCGCCACCGTGCCGACCCGCGTGGGCGACGTGGCCATGCCCAACGTCATGCCCCGTCTGACCGCCACGCCCGGCCGCATCGACTGGGCCGGCAAGCCGCTGGGATCGGACAACGACAGCGTGCTTGGCGGCCTGCTGGGCCTGAGCGAGGCGGAGATCGCGGCGCTGAGGGACAAGGGCGTGATCTGACCCACTCCTCGTTGTCATCGCGAGCGCGGCGCGGCGATCTCGTCGTTCGTGCCGGTCTTTATGCTCTCCGTGTCCCTGAACTTGTCCATGAGGACCTTCCCGGCATGCGCCGCCGAGTATAGGCCTTCGTGCAACGTCCGTCACGGAAACGCCGGGCGGGCGGAAAAAAGCCGTTGACGGCGACCGGCCTCATCCTCAAACATGCGCGAAATTCTTCATTTGCGCTGAAAATGTCCGGCGCGCGCGAGACAGGGACACACCATGAAGCAACTCGACGGAAACGTGGCGATCGTGACGGGCGCGGGCCGGGGAATCGGCAAGGCCATCGCCATCGCCTATGCCCGCGAGGGCGCCAAGGTGGCCGTCGCCTCGCGCACCAAGTCGACCGTGGACGAGGTGGTGAAGCAGATCCGCGACGAGGGCGGCGAGGCGATCCCGGTCGTGGTCGACGTGTCCGAGCGCGACCAGGTGTTCCGCATGGTCGACGAGACCGTGAAGGCGTACGGCACCGTGGACATCATGGTGAGCAACGCCCAGGGCTTCGGCACCAAGGAGAAGCCGCAGGGCTCGACCGTGTTCGTGGGCGTCGAGGATTCGACCGACGCCGAGATCTATTACACCTTCAACAGCGGCGCGATGGCGACCCTGTGGGCCATGCAGGCCGTGTTCCCGATCATGAAGGAGAAGAAGTGGGGGAAGATCATCAACTTCTCGTCCACCTCGGGCATCCTGGGCACCACCGGCAACACCGCCTACAACATGGCCAAGGAGGCGATCCGCGCGGTTTCCCGCACCGCCGCCAACGAATGGGGCCAGTTCGGCATCAACGTCAACATCGTCAGCCCGACGCTGGCCTCGGACGCGTTCGAGAACTGGCGCAAGGCGCGCCCCGAATTCGTCACCGCCCTGGAGCAGGCGCTGCCCATGCGCTACCTGGGCGATCCGCTGATCCACGGCGCGCCGCTGTGCGTGTTCCTGGCCAGCCACGGCTCGGACTACATCACCGGCCAGACCTTCATGCTCAACGGCGGCAAGATGATGCCGTAAGGCCAATCCGTTCAACGGGGAGACTCGGGCGTCCCTCGGGACGCCCTATTTTTTTGTGCCGCATGGAACAGGGGAATCGGTGACGGTTGCCCCCTCTGGCGTCGCATTCACCCGCACCCTCACTTACTCACTTACAACCGTGAGGCCTGAGGAGCGGCGAAGCCGCGTCGCGAAGGGCGGGATGCCGCGCACGGGCCTGCCCGGGCGTGGGGTGGCAGTCGGGTCATCCCACACTCGCCGCACACGAGAAGATTCTTACAAGTGTATGAAAACACACCAACTTTACGGTACACATAAACATTCGCAACAAATATTGCGAAGGTTTGATAACGCCCCCGCCACGCCATGTCCGACCCTGCGTTTGCCTGCGGGCGGGCCGCCGCTATACTGGCCGCCTGAACCGCGGAGGACCCCATGATCGACACCGAGACCGTCAATGCCGTCATCGAGCGCGGGCGCGCCGTCACCCGCTTTGGCGCGATCGATCCGAAGCGCACGGCGCTGCTGGTGATCGACCTCCAGAACGGCTTCATGCTGCCGGCGCATCCGTTCGGCAATCCCCGCGCGCTGGCGCTGGTGCCGGTGGTGAACCGGCTGGCCGCGGCGGTGCGCGCGGCCGGCGGCAGGGTGGCGTTCACCCGCCACACCTATGCCGAGAGCGGCCCGCGCGCGGTGGCGCCATGGCAGGCCGAGAACAAGGTGATCAAGGCGCTGGCCCGCGAGTTCGCCAAAGGCGCGAAGGCCCATGAGCTGCACGACGGCCTCGACGTGCAGGACGGCGACGTGGTGATGGACAAGTACCGCTACAGCGCCTTCACCTTCAATTCGTCCGAGCTGCACGAGACCTTGCAGGCGCTGGACGTCGACACGCTGATCGTCACCGGCTGCGTCGCCAATTGCTGCTGCGAGACGACGGAGCGGGACGCCTACCAGCTCGGCTACAAGGTGATCCACGTGGCCGACGGCAATGCCGGCCTGACCGAGGAGGAAGAAGCCGCCACCATGATGGGCGTCTCCAGCGTGTGCGCCGACGTGCGGCCGTCCGCCGAGGTGCTGGACCTGCTGGCGGGCGCGGCGGCCAGGGCCGCCTGACCGGATCCCGTTTGTCCATATGGGCCCGTTTATCCATATGGGAAAGCCCGCCTGGGCAATGCCCGCCGCCGCCCGCGCCGGGCGTTGACTCGCGGGCCGGCGGGATGGACAACCGGCCGGTTCCAGCAGGAGACGGGTGATGATCGATCTCTATACGGCCGCGACGCCCAACGGGTGGAAGGTGTCCATCGCGCTGGAGGAGTTGGCGCTGCCCTATCGGGTGCATCCGGTCGACCTCACGGCGCTGGAGCAGAAGCAGCCCGCCTTCCTGGCGCTCAACCCCAACGGCCGCATCCCGGTGATCGTCGACCGCGACGACGACGACCTGGTGATCTTCGAATCGGGCGCGATCCTGATCCACCTGGCCGAGAAGACCGGCCGCCTGCTCCCGACGGACCGGCGCGGGCGGATGGCGGCGCTGCAATGGCTGATGTTCCAGATGGGCGGCGTCGGCCCGATGATGGGCCAGGCCAACGTGTTCTTCCGCTACTTCCCCGAGAAGATCCAGCCGGCCATCGACCGCTACCAGAACGAATGCCGCCGGCTGTTCGAAGTGCTGGACACGCGGCTGGGGCAGGAGGAGTACCTGGCCGGCGACTACAGCATCGCCGACATCGCCAACTGGGCCTGGGTGCGCACCCACAAATGGTCGGGCGTGTCGGCCGACGGCCTGCCCAACCTGCGGCGCTGGATCGACGCGCTTTATGCGCGGCCGGCCTGCCAGCGGGGCATCAAGGTGCCGGAGAGCCTGGTCGAGACCGGGGATGCGCCCGACAGGGACGAGAAGATGGCCCGCGAGCTCAACAAGATGGTGCAGCGGTGAGCGGGGCCGGCACGATGACGCTGTGGGGACGGCTGTCCTCGTGCAACGTGCAGAAAGTGCTGTGGACGCTGGAGGAGCTGGCGCTGCCCTATCGCCGCATCGACCTGGGCGGCGACTTCGGCGGCCTGGACGACCCCGCCTACCGCGCCATGAACCCGCACGGCCGGGTGCCCACCCTGCGCGACGGCGATACGGTGGTGTGGGAGAGCGACGCCATCGTCCGCTATCTCGCCGCCCGCTACGGCGCCGGCACGCTCTGGCCCGCCTGGCCTGCCCCCTGAAAAGTGGTCCTCCCTGAAGTATGGTTTTGCCATGAGG
>CAZVVC010000355.1:0-3520 GCA_964630425.1 uncultured Bifidobacterium sp. | reverse complement strand
CGCAGGCTGGCGGCGCAGCCCTTGCCCACGTCGCCATAGCCGCAGACCACGGCGACCTTGCCGGCCAGCATCACGTCGGTGGCGCGCTTGATGCCGTCGATCAGGCTCTCGCGGCAGCCATAGAGGTTGTCGAACTTGGACTTGGTCACCGAATCGTTGACGTTGATGCAGGGCACCGGCAGGCCACCCTGCTTCTCGAGCTGGTAGAGGCGCAGCACGCCGGTGGTGGTCTCCTCGGAGATGCCGCGCACCTCGGACATCAGCTCGGGGAACCTGTTGATCATCATGGCGGTCAGGTCGCCGCCGTCATCGAGGATCATGTTCGGGCGCCAGCCGTCCGGGCCCAGGATGGTCTGCTCGATGCACCAGTCGAATTCCTGCTCGGTCAGGCCCTTCCACGCGAACACGGGCACGCCGGCCGCGGCGATGGCGGCCGCCGCCTGGTCCTGGGTGGAGAAGATGTTGCACGAGCTCCAGCGGATCTCGGCGCCCAGCGCGGTCAGCGTCTCGATCAGCACCGCGGTCTGGATGGTCATGTGCAGGCAGCCGGCGATGCGGGCGCCCTTCAGCGGCTGGGCCTCGCCATATTCGGCGCGCAGGGCCATCAGGCCGGGCATTTCGGTTTCGGCAATGGTGATTTCCCGGCGGCCCCAGGGCGCCAGGGACATATCGGCGACTTTGAAATCGGTGAACGCGTTCATTGGTGTCCTGCCATCAATGCGAAGGGAACGGACCGCTGGTCCGTGCGGGCAGGAAGTATAAAGATATCTTTATATATTTCTATCCGTAATTCGGCGGCGCCGGGCTAATCTTCGTCGAACTTGTTTTCCACCAGCATCACCAAGGCGTTGAGCGCCTCGCGCGCCTGCGGGCCGCTGGCTTCGATGCGGATGCTCGAGCCGGGGCCGGCGGCAAGCATCATCAATCCCATGATGGAGGTGCCCACGACGCGCTCGCCGTCCCGCCCGTCGCTGGGGCCGGTGACGTAGACGGTGGCGTCGAATTGGGAGGCGAGGTTGACGAACTTCGCCGACGCACGGGCGTGCAGCCCGCGGCGATTGGTGATCCTGACTGTACGTTGAGGCGCTTCCCCCGGCACTCAGTCTTTACCCGTCAGCAATTTGGACGCGACGTTGATGTATTTTCGCCCGGATTCCTGGGCGGACGCAACCGCATCTTCGAGCGTGCTGGAAATACGCGTGCTGGCGAGCTTGATGAGCATGGGAAGATTGATGCCGGCGATGACCTCGACCTTGGCCTTGTCCATGATCGAGATGGCGAGATTCGAGGGCGTGCCGCCGAACATGTCGGTCAGGAGGACGACGCCCTTGCCCGAATCCACCGAGGCGACGGCATCGAGGATGTCCTTGCGGCGCTGCTCCATGTCGTCCTCGGGGCCGATCGAGATCGCCTGCACCTGGCGCTGCGGGCCGACCACATGCTCCATGGCGGCGATGAACTCTTCGGCCAGACGGCCATGGGTAACGAGAACCAACCCGATCATTTAATCGCTATCCTGACGACTAGATGGCGACGATCCCGAAAACTCCACGTCGGCATCGCGGTGCACGGTGGTAACCCTGAAGCCGCGGTCGTGCAATAGGCTGCTGAGGCATTCGGCGAGGAAGACGGACCGGTGCCGTCCGCCGGTGCAGCCGAAAGCGATGGTGAAGTAGGCTTTTCCCTCCCGATTGTAGCTGGGCAGGAGATCGAGGATCAGGTCGGCGATCCGCCGGAAGAAGCCCTCGAATTCGGGATCCCGGCGGATGTAGTCGGCGACTCCGTCGTCGAGGCCCGTCAGCGGGCGAAGCTCGGGCACATAGTGGGGATTGCGCAGGAACCGCACGTCGAACACCGTGTCCGCGTCCCTCGGCAGGCCGCGCGCGAACGAGAAGGACGAGACGGTGATGGCGATTCTGTCGGGCGTATCCAGGTGGAACTGCTTGCGTATCATCCGGCGCAGGTCGTGGCCGGTCAGCTCGGAGGTGTCGACCAGCACGTCCGCGAAGCGCCGGATCGGCGCCAGCAGCGCGCGCTCCTGGTCGATGCCTTCCTGCACCGGCCGGTCCATGGCCATGGGATGACGCCGCCGGGTCTCGGTGAAGCGGCGCTTCAGCATCTGGTCGCCGGCGTCGAGGAAGACCAGCACGGGGTCGAGGTCGTCGCGGGCGCGCAGCGTCGCCATCAGCCGCGCGAACCGCTCGGCGCTGAAGGCGCGGGTCCGGCAGTCTATGCCCACGGCGACCGCCCGGAGCGGCTCGTCCGCCGGATCCTCGGGGGCGGGCTGGACCAGATTGGGAACGAGCGCGAAGGGCACGTTGTCGACCGCCTCGTAGCCCAGGTCCTCGAGCGCCTTGAGGGCCGAGGTCTTGCCCGCGCCCGACAGGCCGGTGACCAGGACGACCCGTGTCCGTTCCGGCGCGCTCACGGTCCGCCGCCCGCTGGCGCGTGGGCCCTGACGGCAAGGCGCACCTTGGCGGCGGCCGAGGCTTCGAAGGGCGCGAGGGCGATGCGCGGTACGGCGGCCCCGCCGACCGCGACGGTCTCCGGCTCGGGCAGCCGCTCGACGGGCGCGTCGCCGACCAGGTCGACGACCAGCGCGACCACGGCGCGGGCCGCGGCGGGCAGCGGCAGGATGCCGACGCCGCGGACTTCCAGCTTGCCCCTGATGCTGTCCGGCGCGGTGGCGACAAGGCGCCCGCCATCCAGCTCGACCACGGTGTAGTCGTCGCTCACGAGCTGCGCGCCGCCGTCGATCAGCCGCAGCGCGAGGTCGGACTTGCCCGCGCCGGACGGGCCGCGCAGCAGCACGCCCATGCCGTCGATGGCGACGCAGGTGGCATGGATGGTGGTCATGCGATCTCTGTCGAGCTTCGGTCCGAGGGCCGCTGCGTCTTCTGCGGCAGGCCGACCGCCGGGAGTGTGATGGTGAAGCGGGCGCCCATGGGCGGTCCCACCGGCCCTTCGGAACCATAGCGGTTCTCGGCCCGGATCGAGCCGTCGTGGACGGTGACGATCTGGCGCGAGATGTTGAGCCCGAGGCCGGAATGGCTGCCGAAGCCTTCGTTCTCGGGCCGCTCGGAATAGAAGCGCTCGAAGATCTCGTCCAGCCGCTCCTCGGGGATGCCCGGTCCTTCGTCGTCGACGGTGATGAACAGCGTGTCGCGGTTGCGCCGGACGCTGATGGTGATCGCGCCGCCCGGCGGGCTGAACGAGATGGCGTTGTCGATCAGGTTGCGCATGACCTGTCCCAGGTGGCTCTCGATCCCGTATACCACCAGATTGTAGCCCTCGACATCCAGCACGATGCGCGGCCGCCGGCCTTTCGGCGGATTGCTCCTGTCGTCCAGCCCCGCATAGATCGAGATGATCTGGCGCATCATCGCGGGAATGTCGATCTCCTGCATGTCGGCGCGCAGCAGCTCGGCATCGAGGCGCGAGGCGTTGGAGATGTCGCTGATCAGCCGGGTCAGCCGGTCGATGTCATGCTTGATGATGTGCATGAGCTTGAGCTTGTGAT
>CAZVVC010000354.1:0-3521 GCA_964630425.1 uncultured Bifidobacterium sp. | reverse complement strand
CGGCATCTCCTCGATCCTGGGCGCCATCAACTTCATCACCACGATCCTGAACATGCGCGCGCCGGGCATGACCATGCACAAGATGCCGCTGTTCGTGTGGGCGGTGCTGGTCACCGTGTTCCTGCTGCTGCTGTCGCTGCCCGTCCTGGCCGGCGCCATCACCATGGTGCTGACCGACCGCAACTTCGGCACCCACTTCTTCGACGCCCAGGGCGGCGGTGATCCGATCCTCTATCAGCACCTGTTCTGGTTCTTCGGCCACCCCGAGGTGTACATCCTGATCCTGCCGGGCTTCGGCATCGTCAGCCACGTGATCGCGACCTTCTCGAAGAAGCCCGTGTTCGGCTATCTGGGCATGGCCTATGCCATGGTCGGCATCGGCGTCATCGGCTTCGTCGTGTGGGCGCACCACATGTTCACCGTCGGCATGGCCGTCGACACCCAGGCCTATTTCGTCGCCGCGACCCTCGTCATCGCGGTGCCGACGGGCATCAAGATCTTCTCGTGGATCGCCACCATGTGGGGCGGCTCCATCGAGTTCAAGACGCCCATGCTGTTCGCGCTGGGCATGATCTTCCTGTTCACCATCGGCGGCGTGACCGGCGTGATCCTGGCCAACGCGGCCGTCGACCAGTCCGTGCACGACACCTACTACGTGGTCGCCCACTTCCATTACACCATGTCGATGGGCGCGCTGTTCTCGATCTTCGCCGGCTTCTACTACTGGTTCGGCAAGATGTGGGGCGTGCAGTACAACGAACTGCTCGGCAAGCTGCACTTCTGGATCAGCTTCATCGGCGTGAACCTGATCTTCTTCCCGCAGCACTTCCTGGGCATGGCCGGCATGCCGCGCCGCTACATCGACTATCCGGACGTCTATGCGGGCTGGAACCACGTCTCGTCCATGGGCGCCTACATGTCCTATGCCGGCGCGATCCTGTTCCTGGTCATCATCGTCGAGGCCTTCGCCCGCAAGCGCAAGGTGGCCGACAATCCGTGGGGCGAGGGTGCCACGACGCTGGAGTGGACGCTGTCCTCGCCGCCGCCGTTCCACCAGTTCAACGACCTTCCGCGGATTAAGTAAGCAGGAGAAACGACGTGTCCGACGCGATGTTCGCATCGGTCAGACCCATGGAAGCCTCGGGGAAGGTCGGCGACATGCAACCGCGTGTCGCCGACTACCTGGCGCTCCTCAAGCCCCGGGTCATGTCGCTGGTGGTGTTCACCGGCCTCGTCGGCCTGGTCGCCGCGCCGGGCGGGATTCATCCGGTGCTGGGGCTGGTGGCGATCCTGTGCATCGCGGTCGGCGCGGGCGCCTCGGGCGCGCTGAACATGTGGTACGACGCCGACATCGACGCCGAGATGTCGCGCACCAAGGGGCGGCCGATCCCGTCGGGCCGCGTCCGGGTACAGGAGGCGCTGGGCTTCGGCATGGCGCTGTCCTTCGGCTCGGTGATCGTGCTCGGCCTGTTCGTCAACGTGCTGTCGGCCGTGCTCCTCGCCTTCACCATCGCCTTCTACGTGGTGATCTACACTATGTGGCTGAAGCGCCGCACGGCGCAGAACATCGTCATCGGCGGCGCCTCGGGCGCGCTGCCGCCGGTCATCGGCTGGGCGGCGGTCACCGGCACGGTGACGTGGGAGCCGCTGCTGCTGTTCGCCATCATCTTCATGTGGACGCCGCCGCATTTCTGGGCGCTGTCGCTGTTCGCCAAGGGCGATTACGAGCGGGTGGGGGTGCCCATGCTGCCGGTGGTCGCCGGACAGCGGGAGACCCGCAAGCAAATCCTGCTTTACAGCCTGGCGCTGGTGCCGCTGGCCGTGCTGCCGACCGTCCTCGGCATGGCGGGCTGGCTCTATGGCGCCTTCGCGGCGGCCTCGGGCGTCTGGTTCCTGCATCTGGCCTGGCGCGTCTGGCGCGGCGAGGACATGACCCAGCCGCGCAGGCTGTTCCTGTTCTCGATCTTCTATCTGTTCGGGCTGTTCGCGACCCTGCTCGTCGAGAAGCTGGCGGGGCTGAACTGATGCCGCTGCACGAGGAACACAAGAAGCGCCGCGTCCGCAACTGGACCATCGCCGGCCTGCTGCTGGTGCTGGTCATCCTGTTCTATCTGGCGTCCATCGCCAAAATGGCGGGAGGCGGCAATATCTGGGGACACTGACAAGCGGCGTCCGGGCCGCAACGGCCGCACCGTGCTGGTGCTGGCCGGCGTCGTCGTCGGCATGGTGGGGCTTTCCTACGCCTCGGTGCCCCTCTACAGGATTTTCTGCCAGGTCACCGGCTTCGACGGCACCCCGCAGCGTGCCGACGCGGCACCCGACGCGGCGAAGGTGTTCGACCGCCAGGTCAAGGTGCGGTTCAACGCCGACACCGATCCGCGTCTCCCCTGGCTGTTCAAGCCCGAGCAGCATGTGGTCGACGCCCGGATCGGCGAAAGCAAGCTGGTGTTCTACCGCGCCGAGAACAACGCCGATCACCCGGTGACGGGGCAGGCGGTGTTCAACGTGACCCCGGCCAAGGCCGCGATCTATTTCGCCAAGGTCGAATGCTTCTGCTTCACCGAGCAGACCTTGCAGGCGGGCCAGAAGGTTGACATGCCTGTCAGCTTCTTTATTGATCCGGCCTTCATGACCGATCCGAACATGAGGGATGTGACCTCGATCACGCTGTCATATACCTTCTATAATCAAATCCAGCAGGACGGCGAGAAGACCGCCGCCGCGCAATGAGCGAGCAGGGATGAAAAATGGCTGACGCGCACGCCAAACCGAACCACGATTACCATCTCGTCGACCCCAGCCTGTGGCCGTTCCTGGGCGCGGTCAGCGTGTTCACCCTGGCGGTGGGCGGCGTCATGTCGTGGCATGGGATGGCCGGTGCGCATTTCGTCTGGCCGCTCGGCCTGCTGGGCGTGCTCTACACCATGTTCGTGTGGTGGAGCGACGTGGTCAAGGAAGCGCATGCGGGTCACCACACCCCGGTCGTGTCGCTGCACCTGCGCTATGGCATGATCCTGTTCATCGCCTCCGAGGTGATGTTCTTCGTCGCCTGGTTCTGGGCCTATTTCAACGCCGCCATCTATCCGACCCACTTCATCGGCGGCACCTGGCCGCCCGAGGGCATCCAGACCTTCGACCCGTGGCATCTGCCCTTCATCAACACCCTGATCCTGCTGCTCTCGGGCACCACGGTCACCTGGGCGCACCATGCGCTGCTGGAAGGCGACCGCAAGGGCCTGAAGCAGGGTCTGTGGTGCACCATCGTGCTGGGCGCGCTGTTCACCTGCGTGCAGGCGTACGAGTACAGCCACGCCGCGTTCGGCTTCACCGATGGCATCTATGCCTCGACCTTCTACATGGCGACCGGCTTCCACGGCTTCCACGTTCTGGTCGGCACCATCTTCCTGATCGTCTGCCTGGCGCGCGCCTATCAGGGCCACTTCAAGCCCGATCAGCATTTTGGTTTCGAGGCGGCCGCCTGGTACTGGCACTTCGTCGACGTCGTCTGGCTGTTCCTGTTC
>CAZVVC010000353.1:0-3526 GCA_964630425.1 uncultured Bifidobacterium sp. | reverse complement strand
GCGCCGCTATCCGAACGGCGAGGAGCGCTGCATCGCCTGCAAGCTGTGCGAGGCGATCTGCCCGGCGCAGGCCATCACCATCGAGGCCGGCCCGCGCCGCAACGACGGCACGCGCCGCACCGTGCGTTACGACATCGACATGGTGAAGTGCATCTACTGCGGCTTCTGCCAGGAGGCGTGCCCGGTCGACGCCATCGTCGAGGGGCCGAACTTCGAGTTCGCCACCGAGACCCGCGAGGAACTCTACTACAACAAGGAAAAGCTGCTGGCCAACGGCGACCGCTGGGAACGCGAGATCGCCGCCAACCTTGCGGCCGACGCCCCCTACCGCTAAGAACCCGGCCGACAGAAGCCCAACCAGGAACGCTCACCGGATGATCCTGCAGACGATCACGTTCTATCTCTTCGCCGCGATCACCGTGGCCGCCGGCTTCATGGTGATCGCCGCGCGCAACCCGGTGCACTCGGTGCTGTATCTCATCCTGGCGTTCTTCACGTCCGCCGGGCTGTTCGTGCTGATCGGCGCCGAGTTCATCGCCATGATCCTGGTGATCGTCTATGTGGGCGCGGTCGCCGTGCTGTTCCTGTTCGTGGTGATGATGCTCGACATCAACTTCACCGAGCTGCGCCAGGGCTTCCTGCAATATCTGCCCATCGGCGGCCTGATCGGCATCATCCTGCTGGTCGAGCTGTTCATGGTACTGGGCACGTGGCAGTTCGCGCCGGAGATCGGCGGCCCCGCCGTTCCGCAAGCGACGGTCGCCGGCGTGACCAACACCGAGGCGCTGGGCGCGGTCATCTACACCCGCTACGTCTATGCGTTCCAGGCGGCGGGCATCATCCTGCTGACCGCCATGATCGGCGCCATCGTGCTGACCCACCGCACGCGCCCGGGCGTCAAGAAGCAGCGCATCTCTAGCCAGGTCTATCGCGATCCCAAGACCACCATCGAAGTGAAGAAAATTCCGCCGGGGCAGGGCATCTGACATGACGATCGGCCTTGAAAACTACCTCTTCGTCGCCGCGATCCTGTTCACCCTGGGCATCTTCGGCATCTTCCTGAACCGGAAGAACGTGATCATCATCCTGATGTCGATCGAGCTGATGCTGCTCGCCGTCAACATCAACCTGGTCGCGTTCTCGGTCTTCCTGGGCAACGTGATCGGCCAGGTGTTCGCGCTGTTCGTGCTGACCGTCGCGGCGGGCGAGGCGGCCATCGGCCTCGCCATCCTCGTCGTCTATTTCCGTAACCGCGACCCCATCGCCGTGGAAGACATCAGCCAGATGAAGGGTTGAGGGGAATGTATCCGTTCATCGTCTTCCTTCCCCTCGCTGCGGCGATCATCGCCGGCTTCGGCGGCCGACTGATCGGCGACCGCGGCGCGCAGCTCGTCACCACCGGCGCGGTGCTGACCTCGGCGGTCCTGTCGGTCGTGGCGTTCTTCAACGTGGCGCTGGGACATCAGCCCGAGCATGTGGTGCTCGCCAACTGGATCGTGTCTGGCGAGTTCAGGGTCGACTGGGCGATCAAGGTCGACACGCTCACCGCGGTCATGCTGGTGGTGGTCAACGGCGTGTCGAGCCTGGTGCACATCTATTCGATCGGCTACATGAGCCACGATCCGCACAAGCCGCGCTTCATGGCCTATCTGTCGCTGTTCACCTTCGCCATGCTCATGCTGGTGACCGCCGACAACTTCGTGCAGATGTTCTTCGGCTGGGAAGGCGTGGGCCTGGCGTCCTACCTGCTGATCGGTTTCTGGTACAAGCGCCCGACGGCCAACGCCGCCGCCATCAAGGCGTTCCTGGTCAACCGCGTCGGCGACTTCGGCTTCGCGCTGGGCATTTTCGGCACCTTCCTGGTGTTCGGCGCCCTTGATTTCGACACGGTGTTCGCCGCCGCGCCGGGCATGGCGGGCAAGAGCATCACCTTCCTGAACCATCAGTTCGACCTGATGAACACGCTGACCTTCCTGCTGTTCATCGGCGCCATGGGCAAGTCGGCGCAGCTCGGCCTGCACACCTGGCTGCCGGACGCCATGGAAGGCCCGACGCCGGTTTCGGCCCTGATCCATGCCGCCACCATGGTCACCGCCGGCGTGTTCATGGTCGCCCGCTGCTCGCCCATGTTCGAGCAGGCGCCCGGCACCTTGCAGTTCATCACCTTCATCGGCGCCTCGACCGCGTTCTTCGCGGCCACGGTCGGTCTCGTCCAGAACGACATCAAGCGCATCATCGCCTATTCGACCTGCTCGCAGCTCGGCTACATGTTCTTCGCGCTGGGCGTGGGCGCCTATGGCGCGGCGGTGTTCCACCTGTTCACCCACGCCTTCTTCAAGGCGCTGCTGTTCCTGGGCGCCGGCTCGGTGATCCACGGCATGTCGGACGAGCAGGACATCCGCAAGATGGGCGGCCTGTTCCCCTACATGAAGGCGACGGCGATCCTGATGTGGATCGGCTCGCTGGCGCTGGCGGGCATCGGCATTCCGGGCCTGTTCGGCTTCGCCGGCTTCTATTCCAAGGACATCATCCTCGAATCCGCCTTCGCTGCCCATTCGGGCGTCGGCCTCTACGCCTTCTGGCTGGGCATCGCGGCGGCATTCATGACCGCGTTCTATTCGGGCCGGCTGCTGTTCATGACCTTCCACGGCAAGAGCCGTGCCGACCACGACGTGCTTCATCATGCCCATGAATCGCCGCCGGTGATGCTGGTGCCGCTCTATGTGCTGGCGATCGGCGCGGTGCTGGCGGGCGCGGTGTTCTACGAGTTCTTCGTCGGCCATCACTATGCCGAGTTCTGGGGCCCGGCGCTTCAGGTGGTGGGCGAGAACGTGATGGAGCACGCGCATCACGTGCCGTTCTGGGTGAAGCTCCTGCCGCTGGTGATGGCGGTCGGCGGCCTGGCGATCTCGTGGTCGTTCTATATCGACGGCGTACCGCGCTGGGCGCGCGTCCTGCCGGGCCTCGCCAGCCTCGGCATCATCGCCGCGGGCGTCGTCGCGGGCGGCGAGCATCCGGCCGGGCTGATCCTGACCGGCGTCGCGGCCCTGGTGCTGTCGCTGGTGTTCTATTACGGCAATACGCGCGTGCCGGGCATGCTGGTCCGCGCCAACGGGTCGCTGTACCGCTTCCTGCTGAACAAGTGGTATTTCGACGAACTCTATGACGTGCTGTTCGTGCGCCCGGCCAAGTGGCTCGGTGTCCAGTTCTGGAAGAAGGGCGACGGCAAGGTGATCGACGGCTATGGCCCCGACGGCGTGACCGCGCTGATCGCCTTCATCGCCCGCCGCGCCCGCGTGTTGCAGACCGGCTACGTCTATCACTATGCGTTCGCGATGCTTATCGGTGTGGCTGGCCTCGTCACCTGGTACATGGTGCATACGGGCGGGGGACACTGATGACCGGCTGGCCAATTCTTTCGCTGATCACCTTCCTGCCGATAGTCGGCGCGATCTTCGCGTTGCTGCCGCGCGGCGAGACCGAGCCGGTGGCGCGCAACGTCCGCGCCGTCGAGCTGCTGACGACG
>CAZVVC010000352.1:0-3530 GCA_964630425.1 uncultured Bifidobacterium sp. | reverse complement strand
ATGAGCTTGAGCTTGTGATCCGGATTCTGCGTCCGCTCCATGGTCTCGACGGCGCTGCGCAGCGAGGTCAGCGGGTTCTTCACCTCGTGCGCCACGTCCGCGGCGAAGCCCTCGATGGTGTCGATGCGCCGGTAGAGCGCCTGGGTCATGTCGCGCAGCGCCCGGGACAGGTCGCCCACCTCGTCGTGCCGCTTCGAGAAATCGGGCACGATCGCCTGCCGCCCGCGCCCCTGCCGCACCGTATGGGCGAAGGCGGCGAGCCGCTGGACCGGACGGGCGATGGTGCCGGCGAGCAGCACGGACAGCAGCATGGTCACCGACAGCGCCACCAGGAAGATCTCGAGGATCGCCAGCCGTTCCTGGCGCACCACCTCCTCGATCTCGGTGGTCTCGACCGATACCAGGATGGCGCCCAGCACGTGGCGGAAATGCTCCACGGGCACCGCCACGGCCAGCACCAGCGACTGGTCCTCCCGAATCCGCACGGCGTCGTCGGTCTCGCCGGTCAGCGCCTTCAGCACTTCCGGATAGTCGGCGGCGGTCTGGTCGTAGCGTTCCACATAGAGCGGGTAGTTCGGGTCGGTCGACATGGCCCGGATCGAGAACGCGCGGAACTTCTCCCACAGGATCTGGAACAGGTTCTCGCGCCGCTGCTCGCCCGGCGGCGGCAGCGGGATGGTCACGACCTGGGTCGAGGGGTTCAGCTTGCGCGTGTCCAGCGCCAGCGTGCCGTCGGTCTGGAACAGCCGCACGCGGTCGGCCCGGTCCGCCGACAGGCGCCGCAGCAGCGAGGCAGCGCGCTCCAGGTCCAGCGCGCCGGTCTCGGTCTCGCCGCGCACGGTCTCGCCGAGCGCGCCCGCCAGCATCTCGGCCTGGCTGCGCAGGGCCGACAGCCGGGTCTCGATCAGGCCGGTGCGGTACTGGTTCACATAGAGGATGCCGCCCACCAGCACGGCGAGGCCGATGACGTTGAGCGTGAGGATGCGGCCGGTGAGGCCGGAGAAGGGAAGCCGGTAATAGGCGGACGAGGAAGCCGCGGGACGGCGGCGCCTACCCGAGAATACCTTGCGCAGGTTCACGGCCCGGCCCCGCCAATGCGCCTAGCCTTTTTCTTCGGCGTAGCGGTATCCGATGCCGTAGAGCGTCTCGATGCCGGAGAAGCTGTCATCGATCTCGCGGAACTTCTTGCGCAGCCGCTTGATGTGGCTGTCGATGGTGCGGTCGTCCACATAGACCTGGTCGTCATAGGCGGCGTCCATCAGCTGGTCGCGCGTCTTGACGTGGCCCGGCCGCGTGGCCAGCGCCTGGAGGATCAGGAACTCGGTTACCGTCAGCGTGACGGGCTGGTCGTCCCAGGTGCAGCTATGCCGGCCCGGGTCCATCACCAGTTTGCCGCGCACCATGACCTTGTCGCTGGTGGGCGCGACGCTGCGGCCCTCGGCGCGGCGCAGGATGGCGCGGATGCGCTCGATCAGCAGGCGCTGCGAGAACGGCTTGCGGATGTAGTCGTCGGCGCCGAGCTTGAGGCCCAGGACCTCGTCGATCTCCTCGTCCTTCGAGGTCAGGAAGATGACCGGCATGTCGGTGACGCGGCGCAGCTTCTGCAGCAGCTCCATGCCGTCCATGCGCGGCATCTTCACGTCCAGCACGGCCAGGTCGGCCGGCTGCGCCGTGAGCGCGGCCAGTGCCGAGGTGCCGTCCGAATAGGTGCGGACCGCCAGTCCTTCCGCTTCGAGGGCCATGCCCACCGACGTCAGGATGTTGCGGTCGTCATCCACCAGTGCGATTGTCGCCATTGCTTATTCCCCGGTCCGGGCCGTGGGCGCGGACAGCCCAGTTATCATGTCAGTGTTGTATCTTGACGTTACGCGCGTTTTTGCAACCTTCGCAATCAATCGTGACCACATGAGGGCGGCTTGTCTCCAATGACCTCGGAACCAGATACCTCTAACGCCGGCGCGGCGACAAGGTTCCTGCTGCGGCGATCGGTTCGTGCCGCGCTCGGGACTCTCACCAAGGAAGATACGCCCTACGTGTCGCTCGTCGAGGCGGCGAGCGACATGGACGGATCGCCGCTCCTGCTGCTGTCCGAACTGGCGCAGCACTGCGTCAACCTGCGGCGCTCGCCGGCCGCCAGCCTGCTGCTCGACGGCACCGGCGAGACGCTGGACGGCCCGCGCGCGACGCTGCTGGGCACGCTTCGCCCGTCGGACGACCCGTTGGCCCGCGCCCGCTATCTCGCCCGTCATCCGGCGGCCGGGCGCCATGCCGGCTTCGCGGATTTCAGGCTGTGGCGCTTCGAGATCGAGCGGGCGCACCTGGTCGGCGGCTTCGGGCGAATCGCGTGGGCCGAGCGCGGCGACATCGTGCTGGACGGGGCCGCCTGCGCGCCGCTGGCCGAGGCCGAGGCGGGGATCGTCTCGCACATGAACGAGGATCACGCCGACGCGATCCTGCTCTACGCCACCGTCCTGAAAGGCGCCGCGCCCGGCGCCTGGCGGATGACGGGCATCGATCCCGAAGGCTTTGATATCGCCGATGGAACGCGCCGGCTGCGTCTCACTTTCGACACCTTCGTCGGCTCATCTCGGGAAGCGCGCGTCGCGCTGGTCGATCTGGTCGGGCGGGCGCGGGACGCATCATCGGCGCAAGGGGTGTGAATGACGCTGTCACAAACCGGTAAATCTCTCGTTGCCAGCGAAACCCGTCTGTGCCTATACCCGTGCCCGAATTGGGACGGACCATTGAAATCGTTCGACGCGTTCACCATCCATGACAGAGCAACTGGGAGATAGGCCCGTGGGAACCAGCGCCCCTCGCGTCAGCAGCTACGGTTTGGACAAACACGGCATCACGCCCCAGCGCCCCGTGAACTGGAACCTGGAATCGTCGGTGCTGTTCGAGGAAGCCGTCCGCCGCGGCGAAGGCAAGGTCTCGAAGGGCGGCGCGTTCGTCGTCACCACCGGCCAGCACACCGGCCGCTCGGCCAGGGACAAGTACATCGTCCGCGAGCCCGGTTCCGAGGCCGACATCTGGTGGGCCAACAACGCCGAGATGTCGCCCGAGGCCTTCACCCGGCTCGAGAAGGACATCACCGAGTATCTGGGCGCCCAGGAGCTGTTCGTCGCCGATCTCTATGCGGGCGCCGATCCGGCCTATCGCCTCAACGTGCGCGTCGTCAACCAGCACGCCTGGCACAACCTGTTCCTGCGCCACCTGCTGATCGAGCCCGCCGCCGGGGACCTGCCCGGCTTCGTGCCCGGCTTCACCATCCTGCACGCGCCCGACTTCAAGGCCGACCCGGCCCGTCACGGCGTCCGCAGCGAGACGGTCATCGCGCTCGACTTCACCCGCGCCGTGGTGCTGATCTGCGGCACCTCCTATGCCGGCGAGATGAAGAAGTCGGTGTTCTCGATCCTCAACTACATCCTGCCCGGCAAGGACGTCATGTCCATGCACTGCTCGGCGAACGTGGGCGAGGCGGGCGACGCGGCGGTCTTCTTCGGCCTGTCGGGCACCGGCAAGACCAC
>CAZVVC010000351.1:0-3536 GCA_964630425.1 uncultured Bifidobacterium sp. | reverse complement strand
TCAGACGGCGGTGCATCTCGGACTTGCGGGCGCTGGCCTGGGTGAGGGTGCTCAGATAGAGGTCGCTGGTCAGGCTCTGCAGGTGGCGCCGCGACGCCTCCGGCATGCTGGGATCCTCGGCGATCATGTTGCGCAGGCGCTCGAAGGCCTGGAACATCGCCGAGTTGCCCAGGCGGTCGCCTGCCTCATCCCGCCGGAAGGCCTGCACGCCGCCGTCCGGGTCCGTGTCGCTGGCGGGGACGTACTGGCCCGAGGCGCGCAGCCGCGCGGCGATCTCGTTGGCCTCGCCCTGGCTGTCGCTGAACTCCACGTGGTAGTGCCGAGGGTCCGACTCCAGCTCGCGAAGACGCTTGCTGTCACCGTCGCGCTCGGCGTCGGCATATGCCTTAGACCGGGCGACGGTGACGTAGTTGCCGAATCGCTTGAGCGGGGCGTAGGGCGTGTTCGACGCCACGCTGATCAGGCTGTTGAAGCGACGCAGCTCCGTGGCCTTGTCCGTGGTCAGCCGGCTCACAGCGGCGTTGTCGCCGGCGGCCTGGGCCTCGGCGATCCGACCGTCGTAATCGTTGACGATGGCGTCGAGGACGGCCTGCTTCTTCTCCTGCAGGGTCTTGTGCGCGTGCTCGAACACCCGCTTGACGACGGCGCGCGCCTGCTCGGGCAGGGCGCGGAACTGCTGCGCCATCTGGGGGTCCGGGACCACGCCCTTGACGAAGCCGGGGGCATAGCCCCACTTCTCGGAGGTCGTGCTGGCGTAGAGATACGCGTTGACCTGCGTCCGCACCTCGGGCGTCAGCTTGTTGTGGTCGATCATCACCTGCTCGACCTTCTTCTCGTGGTCCCACTTCAGCGCCGTGCGCTCGTTCCACAGGCGCAGGAACTGCCGGGAGGCGGGCAGGTACCGGGCCGCCATGTCCACCAGGTCCTGGGTGAAGGCCGTGTAGATGACGCCGCGGCGGGTCCAGTCGAACAGATTGTCCCAGACGCGGCGCGCCGGACCGGCGATGTCGGCGGGCAGCCGGTCGAGAGCCGCGGCCGCGCGCCGCCGGCGTCCGGTGTAACGGGGTCCCGGATCGTCTAGTCCCTGATCAGGCCGCTGTCCTCGATGTGGTTCGGCAGAGGCTTCCCCGTCTCCAGGGCGCGCTCCACCGCCGCGATCATCCGCTGCCGCCAGTCCTTCCGGCGATACATCAGACGGCCGAAGTGAGGCAGGTGGCCGAACCTCGCCAGATGCTGGGTCCCCAGATCGGCCAGTTTCCTCCGGTCGCGCGCCGCCTGGGAGTCCGCGTCGGCGCCGCTGAAGGTATTTTGGAGCACTGGTCTGAGGGTTGCCACGGATGAGGTCTCCTGCATCGGACAGGGCGGGTGCCGTCACCAGCCGGTGAATGTAATCGTACGCCAGCGGCAGATGCTCACGCAATAGGTCGGGCGCGCCGTAGTAAAGTTCAAGGAGGCGCGGCGTCAGCTCGGTGCGGGCGTAGAGGGCGGCACGCTGCAGAACGTCCTCTGGCCTGCCCTCGTTTGCGTATACGTGGAGCGTATCCAGCGGGTACTCAAGCGCGATGGCGAGCGGGTGCGTCGGATCAGCGTCGACGTGGGCCTCATACCAGTCCAGTGCCTCCGCCATTACAGGCGAGGCGCTCATGCCTCCCTGATCATCGACATCGACGAACACCGGGCTGGCGGGCGAGGATGACGCGTCCTTGTAATCGCCCCAGATGCCGGCGGCGTCGGAGTCGAGCACGTGGGTCAGCTCGTGGGCCAGCGCCAGCCGGAGCTGGGCGGCTTCCGCCTCGGGAGCGGCCAGGTATTTGCGCAGCCAGTCGAGGTCGATGGCGATCGCCTCGAACGCCGGCTCGTAGAACGCCACCATCTCGAAGTCGGGGTCCGCCTGCTTGTCCTCGACGACCACCACGCCGCGGACCTTGGAGATCACCATCTTCAGCGGCCGGCCGATGGGCGAGGCGAGCACGTCGCGGAGCGCCGTGGCGATGTGCGGCCGGGCGTCGGCGCCGAGCAGATCCACGTCGCCCGCCCAGTGGAACTTGTACTTGTCGTTGTAGACGCCGTGGAGGCCCAGGGCGGACGGGTGTACCATCTTGATGGGGCTGACGCCGGCGCGGACCGGGGAGACGGTGACGGCGTCCTCCGGCACCTCCTTGGTGCCTGACACGTTCTTGTTGGCGCGCGGGTCCTCGAAGTCCAGCTCCTCGACGTCCAGCTCCTCGACGTCATCGTCGGGGGTGTTGGCCGCGCGGCGGTGCGCGGCATCGAGGTCGGCGCGGGCGCCGTCGAAGTCGCCCGTCTGGATCTTGCGCGCGATGCGCAGCCGCTCCTTGCCATCCACGTCGTTGTAGCGGAAGGCCTCATCGAGTTGCTGGTTCAGCTCGCGGCGCTGGGTGGAGGGCCGGTCGGCCATCAGGTCGTCGAACATGCTGCGGAGCGTCGGCGCGTCGAAGGCGTTCTCGTCCTGGTCGCGGGCGGCCTGCACCAACCGCATCAGCTGGTTGCGCTCCTCAGCGGTGATGTCCCCGGCCTCGAGCGCGCTCAGGCTCTCGTTGTCGATCTGGGCGAACTCCTGCTCGGCGTCGTCCCGTGCCTTCCGTTCGGCGACCGCCTGCGGGTTGTTCTCGTCCTGGTAGCGCAGGCCGAACGCCTGCCCCGCCTGGTACGCGGCGCGCTTCTGCTTGCCGAGACCGACGACTTCCTCGGCGGCGCGCGCGGGGCGCAGACCGATCGCTTCCTCGGCGGCCTCCATGAAGGTGGTCTGGACGCCGGGGTGGCGGGACTGGCCGGTCGCGGCCTCGCGGGCCGCCGCCAGATACGTGACCGGGTTGAGCCAGTTTCGCTGGCCGGGCGCGGGCCTCTCGGCGGCGCGAACGGCATCCTCGGTCGGTGCGCCCTCCGGCGTGAACAGCGCGCCCTGACGGCCGTCAGGGGCCGCGGGAAGGTGCGGCTGCGCCGGCGGCGCGGGGAGCGGTGCCTGCATGGCAGGGGCGGCGGTCGCCGGCGGCTGGGCCACCCGCATCTCGACCTGGGTCTCGGGCTGCTGGAGGGTCTCGCGCAGCTCCGCAAACCGGCCGATCGCCTGCTGCTCCTGCGGCGTCAGCGTGGTGTTGAAGATGCGCGCCTTGCGCAGCTCGGCCTTGAACCGCGCCGCGGGGTTGACCGTCTCCGGGTCCGCCAGGACACGGTCCAGGACCTCCTGGCGGGTGCGCTGCGTCTGCTCGGCCGCGCGGTCGCGGATCGACTGCTCGCCGAGGACGTTGGCGGTCTGCAGGTTCTCCTCGAACGTCTCGGCCTGACGGCGCGCCATCTCCTGCTCGCGGGCCTGCTGGACGGCGACGCTCTCGGTGGCGGGCGGAGCCACGACAACGCCCGGACGCTCCTGGGCGAGACGGTCATACCGGGTGGCGGCAAGCCGACGGGCCTGCACCGTGTAATCCTCCAGCGCGGTGCGCGTCAGATCCAGCACCGTCTGGCGGCGCTCGATCGTCTCCGGCTGGATGCTCGCGCCTTCGAGCCGCTCCTGCGCC
>CAZVVC010000350.1:0-3575 GCA_964630425.1 uncultured Bifidobacterium sp. | reverse complement strand
CGTCGATGACGACGAATTCCCAGGGCTGCTCGTTGCCCGCCGACGGCGCGGCCAAAGTGACCCTGTTCGCCAGCGGCTCGGAAGTGGCGATCGCCGCCGACGCCCGCGCCAGGCTGCAGGCCGAGGGCATCCCGACCCGCGTGGTGTCGGTGCCCTCGTTCGAGCTGTTCGAGCGCCAGCCGGCCGAATACCGGAGGCAGGTGCTGGGCGAAGGCACGGCGCGCGTGGCCGTCGAGGCCGGCGTGCGCCAGGGCTGGGAAGCCTTCATCGGCATGGACGGCGGTTTCGTCGGCATGTCGGGCTTCGGCGCCTCGGCGCCCATCAAGGCCCTTTACGAGCATTTCGGCATCACCGCCGACCGCGTCGCCGCGGAAGCGAAGGCGCGCCTGTAAACACGAAGACTGAGATCGGAGAAAAGCGAAATGACGGTTCGGGTTGCCATCAATGGTTTCGGCCGCATCGGCCGTTTGGTGCTGCGTGCGATCATCGAGAACAGCAAGAACGACATCCAGGTCGTCGGCATCAACGATCTGGGCTCGGTCCAGGACAACGCGTTCCTGCTGAAGTACGACAGCGTGCACGGCCCGTTCCCCGCGCCGATCAAGGTCGACGGCAACACCATGGACGTGGGCCAGGGCCCGATCCGCGTCACCGCCGAGCGTGACCCGTCCAAGCTGCCCTGGAAGGAGCTGAACGTCGACATCGCGTTCGAGTGCACCGGCATCTTCACCACCGGCGAGAAGGCCGGCGCCCATCTGGCCGCCGGCGCCAGGAAGGTGCTGATCTCGGCCCCGGGCACCGACGTCGACCTGACCACCGTCTACGGCGTCAACCACGACAAGATCGAGGCCGGCCACAAGATCATCTCGAACGCGTCCTGCACCACCAACTGCCTGGCGCCGGTCGCCAAGGTGCTGCACGAGGCCATCGGCATCGAGGCTGGCTTCATGACCACGGTGCACGCCTATACGGGCGACCAGAGCCTGGTCGACACCCTGCACAAGGACCCGCGCCGCGCCCGCGCCGCCGCCGTGTCGATGATCCCGTCGACCACCGGCGCCGCCAAGGCCGTCGGCCTGGTGCTGCCCGAGCTGAAGGGCAAGCTGGACGGCACCTCGATCCGCGTGCCGACGCCGAACGTCTCCATGATCGACCTGAAGTTCATCGCCAAGCGCGCCACCTCGGCCGAGGAAGTCAACGAGGCCGTCCGCAAGGCCGTCGCCGCCGACAAGGTGCTGGCCCAGGTGCTGAACATCGTCGACGAGCCCTGCGTGTCCATCGACTTCAACCACAACCCGGCCAGTTCCAGCTTCGACGTGACCCAGACCCAGGTGGTCGACGGCAAGCTGGTGCGCGTGCTGAGCTGGTACGACAACGAGTGGGGCTTCTCCAACCGCATGTCGGACACCGCCCGCCTGATGGCGAGCTTCGGCTGATCCCATGAGCGGCGACGCCGGGCTGAAGCGCTTCAAGACCCTCGACGACCTGGACGTCGCCGGCAAGACCGTGCTGGTGCGCGCCGACCTCAACGTCCCCATGCGGGACGGCGAGGTCAGCGACGACACCCGCATCCGCTCGGTGATCCCCACGCTCAAGGCGATCCTCGCCAAGGGCGGCAAGGTCGTGGTGCTGTCCCATTTCGGCCGCCCGAAGGGCAAGCGGGTGCCCGAGGCCTCGCTGCGGCCGGTGGCCGAGCCGCTGTCGCGCGCGCTGGGCCGCCCGGTCGCCTTCGCCGAGGACTGCATCGGCGAGGACGCCAGGAAGGTGGTGCGGAACCACGACGTGGTGCTGCTGGAGAACCTGCGCTTCCACGCGGGCGAGGAAGCCAACGGCGAAGGCTTCGCCGCCAAGCTGGCCGAGCTGGGCGACGCCTATGTCAATGACGGCTTCTCGGTGTCGCACCGGGCCCATGCCAGCGTCGAGGCGATCACCCGGCTGCTGCCGTCGGCCGCGGGCCTCGCCATGCAGGCCGAGCTGGAGGCGCTGGAGAAGGCGCTGCACAATCCGGACCGTCCGGTCGCGGCCATCGTCGGCGGCTCCAAGGTCTCGACCAAGCTCGACGTGCTGGGCGCCCTCGTCAACAAGATGGACTACCTGATCATCGGCGGCGGCATGGCCAACACCTTTCTCCACGCCAAGGGCGTCGATGTGGGCGCCTCGCTGTGCGAGAAGGACCTGAAGGACAAGGCGCTGGACATCCTGGCCCGCGCCCGCACCACCGCCTGCAAGATCATGCTGCCCATCGACGCGGTGGTAGCCCAGGAGCTGGCGGCCAACGTGCCGGTGCGCGAGGTGCCGGTGCGCGAGGTCGAGCACGACGACATGATCCTGGACGTGGGCTCGGACACCATCGAGGAGCTGAAGCACGTGCTGCGCCGCTGCAAGACGCTGCTGTGGAACGGCCCGCTGGGCGCGTTCGAGATTCGCGGCTTCGACGTGGGCACCGTGGCGCTGGCGCGCGAGGCGGCCCGCCTCACCCGTGACGGCAACCTGCTGTCGGTGGCGGGCGGCGGCGACACCGTCTCGGCGCTCAACAACGCCGGCGTGTCGCACGACTTCACCTACGTCTCCACCGCGGGCGGCGCCTTCCTCGAATGGGTCGAGGGCAAGGAACTGCCGGGCGTGAAGGCGTTGCAGGCCTAGCGATTTCCGGCGGGGCGTCCTAGCCTCGCTATCCGGAAGACGCGACGAACCAACACTTCAAGAGCACTTTTGGGTCGAGGAAGAAACCGATGAAAAGCACCCGCGCCGTCAAGAACATCCTGAGCTGGTACGAGTCCGACAACCCCGGCACCAAGGCCAACCTGAACCGCATCCTGATGACCGGCAAGCTGGGCGGCACCGGCAAGATGGTCATCCTGCCGGTCGACCAGGGCTTCGAGCACGGCCCGGCACGCAGCTTCGCGCCGAACCCGGCCGCCTACGACCCGCACTACCACTTCCAGCTGGCCATCGACGCCGGGCTCAACGCCTATGCCACGCCGCTGGGCATGATGGAGGCGGGCGCCGACACCTTCGCCGGCCAGATCCCGACCATCCTCAAGGTCAACTCGTCCAACTCGCTGGCCGACGCCAAGGACCAGGCCATCACCGGCAGCGTCAACGACGCGCTGCGCCTGGGCTGCTCGGCCATCGGCTTCACCATCTATCCCGGCTCGGAATACTGCTTCGAGATGATGGAGGAGATTCGCGAGATGGCCGATGAGGCCAAGTCGGTCGGTCTCGCCGTGGTCGTGTGGTCCTATCCGCGCGGTGGCGGCATCTCCAAGGAGGGCGAGACCGCCATGGACATCTGCGCCTATGCCGCGCACATGGCGGCGCTGATGGGCGCGCACATCATCAAGGTCAAGCTGCCCAGCGACCACCTGGAGCAGAAGGAAGCCAAGGCGGTCTACGAGAAGCAGAAGATCGACCTGTCGACCCAGGCCGCGCGCGTGAAGCACGTCATGCAGTCCTCGTTCAACGGCCGCCGCATCGTGGTGTTCTCCGGCGGCGCCACCAAGGGCGCCGATTCGGTGTTCGACGACGCCCGCGCCATCCGCGACGGCGGCGGCAACGGCTCGATCATCGGCCGC
>CAZVVC010000349.1:0-3581 GCA_964630425.1 uncultured Bifidobacterium sp. | reverse complement strand
ATCCAGCACCTGGCCGGCATGAAGGACAGCAAGGTGATCGTGGCGATCAACAAGGACGAGGAGGCGCCGATCTTCCAGGTCGCCGACTACGGCCTCGTGGCCGATCTGTTCCAGGCCGTGCCGGAGCTCGAAAAGGCGCTCTGACGGAATTGTCCCCATGCTCCAAAGGGTCGAGGCGGATTCCATGATACAGACTGTCGGGATCATCGGAGCGGGCCAGATGGGCAACGGCATCGCCCATGTGGCCGCCTTGGCCGGCTTCCGCGTGCTGCTGATGGATGCCAATCCGGAAGCGGCGTCGAAGGCGCTGGGGATCATCGAGAACAACATGGCCCGTCAGGTCGCCCGTGGCCGCATCACGGAAGACGAGCACCGGCGGGCCATGAACCAGATCGCGCTGGTGGGCGGCATCGCCGACCTGTCGGACTGCGACCTGGTGATCGAGGCGGCGACCGAGAAGGAAGCCGTCAAGGTCGCCATCTTCACCGAGCTGTGCACGACGCTGAAGAAGGACGCGTATATCGCGACCAACACCTCGTCGATCTCGGTCACCCGCCTCGCCTCGACCACCGACCGTCCCGAACGCTTCATCGGCCTGCACTTCATGAATCCGGTGCCGCTGATGGAGCTGGTGGAGATCATCCGCGGCATCGCCACGGTCGAGGACACCTACAAGGTGGTGAAGGCCTTCGCCGACAGGCTGGGCAAGACCACCACCAATGCCGAGGATTTCCCGGCCTTCATCGTCAACCGCATCCTGGTGCCGATGATCAACGAGGCCGTCTACACGCTCTACGAGGGCGTCGGCAACGTGGAAGCCATCGACACCGCCATGAAGCTGGGCGCGCACCATCCCATGGGCCCGCTGGAGCTGGCCGACTTCATCGGCCTGGACGTGTGCCTGTCGGTCATGCAGGTACTGTATGACGGCCTCGCCGACAGCAAGTACCGCCCCTGCCCGCTGCTGGTGAAATATGTCGAAGCCGGCTGGCTGGGCAAGAAGACCGGCCGCGGCTTCTACGACTATTCGGGCGAGAAGCCGGTCCCGACCCGGTAAGATCAAGTAACGCCGTCACTATTTCCCTCTCCCTTTCGGAGAGGAAGGGGCCCGCGCGCGTAGCGCGTGGGAAGGTGAGGGGCGTTGTCGATGAAGGGCTGGAGCGTCGGAAAGAACGTCCCTCACCCTAACCCTCTCCCGGAGGGAGAGGGAATTGGCTACAACTGGTCGCAGGGGAAATGCGATGCAGCCGTTAGCCACGTCCGTCAAGACCACGTCCGATGCGTTCCAGGCCAATGCCGCCGCCATGCGGGCGCTGGTGGAGGACCTGAAGGCGAAGGCCGCCGCCATCGCGCTGGGCGGCGACGCGCGGTCCCGCGAGCGGCATGTGGCGCGGGGCAAGCTGCTGCCGCGCGAGCGGATCGACGCGCTGCTCGATCCCGGCGCGCCGTTCCTGGAGCTGTCCCAGTTCGCCGGCCACGGCCTGTACGAGGACACGGTCAACGCCGCCGGCCTCATCACCGGCATCGGCCGGATCGCCGGCACGGAATGCGTGATCGTGTGCAACGACGCCACGGTGAAGGGCGGCACCTACTATCCGGTGACGGTGAAGAAGCATCTGCGGGCGCAGGAGATCGCCCGCGAGAACCGGCTGCCCTGCGTCTATCTGGTGGATTCGGGCGGCGCCAACCTGCCGCGCCAGGACGAGGTGTTCCCCGACCGCGACCATTTCGGCCGCATCTTCTACAACCAGGCCAACCTCTCCGCCGAGGGCATTCCCCAGATCGCCGTGGTGATGGGCTCGTGCACGGCGGGCGGCGCCTATGTGCCGGCCATGGCCGACGAAAGCGTCATCGTCCGCAACCAGGGCACCATCTTCCTGGGCGGCCCGCCGCTGGTGAAGGCGGCGACCGGCGAGACGGTGAGCGCGGAGGAACTGGGCGGCGGCGATCTGCACGCGCGCGTCTCGGGCGTCACCGACCATCTGGCGGGGAACGACGCCCATGCGCTGGCCATGGCGCGGCGGATCGTCGCCAACCTGAACCGGCGCAAGGTGATCGACCTCGATCTCGCCGCGCCCGAGCCGCCGCTCTACCCGGCCGAGGACATCCACGGCATCATCCCGAGGGACGGCCGTCAGTCCTATGACGTGCGCGAGGTCATCGCCCGGCTGGTGGACGGCTCGCGCTTCGACGAGTTCAAGCGGCTCTATGGCGAGACGCTGGTGTGCGGCTTCGCGCGGCTGTGGGGCTTTCCCGTGGGCATCGTCGCCAACAACGGCATCCTGTTCTCGGAAAGCGCGCTGAAGGGCGCCCATTTCGTCGAGCTGTGCTGCCAGCGGCGCATCCCGCTGGTGTTCCTGCAGAACATCACCGGCTTCATGGTGGGCTGGAAATACGAGGCGGGCGGCATCGCCAAGGACGGCGCCAAGATGGTGACGGCTGTCGCCTGCGCCAAAGTGCCCAAGTTCACCGTGATCGTCGGCGGCTCGTTCGGCGCGGGCAACTACGCCATGAACGGCCGCGCCTACAGCCCGCGCCTGCTGTTCGTCTGGCCCAACGCGCGCATCTCCGTCATGGGCGGCGAGCAGGCGGCGACGGTGCTCGCCACGGTGAAGCGCGACGGCATGGCGGCGCGGGGCGAGCCCTGGTCCGCCGAGGACGAGGAGGCGTTCAAGGCGCCGATCCGCGCCCGGTACGACGAGCAGGGCCATCCCTATTACGCCAGCGCCCGGCTGTGGGACGACGGCATCATCGATCCGGCGGACACGCGGCGCGTGCTGGCGCTGTCCATCTCGGCCAGCCTCAACGCGCCGATCCCCGAAACCCGCTTCGGCGTCTTCAGGATGTAGCCCATGTTCCGTTCGGTCCTCGTCGCCAACCGGGGTGAGATCGCCCTGCGCGTCATGCGCACGGCGCGGCGCATGGGGATGCGGACCGTCGCCGTCTATTCCGAGGCGGACGCGGGCGCGCCGCACGTGCGCTTCGCCGACGAGGCCCATCTGATCGGCCCGCCGCCGGCGCTGGAAAGCTATCTGAGGATCGACCGGATCATCGGGGCCGCCGCCGCGTCGGGGGCCGAGGCGATCCATCCGGGCTACGGCTTCCTGTCCGAGAACGCCGCCTTCGCCGAGGCCTGCGCGGCGGCGGGGATCGCCTTCGTCGGCCCGCCGGCGGATGCCATCCGGCGGATGGGCAACAAGAGCGCGGCCAAGGCGCTGATGGAGCAGGCGGGCGTGCCGGTCGTTCCCGGCTATCACGGCGGGGACCAGACGGACGGCGTGCTTTCCGGGGCCGCTGAACGCATCGGCTATCCGGTGCTGATCAAGGCGGCGGCGGGCGGCGGCGGCAAGGGCATGCGCCGGGTGGACAATCCGGCCGCCTTCGGGAAGGAGCTGAAGGCGGCGCGGCGCGAGGCCATGAGCGCGTTCGGCGACGACGCCATGCTGGTGGAGAAGTTCGTCGCCCGGCCGCGCCACATCGAGATCCAGGTGTTCGCGGACGGCCACGGCAACGCGGTCCACCTGTTCGAGCGCGAATGCTCGATCCAGCGCCGCCACCAGAAGGTGATCGAGGAGGCGCCC
>CAZVVC010000348.1:0-3604 GCA_964630425.1 uncultured Bifidobacterium sp. | reverse complement strand
CTCCTCATGGCAAAACCATACTTCAGGGAGGACCACTTTTCAGGGGGCAGGCCAAAGTCTTGGTCGATTTCCGCACTACCACCCACCCGGGTGGGTCAAAGTAGATGTCCACGCCGAGTTCTCAGCGCTACCGATCCAAGGGGCGCCGTGAAGGCATCAGCGAGGTTGTGCTCGACAACGCGCTCGCCACGATGGAACGCATCCGTGGCGCTGATCCGCGGATAACGCCCGTGCTCACGCTGCGGCACTTGAGTCACCTGACCGACATATCCTTCCTACACCTTCGGGACATCGTGGGCCGACGGGCCCCCAAGCCCTATAAGTTCTTCTACCTCAAGAAGCGCATTCCGGGCCGTACGCGCGTACGGATGATCAGCGTGCCCGACTACACGCTGAAGAAGCTGCAGCGCTGGATCGTCGACAATATCCTTCGCTACACCCGCGCGCATCCAGCCAGTTACGCATTCCACCCGAATTCCCGACCGTTGGAGGCGGCGGAGGAGCATTGTGGCTGCGCCTGGCTTCTCAAGATTGACCTGGAAAACTTCTTCCACAGCATCTCCGAAGGGCGCGTCGAAGAAGTCTTCTCGCAGCTGGGCTTTTCCAGGCTACTATCGTTCGAACTCGCACGCATCGTGACGGTGGCAGTCAATCGCGGCGACGCGCGGCCCGACCCCGCCGAGAGGTGGCCGGCAATTCCCTATTATCAGTGCGCGCTTGAGGGGATGCTACCGCAGGGCGCGCCGACCAGCCCGATGCTGTCCAATCTGGTGATGCTGCACACCGATGAGATACTTGCGCGGCTCGCGAAGCAGGAGGGCATGAAGTATACGCGCTACGCCGACGATTTGGCTTTCTCGTGCGGTCCGAACAAGAATTTCGAGCACGTGCGCCGCTTCCAGCGAAAGGTATCGAGGGTCCTTAACGAGGCCGGCTTTCGGCTCAATCATCGCAAGACGACAATCCGAGGTCCTGGGTCTCGTCGCATCGTCCTTGGCATGCTTGTCGATGGAAACGAGCCCCGGCTTGCCCGCGAATATAAGGACATGATCCGTTTCCATCTGCACTATCTGACGCACGCAGATTACGGGCCTTCTCGGCATGCGACCTTCCGTAAAACCTCGGTTTCTGGCATCTTTCACCATGTCCGCGGCCTCATCGCCTGGGCAGAAATCATCGAGCCCGATTTCGGTAGCGCCGCGCTCAAAAAGTTCGAGACTGTCAAATGGCCACCCATTCAGCCCGGGCATTGGGGTGAAGAGGAAGATTGGGACTAATGCCGTTTCGAACACCAATGCTGTTGTAAGTTAGGCGGCTCAATGATCGATTTTTCGGTCGAGAATGGCGCCCTTTTAACAAGGTGAGCGCGGAAGCGGACATTAATTCTGTCCAACCGCCATGTCCGCTATTTCATGTCCCTCAGCTAAAGATGGACGTTGTGGTTTGCCCCCAAACGCTGCCGGGCAAAGGACTGCGACCCACGTCCGCTTTCAGGATCGCTTAACAGCTCGCCGAACGACCGGGATGGGCGCACACCGGATACGCTTCGTAAAGCTAGAGACGTTCCACCGCAAGCGAACCGACGCTTCCTGATGCGGAGAACATCAGAGAGACAGTGACCCCGATATGTCGCCGAGCGCCTCCGTTTCGGCCTCAGGCTGTGGGAGAGGCCGCTAACGTACCGACATTGCGGGACTATTTCGATCCGCTATCAATCCAAAAAATGTAATAAAATCAAGGGGATAGCTTGGCGGATAGGGTGGGATTCGAACCCACGGTACGCTTGCACGCACGCCGGTTTTCAAGACCGGTGCCTTAAACCGCTCGGCCACCTATCCGTGGGCGGTGTTCTAGCCTGTTATCCCCAACGGCGCAATTTCGGCCGCGGCGGGCTGGCCAATCGGCCGCGCAGCCGGTAGAAATCGGGGACGATCGCACGAAACCGGCCAGGGCGGACGCTTCCATGTTGCGTCCGGCGGGCGGAAATGCCAGTTCCTACCGGTATTTGGACCCAGAAGAAAAGGACCGCCGCCCGCCATGCGCCGTTTGCTGCTCGCCCTGATCCTGCCCTTCGCCCTGACGACCGCCGCCGCGGCCCAGGACAGCCAGCCCAAATGGGAGGACTGGCTGAAAGGCGTCCGCACGGAAGCCGAGGCCAAGGGCATCCGCGCCGAGATCCTCGACGCCACGCTGACCGGGCTGACGCCGCTGGAGCGGATCGTGAAGGCCGACCAGAACCAGGCCGAGTTCGTCGAGACGCTGGACACCTATCTGGCCAAGCGGGTCAGCCAGCTCCGCATCGACAACGGCCGCAAGGCCATGACCGAGAACGCCGACATCCTGCGCCGCGTGGCCGACCGCTACGGCGTGCAGCCCGAATACATCGTCGCCATCTGGGGCATGGAGACGGCCTATGGCAAGGTCAAGCCGGGCGAGAACGCCATCCAGGCGCTCGCCACGCTGGCCTACGATCCGCGCCGCAGCACCTATTTCCGCAAGGAGCTGTTCGCGGCGCTGGAGATCCTCGACAAGGACTACATCTCGACCGGCGAGATGAAGGCGTCCTGGGCCGGCGCCATGGGCCAGCCCCAGTTCATGCCGACCAGCTACCTGCAATACGCCGCCGATTTCGACGGCGACGGCCACCGGGACATCTGGAACAATCCGGGCGACATCTTCGCCTCCATCGCCAACTACCTGAAATCCTATGCCTGGAAGGGCGAGCAGGTCTGGGGCTACGAGGTCAGCCTGCCGGCCGGCTTCCCGGCCAAGCTGGCGGCGGTGGGCAGCTACGACAAGGGCGGGTGCCGCGCCATGAACCAGCACTCGAGGGCGCTGCCCGTGTCCGAATGGCAGGCCATGGGCGTGCGCGACCGCGCGGGCGGGGACCTGCCCGCCAGCGACCTGGAGGCGACGCTGGTCGAGCCCGACGGCGAGACCGGGCGCGCGTTCCTGACCTTCGGCAACTACCGGGCGATCCTGCGCTACAACTGCGCCAACTTCTATGCCATCGCCGTCGGGCGGCTGGCCGACCTGGTGAAGCAGTAACATGATCGTACGGAGGCTCGCCCCCGTCGCCGCCTGCGCGCTGCTGGCCGCCTGCGCCGCGCAGCCGAAGCGCCCGGCGCCGACCCATGCGCCACCGGTCGCGGCGGCACCCACGCCGACCACGGTGCCGACCACGCCGCCCTGGGGCGAGGCGCCGACGCCGAGCGGGAAGGGCGGCATCTACAAGGTCGGCAATCCCTATGTCATCAACGGCGTCACCTATGTGCCGCGCGAGGACCCGAACTATTCCGAAACCGGGATCGCGTCGTGGTACGGGCCGCAGTTCCACGGCGCCCGCACGGCCAATGGCGAGGTCTTCGACATGGAGCTGGTCAGCGCGGCGCACCGCACGCTGCCCATGCCGTCGCTGGTGCGGGTGACCAATCTGGAGAACGGCCGGTCCATGGTCGTGCGGCTGAACGACCGCGGGCCTTATGCGCGCGGGCGCATCATCGACATGTCGAAGAGGGCCGCCGAACTGCTGGGCTTCCAGATGGCGGGCACGGCCAAAGTCCGCGTGGAATATGTCGGCCGCGCGCCGCTGGAGGAGGGCGCC
>CAZVVC010000347.1:0-3616 GCA_964630425.1 uncultured Bifidobacterium sp. | reverse complement strand
CGCCTCCGGCACCGTCGAGCGCCCCTTCGTGTTCCCGGACAACGACACGCCCGGCGTGATGCTGTCGAGCGCCGTCCTGGGCTATTCGCGCCAGTTCGCGCTGCGCCCGGCCGACGGCCCCATCGCCGTCGTGAGCAACAACGACCGCACCCTGGAGCTGGCCGCGCGCCTGCATGACGAAGGGCTGCCCATCGACACGGTGATCGACGCGCGCCGCGAGCTGCGCGCCGAGATGATCGCGGCCATGTGCGACCGGGGCATCAACCTGTTCGGCGGCCATGTGGTGACCAAGATCGCCGGCGACACCCATGTGGACTATCTCGAGGTGAATCATCTGGGCGATGGCCGGGTCGACGGCGCCAGGCGCCGCTTCGACTGCCGCTTCGTCGCCACCTCGGGCGGCTGGAACCCGCGCATCGACCTGCTGCGCCAGGCCGGCGGCAACGTCGTCTACGATCCCGCGGTGGCCGCGCTGGTGCCGGCCGAGCTGGGCGCGATCGCCTTCGCCGTCGGCAGCGTGCGGGGCGACGGCTCGCTGGGTCACGCGCTCGCCTCGGGCCGCGACGCGGGAGCCGCCGCCGCCAGGGCCGTCGGCTTCGCCGGGGGCGACGAGATCACCGTGCCCTGGACCGACGGGCAGCCGGGGCCGACCACGGGCATGGCCCTGTGGCAGGTGCCCCAGTCGGGCCTGAGCAACCGGGCGCGGCAGTGGGTGGACTGGCGCCGCGACATGACGACCAGCGATCATACGGCGGCGGGCCGGTCGCCCGACGACACCTGGCTGGGCGGCATCGCCGACACCCTGCTGACGCCGCCCAGGCCGGTGGTGAGCTTCGACTTCGTCACCATGAACGTGGAGAAGAAGCCCGAGCCGCCGCTGCGGCTGCTGCCGGCGCACCCGATCTTCGCGGCGCGCGACGCGGCGTTCCGGCGCACCGGCGGATGGCTCAGCCCGGCCTACTACCCCGTCGAGAACATGACGCCCGAGGACACGGTGACGGCCGAGATGCACGCGGCGCGCAACGCCGCGGGGCTGTGCGACCTGTCCATGCTGGGGCGGATCGAGGTGGCCGGCGAGGATTCGCCCGAATTCCTCGAATTCCTCTACTGCAACAGGATCATCGACATGCCCGTGGGCACCGCGCGCTACGGCCGCCTGCTCGACGACGGCGGCACCGTGGTCGATCACGGCGTGGTGGCGCGGCTCGACTACGACCGCTTCCTGGTGCACACCTCGCCCGGCAATGACGGTCCGGTGCGCGAATGGTTCGAGAGCTGGCTGTCCACCGACCTCAAGGGCATGACGGTGCTGATCTCGCCGCTGACCTCGGCCTGGGCGACGTTCCTGCTGGCCGGGCCGCGCGCGCGCCAGGTGCTGCTGGAACTGGACCGGGACATCGACGTCTCCACCGCCGCCTTCCCGTTCCTCGCCGTGCGCGAGGGCACCCTGGCCGGCGCGCCGGTGCGGATCGTGCGCACCGGCAATATCGGCGAGGTGTCGTTCGAGATCAGCATGCCGGCCAATCACGGCCGCGCCATGTGGGGCATCCTCAGCGCCGCCGGGGCGCGCTACGGCCTGCGGGCGGTCGGCGAGCTGGCCCTGCACCGGCTGGCCGCCGAGAAGGGCCGCATCGACGTCCCGGTGGTGGCGCCGCGCAGCCTGACGCCGTTCGACCTCGACCCCGTGGGCAAGTTCCGGCTGAAGGAGCAGGATTTCGTCGGCAGGAGCGCCCTCGCCCGCGCGCGCAGCGGGCCGCAGGACCGCGCCCAGCTCGTGGCGCTGCGCAGCGAGGACGCGGCGGTCGTGCTGCCCCAGTCGGGCACCATCGTGCCGCTGGACGGCAGCGCCGACCACCGGCAGGGCCGCATCGTCCTCAGCTTCGACAGCGACGCCGTCGGCCAGCCAGTGACGCTGGCGCTGGTGGTCAACGGCCATCAGCGGCTGGGCGACACCGTCCGCGTGGCCGCGCGGGGCAGCAGTGCGCCGGCCCGCATCGTGAAGCCGCCCGTGTTCGACCCCAGCGGGAGACGCCGCTTTGGCTGAGATCGCCGCCGCATCGCCGCTCAAGGAAGAAGCGGGCAACCAGTCGTTCGCGCGGCTGGTCCGGACCGGCCTGGAGTTGCGCGAGAATCCGGGCCGCTACAAGCTGATGGTCGTGACCGACGGCTCGACCGCCGTTTCCAGGAGCGTCGCCACCGCGCTGGGCGCGCCCCTGCCCGAGCACGCGAGCGACCTGACCGGCGACGACCCGTGCTGCTACTGGCTGGCGCCGAACCGCTGGCTGGTGTGCTACGAGCGCGGCTACGGCCTGGGCGAGCGGCTGATCCGCACCTCGGCCGGCATCGCCGCCGCGGTGAACGACGTCAGCGACGGCCATGTCTCGATCGAGCTGACCGGCCGGCTGGCCCACGAGCTGCTGGTGCGCGGATGCGAGCAGGACCTGCACCGCCGGGTGTTCGGCCCCGGCCGCTTCGCCGGGACCCAGATCGCCGCCATCGACGTGCTGATCCACGCGCGGTCCGAAGCCGATTCATACGAGCTGATCGTGGATCGCTCGCTTGCGGTCGATCTCTGGATATGGCTAAAGGACAAGGCCGCCGACCTGAACGCCTAGGCGCGGCGCAGCCCGACGAGCCAGAGCCAACGAGACGATCCATGACCGCTCCCCCAGAAAGCTATGTCCTGACGCTGACCTGCCCCGACCGCACGGGCATCGTCGCCGCCGTCACCAATTTCCTGGCGGAGCGCGACGGCTTCCTCACCGAGCTGTCGCACTATGCCGATCCGGTCTCCAAGCGGTCTTTCCTGCGCACCGTGTTCCATGCGGGCGGCCCCAGACTGCCCAGGCGCGACAGGCTGCAGCAGGAGTTCCTGGCCGTCTCGGACAGGTTCTCCATGGATTTCCGCATCGTCCCCGCCGAGCAGAAATGCCGGGTGATGGTGCTGGTCAGCAAGTTCGGCCACTGCCTCAACAACCTGCTGCACGACTGGCGGGTCGGCACCCTGCCCATCGACATCCGCGCCGTCGTCTCCAACCACGAGGACATGCGCTCGCTGGTCGAGTGGCACGGCATCCCCTACCAGTACCTGCCGGTGACGCCCGACGCCAAGCAGCGCCAGGAGGAGCGGATCAAGGAACTGGTCGGATCGCTGGAGATCGACCTGGTGGTGCTCGCCCGCTACATGCAGATCCTGTCCGACGACATGTGCCGCGCGCTGGAGTGGAAGGCGATCAACATCCACCACTCGTTCCTGCCCAGCTTCAAGGGCGCCCGGCCCTATCACCAGGCCCATGCGCGCGGCGTGAAGATCATCGGCGCCACCGCCCACTACGTCACCCAGGCCCTCGACGAAGGCCCGATCATCGAGCAGGCGGTGGAGCGCATCGACCACGTCCAGACCCCGGAGGACATGGTCCGCATCGGCCGCGACATCGAAAGCGTCGTGCTGAACCGCGCCGTCCGCTGGCACGCCGAGCACCGCATCCTCGACAACGGCAACAAGACGGTCGTATTCAAGTCGTAAGGGGTTTGGGGTGGGTCCCGGTCTGCATTCGCCTCCCCACCCTCATATCCCAAGCCGGTAGCCCTTGTAAGTTATCAGGGCTGTCATCTG
>CAZVVC010000346.1:0-3646 GCA_964630425.1 uncultured Bifidobacterium sp. | reverse complement strand
TCGCGCCCGAAGGCGACGTCACGCCCTTCGGCGTCACGCCGCGGCAGAAGATCTATCCCGTCACCGCGGTCTACGAGATCGGCATGTCGGAGTTCGACGCGGCGATCATCTACATGCCGCTGGCGGAAGCCCAGCTGTTCTTCAATGCCGAGGGCATCGCGCAGAAGATCGAGGTGTTCGTCGACAATCCCGACGCCGTGGACAGCCTGCGCGGCCCGGTGGAGGCGGCGGCGCAGCGCCAGATCTACCTGACCGACTGGCGCCAGACCAACCGCACCTTCTTCGCCACGCTCCAGGTCGAGCGCAACGTCATGTTCATGATCCTGACCATGATCGTGCTGGTGGCGGCGCTCAACATCATCTCCGGCCTCATCATGCTGGTGAAGGACAAGGGCAGGGACATCGCCGTGCTCCGCACCATCGGCGCCTCCAAGCGCTCGGTGATGAAGGTGTTCATCCTGTGCGGCGGCCTGCTCGGCGTCAGCGGCACCATCCTCGGCTTCCTGCTGGGCGTGATCCTGCTGAACTTCCGCAACGAGATCCTGGGCGGCCTGGGCAGGCTGCTCAACACCACCTTCTTCCCGCCGGAGGTCTATGGCATCGACGGCCTGCCGGCCATGATCGACCCGCTGGAGGTGGGCCTGGTCACCGGCATCGCCATGCTGCTCAGCCTGCTGATGACCATCTATCCCGCGTGGCGGGCGGCCAGTCTCGATCCGGTGGAGGCGCTGCGCTATGAGTGAGGCGGCGCTGCGGCTGATCGACCTGAAGAAGAGCTTCGACGCGGGGCAGGGCCGGCTCGACGTGCTGCGCGGCGCCAGCGTCGACGTGGCGCGCGGCGAGGTGATCGCCCTGCTCGGGCCGTCCGGCGCGGGCAAGTCCACCCTGCTGCACATCGCCGGCCTGCTCGATACGCCCGACACGGGCGACATCGTCATCGCCGGCCGCTCGTGCGCCCGCCTGTCCGACGGCGAACGCACCGCGATCCGCCGCGAGACGGTGGGCTTCGTCTACCAGTTCCACAACCTGCTGCCCGAGTTCAGCGCCACCGACAACGTGGCGTTGCCGCAGATGGTGGCGGGCAAGTCCCCGCCGGCGGCGCGCGAGCGGGCGAGGGAGCTGCTGTCCCGTCTGGGTCTCGGCCAGCGGCTGGAGCACTATCCCACCCAGCTTTCGGGCGGCGAGCAGCAGCGCGTCGCCATCGCCCGCGCCATGGCCAACAGCCCGAAGATCCTGCTGGCCGACGAGCCCACCGGCAACCTCGACGAGGCCACCGCCGACGCGGTGTTCGCCGAGTTGCTGCGCGTCGCCCGCGAGGACGGCGTCGGCGCCCTGATCGCCACCCACAACGGCGTGCTGGCCGACCGGATGGACCGGCGCATCCTGCTGCACGGCGGCCTGATCGAGGCCGGATAGGCCCCTCGGGATCATGAAGCTATCCACAGCTTCCTGCCGCGCGCTGGCCCCGTAGTGTTTGTCCGGGGCGGCGCGGAGCAGTATCTTGTGGTTCCGCTGGCGGCACACCGCTGATTCTGGTTCGACAGGCGTTCCCCTTGGCTGATTTCATCCATCTCCGCGTCCATTCCGCCTATTCGCTGTCCGAGGGCGCGATTCACCTGAAGGCGCTGACCAAGCTGTGCGGGAAGAATCGCATGCCGGCGGTCGCGGTGACGGATATGGGCAATCTGTTCGGGGCGCTGGAGCAGTCGGTGCTGATGGCCGAGGCCGGCATCCAGCCCATCATCGGCTGCCTGCTGCGCGTCGCCTATGCCGATGCGCCGCTGGGCCAGCAGCCGCCCGATCCG
The DNA here is from genome assembly GCA_964630425.1 of uncultured Bifidobacterium sp. Classification (GTDB taxonomy): domain Bacteria; phylum Pseudomonadota; class Alphaproteobacteria; order SMXS01; family SMXS01; genus RI-34. The sequence goes on along the minus strand of CAZVVC010000346.1, from coordinate 1,841 downwards.
GCGGCGGTGGTCGTGCTGGTGCAGAACGAGACCGGCTACCGGAACCTGATCCGGCTGGTCAGCCGCTCGTTCATGGAGAGCGAGGCCGGCAGCGACCCGCAGGTGCCGCTGGCCGCGCTGCTCGAGGCCAGCGAAGGGCTGCTGCTGCTGACCGGCGGCCCGCAAGGGCCGATCGGCAGGCTGATCCTGCAAAACCAGCTTCCGGCGGCCGAGGCGCTGCTGCGGCGCATCTCGGCGGCCTTTCCGGGCCGGACCTATGTGGAGATCCTGCGCCACATGCAGGACGACGAGCAGCGGACCGAGGCCGCGTTCATCGACCTGGCCTATGCGCTCGACCTGCCGCTGGTCGCCACCAACGACGTGTTCTTCGCCGACCGGGCCATGTACGAGGCCCACGACGCGCTGCTGTGCATCGCCGGCGGCGCCTATGTGGGCCAGACCGAGCGCCGGCGCATCACGCCCGAGCATTATTTCAAGTCGGCCGAGGAGATGAAGGTGCTGTTCGCCGACATCCCCGAGGCCATCGACAACACGGTGGTCATCGCCCGGCGCTGCGCCTTCATGGTCAGTACCCACAAGCCGATCCTGCCCAAGTTCTCGCGCGACAAGGACGAGGTGGAGGAATTGCGCCTCCAGGCGCGCGAGGGCCTCGAGCAGCGGCTGGAGCAGTCGGTGTTCAGGCCCGGCATGGACGCAGCGGCGCGCGAGGCGGCGGCGAAGCCCTATCGCGAGCGGCTGGAATTCGAGCTGGACGTCATCATCGGGATGCGGTTCCCCGGCTACTTCCTGATCGTGTCCGACTTCATCAAATGGGCCAAGGATCACGACGTGCCGGTCGGGCCGGGCCGTGGCTCGGGCGCCGGGTCGGTCGCCGCGTGGGCGCTGAAGATCACCGATCTCGATCCGCTGCGCTTCGGCCTGCTGTTCGAACGCTTCCTGAACCCGGAACGCGTGTCGATGCCCGACTTCGACATCGACTTCTGCCAGGAGAAGCGCGGCCAGGTCATCTCCTACGTGCAGGAGAAATACGGCTTCGACCAGGTCGCCCAGATCATCACCTTCGGCAAGCTCCAGGCCCGCGCCGCGCTGCGCGACGTGGGCCGCGTGCTGGAGATGCCCTACGGCCAGGTCGACCGGCTGTGCCGCATGGTGCCCAACAATCCCGCCAAGCCGGTGACCCTGGCCGAGGCCATCGACGGCGAGCCGCGGTTGCAGGCCGAACGGGATTCGGACGAATCCGTCGCGCACCTGCTGGAGACCGCGTTGCAGCTCGAGGGTCTGTACCGCAACGCCTCGACTCACGCGGCCGGCGTGGTGATCGGCGACCGGCCGCTCGACGAGCTGGTGCCGCTTTACCGCGACCCGCGCTCGCCCATGCCGGTGACCCAGTTCAACATGAAGTGGGTCGAGCCGGCCGGGCTGGTGAAGTTCGACTTCCTCGGCCTCAAGACGCTGACCGTGATCGACCGCTCGGTGCGGCTGATCAAGCGGCGCGGCATCGACGTGGACATGGCCAACCTGCCGCTCGACGACGAGAAGACGTTCCGCATGTTGTCGAAGGGCGACACGGTCGGCATCTTCCAGTTGGAAAGCTCGGGCATGCGCGATGTGCTCAAGAGCATGAAGCCCGACGCGTTCGAGGACATCATCGCGCTGGTGGCGCTCTATCGCCCGGGGCCGATGGACAACATCCCCACCTACGTCAAGCGCAAGCACGGCGAGGAGGAGCCCACCTACATGCACGACTGGCTGCGGCCGGTGCTGGAGGAGACCTACGGCGTCATCATCTACCAGGAGCAGGTGATGCAGATCGCCCAGATCCTGGCCGGATACAGCCTGGG
>CAZVVC010000345.1:0-3673 GCA_964630425.1 uncultured Bifidobacterium sp. | reverse complement strand
CAGCCGAAGATGCCCGCGAGCAGCACCACGAGGATCAGCGCGGTGATGCCGAGCGGCTTCCAGGCCACGACGCGGCGCGGCGCGGCACCACGGGTTTCCTGGCCGCTGTCGGTGCGTGGGATGGGGTCGGGGGTAAGCAGCATGTCGGCTTTCCTTGAAGTCGCCTCGGTCCCGCCGGGGCGGCTTGCTGATGCAAGCCGACGACGTGTATAAAACCTCAACCATGGTTCAGGTCAAGGATTATCGCATGACCGTCCACCCGCACGTGGACAGAAGCCGCCTGCTGACCGTCGGCGAAGTGTCCGAGCGCAGCGGCGTGCCCGTCTCCACCCTGCACTTCTGGGAGAGCAAGGGCCTGCTGCAAAGCCACCGTTCCGCGGGCAACCAGCGCCGCTACGAGCGCGGCACCCTGCGGCGGGTGGCGGTGATCCGGGTGGCCCAGCGCGCCGGCATCCCGCTGTCGCATATCCGCGCCACCTTCGACACCCTGCCCGCCGGCCGCGCGCCCGACCACGCGGACTGGCAGGCGTTCTCGACCTTGTGGCGCAACGACCTGGACCAGCGGATCGCCGATCTTTCCCGCCTGCGCGACCAGATCGACCAGTGCATCGGCTGCGGCTGCCTGTCGTTGGCCGACTGCCCGCTGCGCAACCCCGAGGACGCCCTGGCCGAGGAAGGCCCCGGCGCGAGGCTGCTGATGTCAGGAGGCGGATAGGCGCTCCCCTTCCCCGCCACTCAACGAGGCATCAGGGGCGGGATCGACCGCGGCGGGCCGCGAGGGTGAAGGAGAAGACGACCAGCAACGCCGCGGCGGTCAGCATCATGGTCCATACGAGAACCGCCATCGAGACCGGGTCAGCCGCCGCGCAGGCGGCAAAGGCGGCGGCGAGCAGCACGGCCCCGCCGGCGCGCAGACCGATCCGGGCCACCCGCCGTTGCGGCCGGTCACCGAACGCCTGCCGCCAATGGGCCGTGATCGAGAGGGCAAGAAAGGCCATGCCCAGGGTGGCGACGGCGAAGCCGGCCACCAGCAATACCGCATCAGACATGGCCGGCCGCCTCCTGGCTCGCCGGTTCGGCGCGTTGCCTGCCCGGACGGGACGACGCGGCGCGCCGGCGAAGCCGGACGGCGGTCCAGGCCGCGATCCCCGCTCCGGCGAGCAACACCAGATCCATGCCGGCAACCGGCCAATAGCCCTCGCCGATGGTGCGGACGAGATGGTCGCCCGTGGTGACCCAGTTCGCGAGCACGGCGACGACGGCCAGGACCGCGATCACCGCGGCCTGCTCGCGCCAGGCCGGAGAGACCCCGCCGGCGGCCACGGGGGCCGAGCGCCACAGCGCATGGCCCAGTGCCGCCAGCCATGCCGCCCAGAACACCACCTGCTGCCATATGTCGTGATGGGCGATGCCGGTGGGCAGGAGCCGGTTGGCGACAAGCATGGCGGCCGTCGCCGCCACCATGCCGGTCACCGTGGTCACCGCCAGCGCATCGGTCCAGCGCGCGCCGCCGGTGCCGGCCGCCGCGTGCTGCCGCTTGCGCTTCTCGACGAAGAACAGGAAGCCGGTGGCGATGCAGGCGCAGCCCATCAGCCCGCCCGTGAACAGCAGCCAGCGCAGGCCCCAATGCTTGAATTGCTGGAAGTGCAGGCCGGTCAGGAAACCGTTGACCGCGTCGACCGGACGGGTCGGCGGATCCTCGTACAACAGCTGCCCGGTCGCCCCGTGGAAATGCAGCGCCTCGCTGGTCGCCACCCGGTCCACGTTGTCGCGCGAGATGCTGACATAGGCGTTGGCGTCACCCACATGGGTGACGGAGACCGAGCCCACCTCGCCGGGGATGCCGCGGGTCTGCCAGCGCGCCTTCGCCGCTTCCATCATGGCATCGACCGAGGCAAGCGTGCCCGCGCGCTTGGCGGGATGCTCCGGCAACGGCGTGCGGGCGACCTCCACCCGCTCCTGCGCCTTGACGAGCGGCCTGGTCAGCGTGTCGACGGACCGCACGTAGAAGCCGGCGAAGATCAGCAGGCCCGACAGGGTGATGACGAACAGGAAGGGCAGCGCCAGCACGCCGGTGAGGTTGTGCAGGTCGAGCGTGCTGCGCAGCGTGGCCTTCTCGGGCCGGAAGGTGAAGAACTCGCGGAAGATGCGCCGGTGCATGACCACGCCGCTGACCAGCGCGGCCAGCATCGCCATGCCCGCCAGGCCCACGATCCAGTAGCCCAGGTCGATCCACGAGAGGTGGAGCATGAAATGCATGGGATAGAAGAATTCCGAGCCCACATGCAGACGCTCGGCGACGTCGTCCGGCACCCGTTCGCCGGTGCGGGGATTGAGCGTCAGATGGCCGTGGACGTGAGCATGATCGACGTCCGCGTCCTTCGGCTTGTTGGGCAGGTCGTAGGTGACGTAGAGCCACAGCAGCGGGTCTCGGTGCCCGGTGCCCACCCACCAGTCGGACGCCGCGAGCGTGTGCGCGGGCGGGATCGGGCCGATGACGTTCCTGGCCTCCTCCTCGATGCTTTCCGGATCCGGCCGGACCTGCTCGAACAGCGGACGGACGACACGGTCGAACGACGGCAGCGGGGCGGCGTGCGCCCGCGTTTCCGGCACGCTCCACCGGTCGATCTCGCGGTCGAACACCGACAGCGCGCCGAAGAAGAAGACGACGATCAGCACGAAGCCCAGCACGAGGCCGAACCAGGTGTGCAGGTACGCCATGGACAGGCGGAACGTCTCGCGCATGGGAACCTCCGTTACGCTGTCATGGCCCGGGACAGCGCCCAGGCCGCCGCGGCCATCACCGCCCCGCCGCCCGCCAGCACGGCCCAGACACGAGTGACGCTGCGCGTGGCGAAGCCCCACAGCAGGGCGACGAGATAGACCAGGAAGACCAGCAGGTTGGCCAGCGTGTGCGACTCGAAGAAGCGCAGGCCCGCCGCGAACCCGGCGACGGTCGCCAGGGCGACGAATCCGTAGGCGAAGGCGTAGCCGCCGATCACACCCGCCGCGAAACGGTTCGCCACCTTCAGGGGCTGCGCCATTCTTCCATGACCCGCCTGCATCAGAACGCCATCTCCGCCGACAGAAGGAACGTCCTGGGCGATCCGATGTCGACGCTCCAAAAGCCTCCGACGCAACGACGATGATCGGTCATGTTTCCATAGTGGCGCGCGGGATAAGGCCCCTTGGATGGCTCATATCCACGTCCGACTTACAGATCGACGCTTACCGAGACCAGGACGGTGCGCGGCGTGCCGAATGTTCCCGCCTGGCCGTAGGCCGACGAGAAGTATTTCTTGTCGAGAAGATTGGTGACGTTGGCCCGGATGACGATGGGAGTCCGCGTCTCGAGCGCATAACGCAATCCGAGGTCGAAGATCGTGAACGCAGGCACGGTCAGCGTCTCGGTGTCGTCCCTGAACTGGCGGCTCACCGAGGTGAGGCCGCCGGTGACGGTCAGGCCCGGCAGCGGGGCGACGTCCCATTCCGCTGAAAGCGTGAAGGTCCGCGTCGGGGTTCCGGCGGGCGTGTTGCCCTCGTTCAGACCGTCCTGGGTGTTCACCAGCTTGGCGTCGAGAAGCGACAGGCCGCCGAACAGCCGCAGGCCGTCGATGGGCTCGCCGAAGAACGACAGTTCCAGGCCGCGATTGCGCTGCTCGCCGTTGACGTC